>JAFXVU010000061.1 GCA_017534705.1 Bacteroidaceae bacterium
GAAACGCGCCGACCAAAACAACCAACTTCGATGGGGATGGTTCTCTTTAGTCGTATCCCCTCGCATATTCACCACAAAATGGTAATCATTGAACATTGAACATTAGATAAAATGCTCACGCTCGGAATAGCTCGAACAAGTTCGGCTCTGCTCTCGCTTAATCGCATTTTTGAACAATGAACATTAGACTTTAACTACTCCTCATACCCCTCCCCTTTATTCATTATTCATAAAACTTCCTATCTTATATAACAACCTATCACTATGAAACAGACATTTCCTTTAAGCAAGACACAATACGGTATCTATGTAGAGAGTGCCCAGCACAGCGGAGAAATCTGCTACAACCTGCCTTATCTCTACACACTCGACAGAAGCCTCGACGAAGGAAGACTTCTCAAGGCCGTAGAAACAGCAGTGAAAGCCCACCCCACTCTCTTCACACGAATTGCAATTGACGATAATGGGGAACCCGTACAATGCATCGACATCCATGACTTCGAGACGTGGACTCCCATACTGGAAGACATCACCGATATCGACTCACAAAAAACAGCATTGGTGATGCCCTTCAACTTCTATGGAGACCGGTTGTTCCGAATCCGCATACTGCGCGACAGCGCCCACCTTTACCTGTTCATCGACTACCACCACATCATCGTTGACGGCACATCGATGAAACTTATGCTTAACGCCATTGACAAGGCCTATCATGGCATGGCACCTGAGAAGGAAGCATTGACACTCGCCGAGATTGCAGTTCGTGAACAAACAGACCGCCAATCACCAGCCTTTGAGGAGGCCAAGAAATGGTATGCCAGCCAGTTTGACTGCGGAGACGTGTTCACCCCTCTCCTTCCTGACAAAGAAGAGACAACAGTGAGCGAAGGTAACCAGACACGCGTGCTCATCACTTCCATGAACAGTGTTGACGCCTTCTGCCACCAGCATGGCATCTTCAGAAGCACTCTTTTCACCTCAGCATACGCTTTCCTGCTTGCCAAGTTCAACAACGAGAAGATGTCGCTTTTCACCACTGTGTACAATGGACGAAATAATAAAGACCTGGCCTACACCATAGGCATGTTCGTCAAGACACTACCTGTCTATGCCAAATTTGACGACGAAACCACTGTGCTCGAATTCTTAAAGGAAGGTCAGGAACAGATGCGCGGCTGCCGTGAACACGACATCTACTCCTATAGCGACTTGATGACCGACCTCAATCCCCAGGCCAACACTATGTTCGCATGGCATGGCATGATTTTCTCAGACGACCAGATGGGCGGAATGCCGATGAAAGCAGAGCGCATCGGCAACAGTACACTCGATGCACCTTTCTACTTAAAGACATTCATCCGCGACGGTCATTACTGCGCCAAGGCGGAATATCATTCTAACGAGTATTCTGAGGAATTGGTCAGTGAATTCCTCGAGAGTTACGAAGCAGTGGTGGAAGGTTTCCTTACTTGTAAGCATCTGAGCGACATCAACATCGCAACCGCTTCTCAAGTGAAGACGCTTGACACTTTTAATCAAACCGATGTGGATTACGATGCCACCCAAACCATCGTATCCCTTTTCCGCACGCAAGTAAAAGCCACACCCGGCAACATCGCCGTGGTGTACAAGGACAAGCATTACACCTACAGCGAGGTGGATGAAATCAGTGAACGCATCGCTGGCCACATCGCCTCAAAGGGCATAGGAAAAGAAGATGTGGTGTCGGTGCTCATCCCTCGCTGTGAGTGGATGGCCATTGCTTCACTCGGTATACTGAAGGCAGGTTGTGCTTATCAACCCCTAGACCCCTCATACCCGAAAGAGCGACTGAACTTCATGATGCAGGATGCCAATGCCAAGCTGCTGATAGCCGATGAGGAACTGCGCCAGGTTGTTGACGAATACAAAGGCGATGTGCTTCTGACCAAAGAACTTTCTTCCTGTGCAGAAACACCTTCGCAACCTGCTGGCCCGACTCCCGACAGCCTCTTTATCTTGCTCTATACCTCTGGTTCAACTGGTGTGCCCAAAGGATGCCGTCTTACCCATGGCAATCTTGTGGCCTTCTGCCATTGGTATCAGAACTTCTATGGTCTGCAACCCGAGCATCATGTTGCCGCATACGCCAGTTACGGCTTCGATGCCTGCATGATGGATATGTATCCTGCCCTGACCTGTGGTGCCGCCGTGCATATCATCCCCGAGGAACTGCGTCTCGACCTCATCGCCCTCAACGAATACTTCGAACAGAACCAAATCACCCACTCTTTCATGACCACACAAGTAGGATACCAATTCGCTTCGGGCATCGAAAACCACTCACTTCACTTCCTGTCCACAGGTGGTGAGAAGTTGGCTTCCATCAAACCACCTACCGGTTACAAGTTCTATAATGTTTATGGCCCTACGGAGTGCACCATCTTAATCACGCAATTCTTAGTGGACCGTAAAATGAAGGAAATACCCATCGGCCACCCCCTCGACAATGTTCGTCTCTACGTGGTGGACAGTTATGGGCACCGACTTCCCGTTGGAGCTGCAGGTGAGTTGTGGGTTGCTGGTCCGCAAGTGGGTCAAGGCTACCTGAACCGTCCAGAGAAGACTGCAGAGGTTTTTATCGGCAACCCCTTCCTATCCTCAAGCGACAGCAAGAAATACGCAAGGGCATATCGCACAGGCGACATCGTCCGGTACCTGCCCTCTGGTGACATACAGTTTGTTGGCCGTCGCGACGGTCAGGTGAAAATACGTGGTTTCCGCATCGAGCTGAAAGAGGTGGAAGCCGTTATCCGTGATTTCCCTGGCATCAAGGACGCCACAGTCCAGGCCTTTGATGAAGAGGGAGGCGGTAAATTCATCGCCGCATATATCGTGAGCGACCAGCAAATTGACATCGAAGCACTCAACAACTTCATCCTCGACCAGAAGCCGCCCTACATGGTACCTGCCGTGACCATGCAGATAGACAACATTCCACTGAACCAGAACCAAAAGGTGAACAAACGAGCATTGCCCAAACCAGAGAGGAAAGCCGAAGCCGTAGTGGAGAGCAACGTACCCATGAATGTACTCGAAGAGGAACTGCACAAGATTATCGCAGAAATCGTGAACAACGGAGAATTTGGTGTAACCACCGTCCTCGGTTATGCTGGACTGACCTCCATCTCCGCTATCAAACTGGCCGTTCAAATCAACAAGCGTTTCGGCGTTACCCTTGATTCCCGTTCGCTGGTGAAAACCGGCACCTTACAGAGCATTGAGAATGAGATACTGAAATCCATGCTCGCTGGAGGTACCGCCCAGTCTGTACCTTCAGAAAAGGCCGCGGCCGACAATCCACAGCAGAGTGTCATTAACGCACCCCTCTCTTATGCCCAGACTGGTGTCTATTTCGACTGTTTGAAAAACCCGACATCCACCATCTATAACATCCCTTATCTGCTGACCTATCCCGAAGGCACAGATGCACAGGCACTGGCTGAAGCCGTGAAGCGCGTGGTGGAATGCCATCCCGAACTCAGTGTCCATTTCACCACACAAGACACCGATATCATCCAGACTTTGGAAAGGAGTGTAGCCGTGGAGGTACCTATCACAGAAATGACAGACGATGCCCTGGTCACCTATAAGAATGAATTCGTTCGTCCTTTCAACTTGCAGAAGGCACCACTCTACCGTTTTGAGGTCGTTAAGACAGAGCGCACCGTCTATTTGCTCATGGATATCCACCACCTCGTCTTCGACGGTGGTTCAGCAGATTTGCTCATCCGCGAAATCCATGCTGCTATGGAAGGTAAAACAGTCGTAAAAGAGAGTTACACCTATCTCGACTTCGTCTCCGACCAACAGAAAGCAGAATCGACAGACACGTTCCAATCCTCACAGCAGTTCTTCGCCGAGAAGTTGAAAACCTGTGAAGGAGCCAGCGAGATACCTTCAGACTTGCCTAAGAACAACCGACAGGGGCTTATCGGAGAGGCTGTCTGCCTGCCCGACTACGACAAAGCCAATACTTTCTGCCGTCAGCACGAAATCACTCCCGCACATCTTTTCCTCGCTGCTTCAGCTTACGTGGTGTCGCGCTACACCAACAACCGTGAAGTGTATCTCTGTACCGTCAGCAGCGGGCGTTCGAACCTCAAAATCGCCGATACAGTGGGTATGTTTGTCAACACCCTTGCCCTTGGTCTGTATGTAGAAGATGTGAGCGTCAAGGAGTACCTGAAACAAGCCAGCGAAACTTTTGACCAGACCTTACGCCATGAGGACTATCCTTTCGCGCGTATCGCCACCGATTATGGTTTCCGCCCCTCTATCGCTTTCGCCTATCAAGTAGGCGTCCTGTCTTCATATAGTGTTGCAGGAAAACCTGTGGGTCAAGAACTTCTGGAATTGAACGTGCCTAAATTCCCCATCAACATCAAGATAGAGACAAGAGGTGTGGTGGTTCAATACGACGATTCTCTCTACTCATCCCGTTTAGGCAATGCGTTGGCAGAAAGCATCGTAGCCGTAGCAGAGCGCATGATGACACAACCCGAAGGCAAGGTTCGACGACTCTCCATCATGAGCAATAGTCAGGAAGAAGAACTGTCGCACCTGCGCCAGACAGCCACGGGTGACGCTCCTTTCAAGTTCATGCACGAGTGTATTCCTCATTTCGCCAAGGAACAGCCTGACAAAGAAGCCCTTGTGGCTATTGACGGTACATTCACCTATCAAGAGATGAATGAACTTACCGACCATATCGCAGCGGCCCTAAGAGAACGTGGAGTTCAAGAACGCGACCGTGTAGCATTGCTACTGCCTCGTACGAGCCGACTGATTCTCTCACTCTTTGGCGTACTCAAAGCAGGAGCCGCTTATATTCCCTGCGACCCTGAATATCCCGCAGACCGAGTGAAACTCATCCTTGAAGACAGCGAGGCACGTTTCATCATCACCACGACCGACCGCCTCGACTCTGTTCCTGCAGAGAAAGCCATCGACGTAGAGGATTTGCTCGCCAATAATGTCCAATGGTCAATGGCCAATGTTCAATTAACAGGTGACGACCTTGCCTATCTGATTTACACAAGCGGTTCCACAGGACGGCCTAAGGGCGTGATGCTGCGCCATGAGGGCATCTGCAATTATCTCTACGGCCATCCCGCCAATGTGTTCGCCAATGGTGTGCTGACCGACGCTCAACGCATACTCAGCGTCACAACCATCTCGTTCGATGCAGCCCTTCAAGACATCGGCATGGCATATTTCAATGGTAAAACACTTATTCTCGCCACCGAGGAGCAAGCCAACAACCCACTTGACTTGGCGCGACTGATCAATGAGCAGCACATCAACATGGTGTCTGGCACCCCATCACGCTGGCAGGCATGGCTTACGAGTGATGATTTCCGCAAAGCCATCAGCCATGTCGATATTTGCCGTGCAGGAGGTGAGAAATTCTCCGACCAGTTGCTGAAGCAGATGCGCGAGACGACCAAGGCACGTATCTTCAACTGCTACGGCCCGACAGAAATCACTGTGGCTTCGAACAACAAAGAACTGACGCATGCCGACCTCGTGACTGTTGGCAAACCCCAGTTGAATGTAGTTGAATTTATAGTGGATAGCGACGGCAACGAGCTGCCCGTTGGTGTGGTGGGCGAACTGTACATCGGCGGTCGAGGTGTGGCACGTGGCTACAACAACCTTGACCAGATGACGCGTGAACGCTTCGTCGACTACACACCAGATGGTGCCTGCTCTCCCACCCGTATCTACAAGTCAGGCGATTATGCCAAGTGGTTACCCGATGGCGATGTGGTGATTCTCGGTCGTACAGACCATCAAATCAAACTTCGCGGTTTGCGCATTGAACTCGGCGAGATAGAGAATGTGATGCTGAAGGTAGAGGGAATGAAAAAAGTGGTCATCCTCATCCGCAAACTTAACGACAAAGAGCATCTTTGCGCCTATTATACCGCCGACCGTGAAATTGCCCCCGACCAACTGAAGGCTGAAATCTCAAAGAGCCTGACACAATACATGGTGCCAACGGCTTACCTCCAGCTGAATGAGATGCCTATGACTCCGAACGGCAAGACTGACGTGAAGGCACTGCCAGAACCTCAGCTTGCCTTGACATCAGCGTTCGTGGCCCCAGCTAATGAAACAGAGTGCGCTTTCTGCAACATCTTCGCCTCGATTCTGCAGATTGATAAAGTTGGAGCCACTGACAATTTCTTCGAGCTTGGAGGTACCTCGCTTGTGGTCACCCGTGTCATCATAGAGGCCGACAAGGCAGGACTGCACGTGGCCTACGGCGATGTCTTTGCCAATCCTACCCCCAGGCAGTTGGCACATCTTATCACTGGCGAAAGCAAAACCACCACCTCCAACGAGGTGTCGGCATTCGATTATACCGCTATCAACAACCTGTTGCAACGCAACACACTCAGCAACTTCCGCAACGGCGAGCGTCAGACACTGGGCAACGTGTTGCTGA
>JAFXVU010000062.1 GCA_017534705.1 Bacteroidaceae bacterium
CTTCATCAATCCTGTGTACCGAGTGGAGAAAGATGCCAATGGCGAGATTTCCGACATCAAGTTGGATTATACCGAGGCCTACGACCATCAGATGCTCCGCTACAGCAGCGACTACGCCACTTTGCCTTACGTGAACGAATAGTCAGGCAAGCCCCGACTTCCCCGACACCACCATCAACAATCAATTTAGGCGATGACAGAACAGACCCGAGAGAAAATCCGCGAACTGAAAAAGGAGTTCCGTGCCAACATGAATGGCATGGCGTCCACATCCATGCGCGACGCTGGCATTGGTTATCGTCTGAACTTCGGCATCGAACTGCCCCGTCTACAAGCCATTGCCAGCGAGTTTGAACCCGACCATGAACTGGCTCAGGAACTGTGGAAAGAAGATGTCCGCGAATCAAAGATTGTCGCCACCTTGCTGCAACCCGTCACGACTTTCTATCCCGAAATCGCAGACATCTGGGTAGAGAGCATCTCTACGGCAGAGATGGCTGGCATTGTGAGCGTGAACTTGTTCCAGCATCTTCCCTATGCTTTGCCGAAGGCATTCCAGTGGATGGCCTCAGAAGGCGAGTTTGTGCAGATGTGCGGTTACCATACCATCATCCGCTTGATGCGCAAGGAGGAACTTCCCGGCCGATTGGCAGAGGAACTGGTCGACCATGCCCTAAGTACCATAAGTTGGCTCTCCAACCCCTCTCCTCTCCGCGATGTTGCTTGGAAGGCTTTGTTGCAATTCGCCTCTTTGTCGGAGTCGGGATGGCGCTATACCTTGGAAGCCTTAAGGGCTTCTGGCTTTGACAGGGTGGCTGAATTGCGTCCTTATCTGGAGTATCTTGAGAATGAAGGATAAAAAACAGGCCCAATAGTTTGTTCTATCGTGTAAAAGTGGTAAATTTGTAATTTGGAACAGATATGGCTCCGATTAAGGACATAGATGAGAGCGCGTTGAAAGAGGAAGCGCGGAAGAAGCTGACAGACTACATGTCGGAACATCACCAGCGCAAGACGCCAGAACGTTATGCCGTGCTCGATGCCGTTTATTCCTTCGACGGGTTGTTTGATGCCGACCAGCTTTACCAGCGTCTGGAGGGGCAGTTCAGGGTAAGTCGGGCATCCATCTACACCACCCTTGACTTGCTTGCGAGGATAGGTCTGGTGGTGCGCAACCAGATGCCCTCAAAGGTGTATTACGAGCGAAACATCCCAGGGCAGGTCCACTTCTATAAAGCCTGCACTGAATGTGGCAAGCTGGAACGCTTCAGCAACGACAGCATGGGCAGGCTTCTCAAGGAGATGTCTGTCAAACGTTTTCACCCATCTATGTACTCGTTGACCGTCTCGGGGCTCTGTAGCAAATGCCTGTCCAATATCAATCGGCGAAAAAAGAGGCTCGACAAGAAGAAATCTTCTAAGCCTAAGGCTGATGCCGTGGCGAAAAGTGGGGTGAAGGAACAAGGAAAAACTCCAATAAAAGAGAAAATAAACAAATAAAATATAACACAACAACACATAATCATTCAACATGGAAAAAATTGATGTACTCCTGGGTCTGCAGTGGGGTGACGAAGGCAAAGGCAAGGTAGTCGATGTGCTTACCCCAAAGTATGATGTAGTGGCACGTTTTCAAGGTGGCCCGAATGCGGGTCATACCCTTGAGTTCGAAGGTGAGAAATACGTCTTGCGCTCTATTCCCTCTGGAATATTCCAAGGCGACAAGATTAATATTATTGGCAATGGAGTGGTGCTTGCACCCGACCTCTTCATGGAAGAGGCACAGGCATTGGAGAAGTCTGGTCATGAACTCAAATCGCGTCTTCACATCTCCAAGAAAGCACACCTCATCATGCCTACACATCGTATCCTCGACCAGGCTTACGAGGCGCAGAAAGGCAAGAACAAAGTCGGTACCACAGGTAAAGGCATAGGTCCGACCTATACCGACAAAGTGAGCCGCAATGGTCTTCGCGTGGGAGATATCCTCGATAATTTCGAGGCGAAATACGCAGCCCACAAAGCACGCCACGAGCAGATGCTCCGCGCCTTGGACTTCACGGACTATGATATCACTGAAGTGGAGAAGAAATGGTTCGAGGGCATAGAATATCTCCGTCAGTTCCCCTTGGTGGACAGCGAACACGAAATCAACGCCTTGCTCAAAGCCAACAAGAGCGTTCTCTGCGAGGGTGCACAAGGTACGATGCTCGACATTGATTTCGGTTCCTATCCCTTTGTGACCTCGTCCAACACCATTTGTGCTGGTGCTTGCACAGGACTGGGTGTGGGACCCAACAAGATAGGCGATGTCTATGGCATCATCAAGGCTTACTGCACCCGTGTGGGCGCAGGTCCTTTCCCCACAGAACTGTTTGACGAGACAGGTGCTAAAATCCGCGCTATCGGCCATGAGTATGGCGCTGTCACAGGTCGTGAGCGCCGTTGTGGTTGGATTGACCTGGTGGCACTGAAATATGCCATCATCATCAATGGTGTGACTAAACTCATCATGATGAAGAGCGACGTGCTCGACGGATTTCCTACAGTGAAGGCTTGTGTGGCCTACAAACTCAAGAATGGCGAGGTAATCGACTACTTCCCCTACGACATCAGCGACGGCATAGAACCCGTTTACAAGGAACTGCCAGGCTGGAACCTTAACCTCTCTGAGGTGAAGAGCGAGGATGAGTTCCCACAGACTTTCAAAGACTATATTGCCTTCCTGGAGCAGGAATTGGAAACCCCCATCGCCATCGTTTCTGTAGGACCCGACAGGGCTCAGACGATTATTCGTGAGAAATAATTGAAGATTGGTGATAGATTCTGTGGGCTAAAGGCATCTTTATAGAGTAGGGAATTTGTATTGACACTATTAGATAATTTCATTAATCATATTACTTATGGGAATATCATTAGGAAGTACAGCCATTTACTGGATTCTGTTCATCGGAATCGCATTGGTGAGTTGGTTGGTTCAGGCCAATCTGCAGCGGAAGTTCAAGAAATACTCCCAGGTTCGTTCCTTCAGTGGTCTGACCGGCCGCGAAGTGGCGTTGAAAATGCTCTATGAGAACGGCATTACAGATGTTCAGGTGACCAGCACATCGGGCATGCTGACCGACCATTATAATCCCGCCACCAAGACGGTGAATCTAAGTGAGGGTGTCTATTCGAGCAATAGTGTGATGGCCGCTGCTGTGGCCGCACATGAATGTGGCCATGCCATACAGCATGCACGCGCCTACGCACCGCTGACACTTCGCTCGAAATTGGTGCCGGCGGTGTCGTACGCTTCTAGTTTCATGACTTGGGTGTTGCTTGCTGGCATGCTTTTGCTGAGTTGGACAGGTAATTCTACCGTGTTGCTGATAGGCATTATCCTTTTCTCCTTGACCACACTCTTTGCTTTCGTCACTTTGCCTGTGGAAATCGATGCCAGTCGCAGGGCACTGAAATGGCTGGAGCAGAGCGGTATGACCAGCGGCTCAACCCATGCCGCTGCTACTGATGCGCTCAAGGCTGCTGCCTATACTTACGTCGTGGCCGCCCTCAGCTCACTCGCTACACTCATCTACTACATCATGGTTTATCTCGGGGGCAGGAAATGACTCCAAAAAAGATGAGATGATGTCTTTTCGGGATATATCTCTCACAATAGCAAATTAAATCCACATTGCTGGAGTTAATTTGCTATATTCGCATCAATTGTATTCAATAAATCATAACTCGTCATGCCAAACAAACAACAACAGACACAGGTTCAGGGACAGGAGATGGTCCAAAAGCAGAAACTCACCCAACAGCAACTGCTTCTGGTTCGCCTTACCGAACTTCCCCTGACCAGTCTAGAGGAGAGAGTGAAGGATGAAGTTGACACTAACGATGCCCTTGAGGCAGGACGCATAGACGATGTCGAAGGAGGTGAAGGCAACGATGGAGGGGGTGTAGATGATGGATATGATGTGGACACCGAAGACACGGCAGACGAGGGGTACACACCAGAGGAAATCATGGAGACACTTGATCCCAATGGAAATGAAATAGGCAATTATTCCGATGATGATGTAAATATCGCTAATCATGGCGTTGAGAAAAACTCGGAAGTGCCGATTGGCGACACAGGTTCGTTCATCGAGGATATGTTAACACAGATTGGTGAGTACGACGTGGATGAGGATACTCGGTATCTGTTAGAGTATCTTATCGGTTCGCTCAACAACAACGGGTTTATCGAAAAGTCGCTCTTCGACATCTCTAATGAATTAGCTTTCTACCACAACCGGGATGTGTCGGAGAAAGAAGTGGAGCGTGCCTTGCATATCCTTCAGCAGTTCGATCCACCAGGCATCGGCGCTCGCGACCTCAGGGAGTGCCTTCTCCTTCAGATAGACAGGATTCTCTCTCAACTTCCTAAGGCAGAGAATGATACTGTGCAAAAAAAACGTTCTTTGCTTGAACTTGAGCGGAAGGTTCTGTCCGACTACTACACTCCCTTTGTCAACAAAAACTTCGACAAGATAATGGAAGGTCTTGGCCTCACTTCTGGGGAGATGAGTGCCGTTGTTGAAGGTGTGTCCCACCTCAACCCACGTCCAGGTATAGCCCTTAATGAATCGGCGTCTGACACAGTGATGACCGTGATCCCTGACTTCATCATCGAGATAGAGGAAGGTGAAGTTCGCATGAGGCTCAATGAGGGGAATATCCCTCCGCTCCATATCAGACGAGACTACATCGATAAACTTAAGAATTGCGAGAAGAGTGGTAAAACGTTGCCCCCGTGGGAAAAAGAGGGTTACGCTTACATGAAGCAGAACGCTGACTCTGCCAAGATGTTCATTGAGGCCATCAACCAACGACGCCACACGCTCTATAAGACCATGAAGGCCATCATCGAACTGCAGAAGGAGTTCTTCCTCACGCAGGATGACGACCAACTCCGTCCTATGATTCTTCAAGATGTGGCCAACCGCGCCAAACTCGATATTTCGACGGTGTCACGTGTCTGCAACAGCAAGTACGCCACCATCGATGGCTGTGTGTATCCGCTCAAACATTTCTTTAGTAGGGCGCGCACCAATGCCGAGGGCGAGGATATCAACATCAGAAAGGTGAAAAACGAGATTCAGCGCTTAGTGGATGAAGAAGACAAAAGCAAACCGTTGCCAGATGAGGCCATCACCGAGATGCTCAAAGCCCTTAACTACAATGTGAGTCGTCGTACTGTGGCCAAATACCGCGACCAAATGAATATACCCAAAGCAAGACTCAGAAAGGAGATAACGACGTGACCGACAAACAGCAAATACAGATGGCGAGGCTACTCTCGATGGTGTTTTCACCATTCTATGTGCCTGTGTGGTCGCTGATAGGGCTTTTTATGTTCAGTCATCTCAAGCTCTTTCCGCTCTACTACAAGTTGTTTGTTCTCCTCGTGGTCTTTTGCTTCACAGTGCTTGTACCTTGGTTGAGCATCCGTGTCTTCCAGCATACCAACAGGTTGTCGCGCTGGCAGATGGGACACCGTAGGAACCTTCACGTGTCGTACGTTCTGACCCTTATTTCATACGCCACATGTCTGCTCCTTATGTACAAGACCCACGTGCCCTTGCTTATCCGCAACATCGTGGTGGCAGCCTTGGTCGCGCAGGTCATTTGCACCCTTATCAACCTCAAATGGAAAATCAGTATCCACATGGTGGGTATGGGTGGACTGACGGGTGTGGATTTCGCATTGAGCAACCTCTTTTTCTTCAACCCCCTTCTTCCAGGATGTATCTTGATTCTGCTCTCAGGATTGGTGGGTTCCAGTCGCATGGTTCTCCGTCAGCACAGTCTGCTGCAAGTGGTGGTAGGCTTTGCTGTCGGTTTTGTTTGCGCCATGCTCTTCACGCTATCCACTTGGATGGTGTAGGAAGTGTAGTACATTCCGAAACTCGGCGTCTTTAGGCTTTCTTGTTTATTTTGTAAATGAAAAATGCAAAATAAACTATATGAGTTGGCTTTTTTTCCACTTTTTATTGTACCTTTGTCGAAAATCCGCCATTGTGTGGAATCAGAAGCAAGTATCAGCAGACTGAATTTTTAGTAAATGCATATTATATAACACAATGACTCCTTTAGTATCACTTATCATGGGCAGCACTTCCGACCTTCCGATTATGGAGAAGGCTGCCAAATTGCTTGACGAACTTCAAGTACCGTTTGAAATCAATGCTCTTTCCGCTCATCGCACTCCTGATGCCGTAGAACGTTTCGCTCACGACGCTCAGACACGCGGTATCAAGGTCATCATCGCTGGTGCTGGCATGGCAGCCGCACTCCCTGGCGTGATAGCTGCCAACACCGCTTTGCCCGTTATTGGTGTGCCCATCAAGGGTTCATGTCTTGACGGTATGGACGCGTTGTTGTCGATAGTTCAGATGCCTCCAGGTATTCCTGTAGCCACAGTGGGTGTGAACGCCGCTCAGAATGCCGCCATTCTCGCTGTGCAAATTATTTCTTTGACCGACCCATTGGTGGCCGACCGTTTCACTGAATACAAGGCCAGTCTGCGCAAGAAGGTTGAGAAAGCCAATTCAGAACTATCAGAGTTGAAATTCCAGTACAAGACCAACTAATCTTTTCCTGGCATGAACTTGTTCAATTATTCACGAAGGAAATCATCGGAAGTGAGGATAGGCGGCACACCGCTTGGTGGCTCCAACCCCATCAGACTGCAGTCGATGACGAACACCTCCACACTTGACACCCAAGCCTGCATCGAACAGGCCAAGCGTATTGTGGATGCTGGAGGTGAGTATGTACGTCTGACCACCCAGGGCATCCGTGAGGCAGAGAACCTCAAGAACATCAGCGAGGGCTTGCGGCAGGATGGATACAATGTCCCTTTGGTCGCTGATGTGCATTTCAATGCCGCTGTAGCCGATGTGGCTGCCCTTTATGCCGACAAGGTAAGGGTCAATCCCGGCAATTACGTTGATCCGGGACGCAAGTTCCTGCATATCGAATACACCGACGAGGAATATGCCGCTGAGTTGCAGAAGATTGAGGAGCGTTTCGTGCCATTCCTCAACATCTGCAAGGAGCATCATCGTGCCATTCGTATAGGCGTGAACCATGGTTCACTCTCCGACCGCATCATGAGCCGTTATGGAGACACTCCAGAAGGTATGGTGGAGTCGTGCATGGAGTTCCTCCGTATCTGCGTGAAGGAGAAGTTCAGCGACGTGGTCATCTCTATCAAGGCAAGCAACACGGTGGTGATGGTCCGCACGGTGCGCTTGCTTGTGGCTCAGATGGATAAGGAAGGTATGGCTTTCCCCTTGCATCTCGGTGTGACTGAGGCTGGCGAGGGTGAGGACGGACGCATCAAGAGTGCCGTCGGAATTGGAGCTTTGCTCTGTGAAGGTATCGGCGACACCATTCGTGTTTCGCTTTCCGAGGCTCCTGAACGCGAAATCCCCGTGGCTAGGCGTTTGGTCGATTCCATCGAGGAATGTGCAAAGTTGCGCCATGAAGCCAAGGCTGCAATAGCGGACGACACAGTGACGATTGAACTGCATGAAACGGACTGGGAACTCCTGCAACTGAAGGCCGCCATGGCTGTGGGTGCGCTCTTCATCGACGGCTTGGCTCATCAACTGGTCATCAAAAACGACGGTTTCAACGAGGAAAAACTGACAGACCTGGCTGATTCCATCCTACAGGCAGCCCGAGTGAAGTTCACCAAGACTGAGTACATTTCTTGTCCTGGCTGCGGACGCACACTCTACGATCTGGAATCCACGATAGCGCGCATCAAGGCTGCCACTTCTCACCTCAAGAGCCTGAAAATCGCCATTATGGGTTGCATCGTGAATGGTCCTGGCGAGATGGCCGATGCAGATTATGGCTATGTTGGCGCCGGGGTGGGGAAGGTGAGTCTTTACCGTAAAAAGGAATGTGTGGAGAAGAATATCCCTGCCGAAGAAGCGGTTGACCATCTGCTAAAATTGATAGAAGACGATAAAAAATCTCTAGAGAGTTAGATTTTTTAAGTAAAACTCAGTATCTTTGCAAACAGTAGGAATGCGATGTGTCGCTTCCTCATCAAATCACACGGAAATTGAGACATCAATAACAAACTAAAAACAATACGCTATGAAGAAGATTTTGTCCATTACATTGTTTGCTGTGGCTATGGTAGTAGCCATGCCAGCTAACGCACAGTTGAAGTTCGGTCTCAAGGGAGGTCTGAACATTAACAAGGTGAGTTTCTCACAGTCTGATATCAAGTCGGACAACCGAACGGGTTTCTTTGTAGGTCCAACTGCGCAATTCACCACTCCTCTCGGTATTGCTGTTGATGGTTCTGTGCTCTTTGACCAAAGGAACCTGAAAATGGAAGAAGGTGGCGCTGAGATGACTAAGCACCTCAACTACATCGACATTCCCATCAATGTACGCTATCAAGTAGGACTTGGCTCATTGGCAGGCGTATATTTCGCTACAGGTCCACAGTTCTCTTTCAACCTCGACGGCAAGACCTATGACCTTAAGGACTTGGGCGAGACAACCCGTCAGTATGAACTGAAGAAATCTGAGTTCGGTTGGAATCTTGGCGCTGGTGTGCGTCTGCTTGGCCATCTTGAGATAGGTTACAATTATTGCTTCCCATTGGGCGAGACTTCGGAGATTAAGGATGGCAGCGCCGTTTCTACTGGCAAGAAAGTGTTCAAGTCGTTCAAGAACCAAACACATCAGGTGTCTGTGGCTTATATCTTCTAATCCTTTTTTTGACCTGAGAACAAGCGCCGTTGAAAGTCAGGAACTTTCCACGGCGCTTGTTCTTTTTGGGAATCTATAGGCAATTCTAGGATAAGAATATCTAGGCGTTAACCTGATGTCTTTATGGAATCCTAAATCGCCTTCTTCTCGTTGGCGTGAATGCAGATATCGACAATGTTGATGACATAGTCGCAGAGTTTCTCGCTCTCACAGACGATGTTGAGGTACTGTGTGCCTATCTCGTAGGTATAGACGCCATTGTTCACGTCGAGCACGTTCTGGCTCTTGAGCTGGGTGCGGTAGTGGTTGATTTCGTTCTCCAGGTTGTACGATTCACGGATAACCTTGGAATTGCGGTCGCCATCGAGAATCTTCTGCATGTTGTCGATGGCCTCGTCGCAGAGCTCAAACATGGCCTTGATGTGTCCTTGCTGCTTTTCGTTGAAGGCAATCTTCTTCTCGCGGTTGTTGCTGATTTCCTTGGCGAGGTGGTAGCAACTGTCGCCAATGCTCTCTATTTCGCTGATTTGCCTGAGCATATCGCGTATCTTCAGTTTGGACTCAGAACTCAACCTGCCTTCCGACACGAGGTTGAGGTATCTCGCTATCTCCAACTCCATGTTGTCGCTGATGGTCTCGTATTTCTCCACCCTTGCGAATTGCTTGCTGAATTCCTTATCCTCAGTGATTTCAGTGAGGTTGGCTGTGATGCCGAACATCTTGCGCATGCGTTCTGAAAACAAGCTGATTTCCTTCTTGGCTGCAATGATGGAAAGCTCGGCAGTGGAAAGAATACCGCCAGAGATGAACTGAAGTCTGTAGTCATCGCCCGACTCGTCTTTCTTGTCGGGGATAATCATGCAGACGAGCTTTTCAATGGGTTTGATACACCAGATGAGTATCAATACGTTGCAGACATTGAAACTGGTGTGGAAGGCCGCTAGCACGGCATTGAGTATAGACTTGTCGGCGATGGGGGCTGTCGGGTCGTAACCTACGATGGAGCAGACGAAGCGAACAAAATAGGTATAAATGCAGAGCACCCAGATAACACCGAAGACGTTGAAAATTAAGTGGGCCATAGCGGCGCGTCTGGCTTGGGTGCTTGCCGACATGGCAACGATGTTTGATGTGATGGTCGTACCGATGTTCTCACCCATCACCAATGCGATACCCATATATATATCGAGGGCTCCTGTGGAGCAGAGTGTCATGGTGATGGCCATGATGGCAGCCGAACTCTGTACAGCGCAAGTGAGCAATCCACCGATGAGCAGGAAGAGCAAGTAGGAACCGTATCCCCATCCCGACAAGGAACCGAAGAAATTGAGGACGGCTTCGTTCTCACCGAGGTTCATGCTCTTGGCATTGGCGCTGAGGGTGGTGAGACCCAGCAGCATAAGGCTCAATCCCATGATGAACTCACCGATGTTCTTGTGTTTGTTCTTGCTGGAATAAATCAATGCCATGGCGACGGTAATGGCGGCATAAACTACGAACACCATGTAGTTGCCACTTCCTCCCAATACCATAATCCATGCTGTGGCCGTGGTACCGATGTTGGCACCCATGATGACTGATATGGCTTGTGCCAATGTGAGAATGCCTGCATTGACGAAGCTCACGGTCATCACCGTTGTGGCTGTGGAAGACTGGATGGAGGTGGTGATGAAAGCACCGGTTAACAGTCCAGTGAACCTGTTGGTGGTCATCGCTCCCAATACTTTTCGCAGCTGGCTACCAGCCATTTTCTGCAAGCCTTCGCTCATCACTTTCATACCGTACATGAGCAGGGCCACCGAACCAATAAGGGTCAAAAATGGTAAATAATCCATAAAAAGAAAATATTTTTCAGAATAAATAGATCTGTGTGAGAAAAAAATTGTATTTTTGAACACGCAAGTCATACGCTGTTTTCAGAGTAACAGGTACTTGTCGTTGGTGTTTATCCTACAATTTTACTTGATTAACCTTTATATAAGTTTTTTATGATACAAATACTTTGCAAAAATACTAAAAAAACTGGTAATTTTGAATTTGGAACGACTATTTTTGATATTTATAACAAATTCGGTGTACAATTACCTTATCCTCCCCTCTGTGCATACGTCAATAATCGTGTTGAGGGGCTTGATTACAGAGTCTATAAGAACAAGCAGGTGGAGTTTCTCGACTACACTCGCTATAATGGCATGAAGGTTTATGTACGTTCACTCTTCATGGTGCTGATGAAAGCAGTTGATGATGTGTATGGTGACGAGGAGGGCAAACTCGATTTCGAGGCAACGGTGTCGAACGGCTATTTCTTCAAACTTGATATCGGGCGTGATGTGACACTTCAGGATGTGGAACGCCTGAAAATTCGTATGCACGAAATTGTGGCGGCTGACATGCCTTTTGTCCATTACACACTGACTGCTGAAGAGGCTATCCCGCTCTTCCGTAAATATAAGTTGGAGAGCAAAGCGCTGTTGATGGAGAGTTTGGGCCATATTTATTATGAGTACTATAAACTGGGCGACACCATCGACCTTGATTATGGTCCGTTGGTGCCGAGCACAGGCTATCTGAAGTTGTTTGACTTGGTGAAATACTACGACGGTATTTTTCTCCGAGTGCCAGAGGAAGAACATCCTGACCGTCTCTGCGACATTGTGCGTCAGGACAAGATGCTAGCCAATTTCAAGGACACACACAAACTTTTGCGCATCACGGGCTTGAGTACAGTGGGTGAGCTTAATCGAGTCATCGAACGTGGAGAGGCAGGTACGCTCATCAAAGTGGCCGAGGCTTTGCAAGAGAAGAAAATAGCCAGAATTGCCGATGAAATCATCAATAGAGGCAATGTGAAGATAGTGTTGATAGCTGGTCCGTCGTCGAGTGGAAAGACCACTTTCAGCAAGCGTCTGTCTGTGCAATTAGCGGCTTCGGGTATACGTCCTTTCGCCATTTCGCTGGATGATTACTTTGTGGACCGCGACCACACTCCTTTGGATGAGAAGGGTGAATACGACTATGAGTCGATTTATGCACTTGACCTGCCTTTCTTCAACCAACAACTCAAGCAGATACTGGCAGGCGAGGATGTGTCGTTGCCAACCTACAATTTTGTCACTGGTGAGCGTGAGTTCAAGGGTAAGCATGTGCAGCTTACCGACAATATGATATTGGTGCTTGAGGGCATTCATGGACTCAATCCTCTGCTCACTAGCGAGATTCCCCCTGAGCAGAAATACAAGGTCTTTGTCTCGGCTTTGACGGGCATTAAACTTGATAAGCAGCATTTCATCTCGACCACCGACAATCGTCTGGTGCGCCGTATCGTGAGGGATTTCCGCTATCGTGGTGTGTCGGCTGTCGATACCATCAAGCGCTGGCCTTCTGTCAGATTGGGTGAGGAGAAATGGATTATGCCGTTCTCAGAGCACGCAGATGTGATGTTCAACAGTGCATTGCTGTTTGAGTTGGCGGTTTTCAAGAACTATGCCTTGTCAATCATCGAGAATGTACGTGAGGATGTACCTCAATACTCTGAAGCGCATCATCTGAAGCATTTCCTCCGTTGCTTCAAGGCATTGCCCGAACAAGAACTGCCTCCCACTTCGCTCTTGCGAGAGTTCCTTGGAGGCAGCACCTTCAATTATTGATGTAAGATTACCATTTGATGCGTCCGTTGGGGTCTGCTTCTTCCTCTATCTCGTCATCGTTGGGAGTGGATGTAGGGGCAGACCTCTGATTGGTAACAACTATTCCGTTGTCTGCTTCGGGCAAGGGTTTGGTGTCGCCCAAATCGTTTGTGCCTTCTGTTTTGCCTTGTTGGCCATCGCCCTCGTTGTCGGCTTGGTTGCTGGCATTGGACGCATTGCTCTCGTTTGTGTCCATGGTGTCGGCTTGGGCATTGTTGCCGTTATTAGGTTCGTTGTTGCCTGAGTCGGTCTCTTTGTTCTCCGATTTATCCTTGGCTTCTGCCTCGTCGAGTGCTTTTGCGGTGGCCAGTGCGGTCTTGCCGTTCTCGTCGAGGTTGCTTTCTATTTGCTTCTTAGAGGTCTCGTTGAGTTCAGGATACACGATTCTGGAATGGTAGATGATTTTCAGCCTTTCCTTGAAGGTGGCTTTGGCAATGGAGATGTCCTTGAAAGTGAGGGGCGATTCGAGAAAGAATCCCTCAGCGACCTGTCCGTCGATGATGCGGTCGACAAACTTGCTGATGCTATCCTCGGTGTATTCACTGATGCTTCTTGACGCTGCCTCTATGGCATCGGACATCATCAGAATGGCTTCCTCCTTGGTTGACGGGTTGGGACCAGGATAGGTGAAAGGCTTCTCGTCAATGTCCTCATCGGGATGGGCGTTTTTGAAGGTGTTGTAGAAAAATTTTGCCTTACCCTTGCCGTGGTGAGTGAGTATGAAGCGCTTGATGATGTTGGGCAGGTGATGCTTGTCTGCCAGTTCAACTCCGTCAGTGACATGCCTGATGATGATTTGTGCGCTCTGCTGCGGTTCCATTCCCTCGAACTTGCTTGTCCCCGACGGCATGTTCTCTGTAAAATAGGATGGATTCATCATCTTGCCGATGTCGTGATACATGGCTCCTGTTCGAGCCAATTGGGTGTCGGCTCCTATCTTTTTCGCTACTTCCGACACCAGGTTGGCAACTTGCAAAGAGTGCTGGTAGGTGCCAGGGGCTTTTGTCGTGAGTTCCTGCAGGAGTTTGCTGTTGGGGTTGACCAGTTCCACCAAGGTGACATCGGATGTCATGCCGAACACCTTCTCAAGGAACCAGAGCAGGGGGTAGGCGAAGAGAAGGAGGATACCGTTGGCGAAGAAATAGATGAAGTATCTCATCTCCACTTTGTCCACGTTGTTCTCATGCAGCAAGGTGTAGGCTGTGTAGATGGTGCAGTAGGTGAGCACCACAAGTCCCGCGGTCTGCATCAGCTGGGCGCGGCTTGAGAGCTCGCTGAGACTGAAAATCGCCACCATTCCCGCCAGTAATTGGAAAATGACGAAATCGTAGGAGTAGTGGAGGAAAGACGAGATGATGAGCACCATGGAAACATGTACCAGAAAGGCTGTTCTCGAGTCCATGAAGACTCGTATCATGAGAGGTACCATGACAAAGGGCACAATGGCAACGTTGAGCAAACTGTACTGCACCATCAGTTCGGCGATGATGATGAAGAAAGTCATCAAAGCGAAAGGCATGATGGACGTACGCATCTGGTCGAGGTAGTCGGAACGGTACTGCATGAGGTAGGTCAGCAACATGACGATGATGATGATGACGAATGTGGCCTGTCCCAGAATGATGATGTAGTTGGAGTTCGACTGCTTGTGTTTGACCACTACCTGCCTATAGGATTCCAATTTGTTGTAGATGGCTGGTGTCACCACGTCGCCACGGTCCACAATCTTCTCTCCAACCCTGACCATACCGAGGGTGGTGGATACATTCCTGCCCAGTTCTTCGCGCTCCTCAAGTGATTTAGTTTCGTTATAGGTGATGTTTTCCTGGAGAAGGCGGGTGATGTCGAAGAGTTGTAACAATGGACGTCTGTAGTGAGCTGTATCGTAGCTCATGATAAACTCATAGGCCTTTCTTGGTGAGAACAATTCCTTGACTTGCACATGTTTGGCAGTGTTGCCAGATATCAGTCTCACTGTCTTGATTTCCTCTTCCTTCAAGTAGTTGTAGTTCTCAGTGGAAACCAGATAGTGAGCGTAAATGGTATCGAGAATTGTGGCGATGTGTTTTTTATAGAGCACCACCTCCTCGGGTGTCAGCCTGTCGTTTGTCACCACCATCTCTGAAAGCACTTGTTTGGCATTAGTTGCCGCTTGTTCATTGATGTCGTAGTAAGGTTGGAAAGCGCGCATCACACTGTCAAGCTCCTGTTTCACGAGTGTGCTGTCCTTGGAGATGGGAAACGAGTAGTTGGCAATCAGGGTGGAGTAGAGCCAGGGATAGTTCACCTCATAGTTGTAGTTGAACTGGGAATCGCGTGGCATGAAGAACAAAATCAGCAAAGTGGTGGCCATCACAATAAAGATGGAATTGATGACCTTCAGCGCTTTCTTGTTCGGGCTTTTCTTCCTTGGTGTTACTCTTGCTGGTGCCATAATCGTTTGCGTTTTAGAGTGGTTGGTGGATTCTTTAAGGTTTTTCCTGGGAACCTAGGATTTCTAGGATTTCCTAGATTTTCCTAGGATTTCCTAGAAGGAAAGCCTTGAAGTCGCTGAATGCTTTGGACATAGGCACAGACTCCTTGGTTCCTTTCATGAATGCGGCGAGTGTGGCGGGTATGTCAACTTTTTGGTTGATGACCGACTGAACGGTGTCGAGGAACTTGGCAGGGTGTGCTGTCTCAAGGAAGACGCCTGTTTCACCTGCTTCCAGACCTTCGGCCAATGCCCTGTAGCCGCATGCACCGTGTGGGTCGCAAAGATAGTGATTTTTTTTGTAAACTTCGCAAATAGTTTGACGGATTTGTTCGTCAGAGTATGTGGCGCCACTGATTTCGGCTGTGATTTTGTCATGATCTCCTTTGTAGAGGTCATAAATGCGCGCGAAGTTGCTTGGGTCGCCCACGTCCATGGCATTGGCGATGGTCTGAATGGATGGCCGCGGGTTGTAAACTCCTGTCTGCAGATACTGATAGAAGATGTCGTTGGCGTTGTTGGCGGCAATGAAACGCTTGACAGGCAGTCCCATGTGCATTCCGAATATTCCGGAGGTGATGTTGCCGAAGTTGCCGCTTGGCACACAAATCACCAGATTGTCGGCCTTCCCCAGGCGTTTCATTTGGGCGTAGGCATAGAAATAGTAGAAAGACTGAGGCAGGAACCTGGCCACATTGATGGAGTTGGCCGATGTGAGTTTCATCTTCTTGTTGAGTTCCTCGTCCATAAATGCTGATTTCACCAGTGCCTGGCAGTCGTCGAACACGCCGTCAACCTCTATGGCTGTGATGTTCTGTCCTAATGTGGTGAACTGGCACTCCTGAATGGGGCTTACCTTTCCCTTGGGATAGAGTACGTAGACATGTATGCCTTCTACACCGAGGAAGCCGTTGGCCACAGCCGACCCCGTGTCGCCAGAGGTGGCTACCAGTACGTTGACCTGTTGCTTACCCTCTTGGTGGATGAAATAACTGAGCAGACGGGCCATAAATCGGGCTCCGACATCCTTGAAGGCGAGGGTGGGGCCATGAAAGAGTTCCAGACTGTAGATGTTGTCGCTGACCTTTACCACAGGGCAATCGAACGCCAGGGTATCATAAACGATACGCTTCAGGTCGTCGGCGGGTACATCCTCGCCGAAGAAGGCGTCTGCCACTTGGTAGGCTATTTCTTGGAATGATAGGTCTTGGATGTTGTTGAAGAATTCTTGTGGCAGTTGCTTGATGCGTTCGGGCATGTAGAGACCTCTGTCCTCTGCCAGTCCTTTCACCACTGCCTTGTGCAAGGAGGCGAGTGGCGCTTTTTGGTTTGTGGAGTAGTATTGCATATTTTGGTTTGTTGTTATTCAGTTGATGGACATCAGTGCTTTCATGAACTCGTCCTTGTGGAGCAGACCGTAGTAGCCTTGTTGGCAAGCGTCCTCGTCAAAGGTCTGCACGCTGTCGGGCTCCAGCCCTGGCGCGTGGATGAGGAAAGGTACGGGCTCATTGGTGTGGGTGCGGTGGTGTACTGGGGTGGGGTGGTCGGGCAGAACTGCAATGGCCACAGGCTCCTTCCAATCTTTTACAGCCTCAAAGATGGGACCTACAACCCTTCGGTCAAGGTCCTCGATAGTCTGCAGTTTGAGCTGAATGTTGCCGTCATGTCCAGCTTCATCGCTTGCCTCGATATGGAGATACACGAAATCGTCGGTTTTCAAGGCTTCGATGGCGGCTTGAGCCTTGCCTTCGTAGTTGGTGTCGGCCAGGCCAGTGGCTCCTTCCACCTCTATGCACCTCAATCCAGCATAGTGACCGATGCCTCGTATGAGGTCCACCGCAGTGATGACTGCACCTCGCTTAAGCTGAGGATAGGTCACCGACAGCGGCTCCATTTTGGGACGATAGCCTCCGGCCCATGGCCAGATACTGTTGGCTGGGTCTTTGCCCTCAGCCATGCGTCGGATGTTGAGCGGGTGGTTGGACAGCAGTTTCTGCGATTGGAGTATGAGATGGTTGATGAGGTCGGCAGTAGGTTGTGCTTCAGGTACTTCCGCAGTAACGAGCAAAGGCATGAATGCCTGTCCGGGAACATCGTGAGGTGGAGTGCACTTGATGCGTTTGTCGCCTCCTTTGATGACAAGCAGATGACGGTATTGTATGCCAGTATGGAACTGCACCTTTTCGCTGCCTAACTTCTCCTGCAGGAACTTGATGAGAACATCGGCCTCCTCTGTGGCGAGATGTCCTGCGGAATGGTTTTTGATGTGGTCGCCCTCGATGCAGATGAGATTGCAGCGGATAGCCATGTCGTCATCGGCCAGTTCCACTCCTATGCTGGCTGCTTCAAGCGGTCCGCGACCCTCATACACCTTGTATTGGTCGTAGCCGAGTATGGAAGAGTTGGCCACTTCGCTGCCAGGGTGGAAACCCTCGGGTACTGTACTGAGCATCCCTGTCCGTCCGTTCTTGGCCAGCAAGTCCATGTAAGGTGTGCTGGCGTATTGGAGCAGGGTTTTTCCTCCCAGTTCCTCGTTGTGCCAGTCGGCCATTCCGTCGCCGAGTATGATGATGTGTTTCATTGCTTTGTCAGATGTTGGCTATGCTCATGATGTCGGCGAAGACACCTGCTGCAGTGACGCTTGCTCCTGCACCGTAGCCTTGGATGAGCATGGGGTATTCTTTGTAGCGCTCTGTGTTGAGCATGATGATGTTGTTGCTGCCTTCGAGGTCGTAGAAGGGATGGTGGCTGTCCACCTCCTGCAACGACACCGACGCCTTGCCGTTCTCCAATTTCGCTACGAATTTCCAGCGCTTGCCTTCTTGCTCCAGGCGTTTGCGACGGGTTTCGAAGTCGTGGTCGAGCAGGGGCAGTTTCTGCCAGAACTCATCGAGGGTTCCCTCGAAGATGTCGTCTGGCACAAACAGATGTTTCTCCACGTCATTTTGGTTGACTTTGTAACCTGCCTCGCGCGACAGGATGACGAGTTTGCGTATCACGTCCTTGCCACTGAGGTCAATACGTGGGTCGGGCTCGGAGTATCCGTTGTCTTTGGCCAGACGGACCGTCTCGCTGAAAGGTATGTCGGCGGAGATGGTGTTGAATATATAGTTAAGTGTTCCGCTGAGCACAGCTTCTATCTTGAGTATCTTATCGCCACTGTTGATGAGGTCGTTGATGGTGTTGATGATGGGCAGTCCGGCTCCCACGTTGGTCTCGAACAGATATTTCACACCACGTTTGCGCGCGGTCTGCTTGAGCAGTGCATAGTTGCCATAGTCTGATGAAGCAGCGATTTTGTTCGCTGCCACCACAGAGATGTTGTGCTCGAAGAAGTCGTTGTAGATGCTTGCTACTTCAGGGCTGGCTGTGCAATCGACGAAGACGGAGTTGAAGATGTTCATGCCGATGACTTCCTCCTTGAGCCGTTTGATGTTGCTGGGCAGGCTTTCCTTCAGTCTTGCCTTGTATCCCTTCAGCTCCAGACCATCGCGGTTGAACATGGCAAAGTGTCCGCTTGCGATACCCACGACATTGAGTTTGAGTCCTCGCTCTTGCATCAGCCTTTCCCGCTGCGAGTCGATTTGCTGGATGAGGCTGTTGCCCACAGTTCCCACACCGCAGATGAAAAGGTTGAGCACTTGGTATTCAGAAAGGAAGAAACTGTCGTGGATGACGTTGAGCGTCTTTCTCAGCGACTTGCTTTCCACCACGAAGGAGATGTTGGTCTCGGACGCACCTTGAGCGCAAGCGATGACACTGATACCATTTCTTCCGAGTGTGCCGAAAAGCTTACCGGCGATACCTGGGGTGTGCTTCATGTTCTCGCCCACCACGGCTACTGTGGCGAGTTGGCTCTCGAGTTGCATCTTGAACATGGCACCCATCTCTATCTCCTTGGCGAACTCTTGGTTGAGCACTTCGCACGCCAGATGGGCGTCCTCGTTCCTCACACCGATGGAGGTGCTGTTCTCCGAAGATGCCTGACTCACCATGAACACACTGATACCGTTGTCGGCCAACGTGGTGAAGATTCGACGGTTCACACCAATCACACCCACCATGGAGAGACCGGAAACGGTGATAAGACTGGTGTCGTTGATGGATGATATACCTTTGATGGCCTGTGTGGAATCATCGCTGTCTTTCTCAATGATTGTTCCTTTGGCCTCAGGGTTAAAGGTGTTCTTGATGAGGATGGGGATATTCTTCTGGCATACAGGATAGATGGTGGGGGGATAGACCACCTTGGCGCCGAAGTTGCACAATTCCATGGCCTCCACGTAACTCAGTTTGTTAATGGTGTACGCGGTGTTGATGACCCTTGGGTCGGCGGTCATGAAACCGTCAACGTCGGTCCATATCTCCAAAACCTTGGCATTGAGGATGGCGGCCAGGATGCTGGCGGTGTAGTCGGAACCACCGCGTCCAAGGTTGGTGGTCTCACCGCTTTCAGCGTCGGTGGAGATGAAACCAGGTACAAGAGCCACAGACTCATGCATACCGAATTCAGCGAAAGCCTCTTTCACCAGTTTGGTCGTGAGGTCGGTGTCGAGCAGGTTCTTGTTCTGTTTGCTGGTGGTCTTGATGAATTCCCTGGCATCATACCATTTGGCGTTGTTGATGAGGGTGGCGCAGATTTTAGAGGATATGCGCTCTCCATAACTCACAATGGCATTTGAGGTCTTGGGCGAGAGGTCGCGGATGAGATAGACGCCTTGAAAGATGCTCTTCAGTTCGTTGAGCAGTTTGTCCACACTCTCAAGCAGACGTTCGCGCTGGCCGCCATTGGTGATGATTTCGCGTATCATCTTGTGGTGGCGTTCCACCATTTCGTTGTACGACTGCAAGTACGACAAGTCGCCCTGCTGGGCCATCTTGGATGTGTTGATGAGTTTGTCGGTGATGCCGCCAAGAGCGGATACTACCACGATAACGGGTTCGTTTTGCGCCTCAACGATTTTCTTGACGTTGAGGATGCTTTCTGCTGAGCCCACGGAGGTGCCTCCGAATTTCAGTACTTTCATTATATTGTTCGTTTTTTCTTTTCTGTGTTTGTACGTGAAGAACTGCGCCTTCTATTATTTGCTTGCAAACTGCAAAATTACGCTTTTTCAACCACTTTTCAAACCAATTTGACAGAAAAGCATCCTTTCAACCGTAAAATCGTTTTTTTCCGTGTTCGTTTTATCTTTTGCGACATCTTGTCTTTTCTGTTTCTTTCTAGTTCTGCTCTTTGCGCTGGTATGGTGACTTTAAACATATCGGGGACATTTATATGTTTAAAAAGTTTAAATTACTTGACATCGGGGTCAAAATGTTGTAATTTTGCATGAAATTAGGTTTATTATAGCTTGTAATGTCTAAGAAATCAAACGCTCCTGGTATTTTCAATACCCAATTCATCACGTCCTGCCTGAGTATTAGTCTGGTGCTCATTCTTCTTGGCACCATTGTCTTCTTTGTCTTCACAGCAAAGAATTTGTCGGACTATATGCGTGAGAACATCAACATCAGCTTGCTGCTTGACGATAGGATGGACGAGAAGACCATCAACGCTTTTAAGGCAGAGCTCGAGGCTCGTCCTTACGTGAAATCGCTTGAGTATATTTCGAAAGAACAGGGACTTGAGACTGTCAAGGCTGAGATGGGCGCTGATCCTTCCGAGTTTCTCGGATTTAATCCTATTACGGCTTCCTTCGAGGTCAAACTCAAGTCGGAATACGCCAATAATGACAGCATACAGCGCATACTCGATGAAATGAAGATGAACAGCAATGTAGTGGATGTGCTTTATCAGAAAGACCTCATCAACTCCGTGAACAACAACATACGGAAAATCAGCATCATCATGTTGATTATTGCCGCTTTGTTCACTTATATTTCATTTGCGTTGATTAACAACACTGTCAGACTCTCGATTTTCTCTCAGCGGTTTGTCATCAACACCATGAAACTGGTGGGTGCCAGTTGGTGGTTCATCCGCAAACCATTCCTTAAACGCGGACTGTTGCTGGGTGTCATTTCTGCCACTATAGCCACGGTTTTCCTCTATTTCGGAATTAAGTTTCTGAAAGAGCAAGAACCTCAACTTGGTAATGTCATCACAAATGAGATAATGACGGTTGTGGCTCTCTGTGTCTATGCTTTCGGCCTCGTCATCACGTTCTGCTGCATTTATTTCTCGCTTGGCAAATACTTGAGAATGAGCAGTAACACCCTTTACCACATTTGAGGAAAGATCGTCAGTGAATTGAAACAAAGTAAAAAAACAAAAAATAATAGCATATATCAATGGACAAGCGCAATTACGCATTCGGGAAGATTAACTATATACTTCTCGTAGTAGGACTACTTATCGTAGTGACAGGATTATTCCTCATGTCGGGTTCGGGAACCACTGAGGAGGCTTTCAATCCCGACATTTTCAGTAGCAGGCGGATAGACTTGGCACCCATGGTTTGCCTTGCGGGCTTTGTGTTCATCGTCTTCGGCATTCTCTTTCCGAGCCGCGACTTGAAGAAAAACAAAGAGGAACAGGCTTAACTATTCCAAGACCCTAAAGGACAGGATATTTGTGGCATCTGTTGTCACGTTACTCATTTTCTCCTAGTAACAATGGTAAGCTCTTGGATGTTATGTGATATGCACAGGACTATAGAACTTTAATGTTTCTTAACTCTTAATTCTTAATTAAGTAGTATCGTCCAGCACGAAAGTGCTTAACTCCCCCTTTAACTCCCTTTTGTTACAATATCATTATTTATCATGCAGGATTTATCAACATTAGAAACCATTATTATCGCTATAGTGGAGGGACTGACAGAGTTTCTGCCCGTATCTTCCACAGGTCACATGATTATCACCCAGAAACTTCTGGGAGTGGAAGAAGGCAATCCTTTTATCCATGCTTTCACTTTCATCATCCAGTTTGGTGCCATCCTTTCTGTGGTGTGCCTCTATTGGAAACGTTTCTTCCAAATGAACCATACACCGGCACCTGAGGGCGCATCTGCTTTCGGTCGTTTGAAGCACAAGTTCAATTTCTATTGGTTGCTCTTTGTCGGAGTGGTTCCAGCGATAGTTATCGGCTTGGCCGCCAAGAAGTCGGGATTGCTCGACTGGTTGCTCGACAGCGTATGGGTCGTTGCCATCATGTTGGTGGTAGGAGGTGTGTTCATGTTGTTCTGTGACCGTCTGTTCGAGAACAAGATGAAGGAGAAGAACGATGTGACGGAGCGTCGTGCTTTCAACATCGGACTTTTCCAGTGTATATCCGTCATCCCTGGTGTGTCGCGTTCGATGGCCACCATTGTGGGTGGTATGGCGCAGGGACTCACCCGCAAGCGTGCCGCTGAGTTCTCTTTCTTCCTTGCCGTGCCGACGATGGCAGGTGCCACACTCCTCGACCTTGTCGATTTGATGAAGGAAGACGGTGCCTGGGCTACGTCGGGCAACATCGCCATGTTGGTGCTTGGTTGTGTGGTGGCCTTTGTCGTGGCTTTGCTCGCAATGAAATGGTTCGTCGGATTCGTGTCGAAATATGGATTCAAAGCCTTCGGTATTTATCGTATCATCGTCGGCGCAATTATATTGGTGATGCTTCTATGTGGGCAGTCACTGGCAATGGTAGATTGATATGATGGATTTCGAGGCAGGGGAGGTCATTTGTTTCGACAAGCCATACGGATGGACATCCTTTGATGTGGTGGCTCGCGTCCGTGGCATAGTCAGACGCTACCTCGGTGTGAAGAAAATCAAGGTTGGACATGCTGGCACACTCGACCCATTGGCCACGGGTGTCCTGATTGTCTGCACTGGTAAGGCCACCAAGACCATCGACACCTTGCAGGCTGAGACTAAGGAATATGTAGCCACTCTGAAATTGGGTGCCACTACTCCATCCTTTGACAAGGAAACGGCCGAAGATGCCACTTTCCCTACTGACCACATCACACTGGAGGGTGTGCAAAAGGCACTGAAACAGTTCGTAGGAACGATAGAGCAGATTCCGCCCGCCTATTCGGCTCTCAAGGTAGATGGAGAGAGGTCATACAAACTGGCGCGCAAAGGAGAGGAAGTGACACTGAAGCCCAAGACACTCGTCATTGATGAAATCGAACTGGTGGATTTCGGTCATGAGGAGAATTCTGGCGAGGACTACCTTCGACTGGTGATTCGGGTGGTGTGCAGTAAAGGCACTTATATCCGTGCTTTGGCCCGCGACATCGGCGAGGCTTTGGGCAGTGGTGCCTATCTCACCGCCTTGCGTCGTACACGCATAGGCGATAAACGTATAGAAGATTGTACGACGGTGGAAGCATTTGAGAAAATGGTGGATACGCTACCGTCAATGAGCATGGAAAAAATAAATCAAAAAATATAGTAGTTATGAAATTGTCACAGTTTGATTTTAATTATCCTCCTGAAAAGATTGCCCTCTACCCCCGAGGACGTCATTTCAATCCAGAGGAGGATGAAATGGATGATTACCTCCGTGACACACGGGAGGACTCGAAGATGATGGTTGTACATAAGAGCACCGGCGAAATTGAGGATCGCACTGTTCGTGACATCCTGGAATATTTTGGCGACAAGGATGTGTTCATCTTCAACGACACCCGTGTTTTCCCTGCACGTCTTTATGGTACTAAAGAGAAGACGCAGGCTCAAATAGAGGTCTTTTTGCTGCGTGAGTTGAAGGAAGGGCTCCGCTACTGGGATGTGCTCGTTGACCCCGCCCGAAAGATTCGTATTGGCAACAAACTCTATTTCGGTGAGGACGAGTCGATGGTGGCAGAAGTAATCGACAACACCACTTCACGCGGACGCACTCTCCGTTTCCTCTACGACGGCACCCATGATGAGTTCAAGCAGGCGCTCTACAGCCTGGGTGAGGCACCAATTCCTGACGATGTGAGAAGTTTACGCAAGGCGGATGCCAACGATATGGAGCGTTTCCAGACCATCTTCGCCCGTAATGAAGGTGCCGTTACTGCTCCGACTGCAGGTCTACATTTCTCCAAACAATTGATGAAACGAATGGAAATCAAGGGAATAGAGTCGGCTTACATCACACTGCACTGCGGTCTCGGCAACTTCCGTAGGATAGATGTGGAAGACTTGACAAAACATAAGACTGATGGTGAGCAGATGTTTGTCACGAAAGAAGCGTGCGACATCGTCAACCGCGCCAAGGATGGTGGACATAAGGTGTGTGTGGTAGGAACCACTACCATGAGGGCTGTGGAAACAGCTGTCAGCACTTACGGTCACCTCAAGGAATTCGAGGGATGGACCAACAAATTCATCTTCCCACCATACGAGTTTTCCCTTGCTGATGCCATGCTTTCCAATTTCCAGCAACCTCTTTCTGTCATGCTGATGATGCAATGTGCTTACGGAGGTTACGACCTTGTGATGCGCGCTTACGAGCATGCTCTTGAAGGTGACTACCTCTTCGGTACTTACGGTGACGCAATGCTCTTGATTGACTGATGATTGTCTTTCTTGGCCTCGGTACGAATCTTGGTTCGAAAGAGGACAATCTCTCACGAACCATAGAAGAAATACAGAGGCGGATTGGGCCAGTTAAGGCCCAATCCGCTTTTGTGAAGACCTCTCCATGGGGATTCGAGTCTGACAATGCATTTCTTAATGCCGTGGTGGCTGTTGACACCAACCTTGAACCTTTCGCGCTGCTCGACACCACCCAGGAGATAGAACGCCTGATGGGACGGAAAAACAAGTCTGTGGATGGTGAATACCACGACAGGTTGATAGATATCGACATCTTGGTTTATGGCGATTCTTACATCAACACTCCGCGACTGACTGTCCCGCATCCTCTTTTGTCAAAGCGATTGTTTGTACTCGAACCACTCGCTGAGATTGCTCCAACACTCAGACCTCCACTCTGCGGATTCACTGTGGAGGAAATGATAAAACAACTAACTTATTGAACTACACTATGAAAAAAATCCTTTTGTTAATCCTTTTCTTTTCGTACTTCATCAACTCTTTTTCCAAAGATTTCAGCGTATACCAAGGGGAATGTCAACTTGTGACCGACATCGCCTCGGAGCATCAGGTGGTGAATACAGCGTTTGATATGCTCAAGAACGACTGGTACGCAGTTTTCGGCAAGTCTTTCAGCACCAGTGCACAGTCACGGCTTATCGTCGGTACGGTGAACCGTAGCAATGCCTTGAAGGGGGTGGATGTGGATTTCAAATGCCTCAAAGGCAAGACACAGGCCTTTCTTTTGGTTGTGACCAAGGACGGTGATTTGGTCGTGGCGGGCAGTGACCCTCACGGCACAGCTTACGGCATCATGCAACTGTCGCGCCTCATTGGTGTGTCGCCATGGGAATGGTGGGCTGACTGTACGCCACAGCATCTCGAATCATTCAACCTGTCAGAGGGATATACAGATTTCCAGTCGCCCAAGGTGGAGTATCGAGGTATCTTCATCAACGACGAGGACTGGGGACTGATGCCTTGGAGTTGCCAGACTAACGAACCGGCGGAGAAGGGTGTCATAGGTCCTAAGACCACTGCACGTATCTTCGAACTGCTCTTGCGTCTGCGTGCCAATCTCTATTGGCCGCCCATGCATGATGTGTCTTATCCTTTCTTCATGACTAAAGGAAACCGTGAGGTGGCAGAGAAGTTCGGCATATATGTGGGAACCTCTCACTGTGAGCCGATGGCCAGCAATTCTTTCGGGGAATGGCATAAGAGGGGCAATGGCGACTATAATTACTTGAAGAACAGGGAGGGCATTCTTCAGTTCTGGACTGACAGGGTGAAGGATGTGGCCAATCAGGAGATTATCTACACTTTGGGGTTACGTGGTATCCACGATGGTCCAATGGAAGGTGCGAAGACTGCTGCCGAGCAGAAAGATGTGCTTGTGGATGTGCTCCGCGACCAGCGCGCTATTCTCAAGGAGTATGTGAATAAGGACGTGAAACAGATACCACAGGTCTTTATACCCTATAAGGAGGTGCTTGAAGCCTATAAGATGGGCTTGCAGGTGCCTGACGACATCACCTTGATGTGGTGCGACGACAACTATGGCTTTATCCGTCATTTCCCGACTGCCAAGGAACGTAAGCGCAAAGGTGGAAACGGCGTGTATTATCATGTGTCGTATTGGGGACGTCCACACGATTACCTGTGGCTCGGCACTTTCTCCCCGTCTCTGCTTTTTCAGCAGATGGGCAAGGCGTATGATGAAGGCATACAGCGGATGTGGGTGCTGAATGTAGGCGACATCAAACCTGCTGAATATCAGATAGAACTGTTCATGGACATGGCATGGAACATCGACAAGGTAAGGGAACAGGGAATAGCCCGGCACCTCGACACCTTTCTTGCCCGTGAGTTTGGTGAAGGCTTAGGTCATCGGTTGGGCGATGTCATGCGCGAGCATTACCGTCTGGCCTTTATCTGTCGTCCTGAGTTCTTGGGACATACCCGTACGGAGGAGAGTGACCCTAAGTTTAAGATTGTCAGTGATATGCCTTGGGGGGAGAACTTCATAAAGAATAGACTGGCCGACTACCGGAACATCAGCGACGCCGTACAGCAGATGGAGAATGAGGTGCCTCAGAATCGACGTACTGCCTTTTTCCACTTGGTGCGCTATCCCGTGCAGGCCGCGACCCAGATGAATGAAAAGATGCTGACCGCTCAGTTGGCGCGTCATGGCAAGGCTAAATTCCATAACGCCGACTTGGCCTATGACAGTATCGTGGTGCTGACTGCACGCTACAACCAAGGCAAGTGGAAGGGCATCATGGACATGCATCCCCGTGAACTCTCCGTCTTCGACCCTGTGCAAAGAGTCAAGTTCGACTCTCCGTTGACAGAGGAACCAACACCATTGTATAAGTTCAACGGCCTTGATGCCACATCTGGCTCTCCCGTCGATTGCTATGGACTTGGTTACGAAGGCAAGGCTGCTGAGGTTCTGAAAGGTGAAACTATCGGTTTCGACTGTCCCAAGGCCGTAGGTAAGACCGTGAAGGTCGAAGTGCGTCTGTTGCCAAATCATCCCATGGAAGACAATGCCCAACTGCGTGTGGCTGTGGATATTGATGGCAAGGATGTAAAGGTTCTTGAATATCAGACCCAAGGCCGTAGCGAGACATGGAAACTGAACATCCTACGCAACCAAGCCATCGTAGAGGCGGCGTTTACTGTATCGGATACCAGCATCACTCCCCATCTGAACATCAAAGCCCTTGACAAAGGTGTGGTGGTCGACCAAGTACTGGTCTGGTGATAACGAAAGCGGCGTCCATCGCACCTCATGCGACCTTTTCCATACACCTTGTAAGGGTCTTTTCAATAACCCATAAACCTTCATAAGCCTTCAATAAAAAACACGGTCCCGAAAGACCGTGTTTTTCTTGAGATTATCCTAAAATTGCACAGGATTTCTATGTTTATTCTTTGCTGCGTGCCTCAATTTCAGTGTTGATCTTGTCGATGACCTCGTCGGTGAGTTCATACTTGGAGATAATCCACATGGCGAGGGCAAGCAGGATGGCGGGGATGACACATACCAACCAGAGGATACCTTCCTCAGCGAACGGAGTCTGGTCAATCACCTCGCTGTTGTAGCCAACATAAGCCAAAACTGCAGGACCAACAATGCTTCCGAAGGTCATACCAGCCTTGAAGAACAATCCCGTCAAAGCGTTTACAATACCTGAGATACGACGGCCTGTGGTGTATTCACCGTAGGAAATCACCTCGGGAACCAATGCCCACATATAACCTGTAGCCACAATCACACCAGTACTCTTGATGAACTGAGCCACATAGACCATCATCATACTTGGATGCTCCATCTTGGAAATGAAATAGAGCATCGCCATACCGACGATAGCGGCACCAAGGAAAAGATAGAACATGTTCTTTTTTCCAACCATGCGCTTGAACCATGGCACAAGCGGCATGAAGATGAATGCAGGTATAGAACCCAAAGCCATGAATATTGACAGTTCCTGAGCCGAACCATGCAGGTTGCTGTTGATGAAATAAGCTCCAGCGGCATTACCGACTGACATCATCGCAAAAGCAGTGATGAAGAAGAAGGCAAGCACACGCAAAGGACGGTTGCGAAGGAACTCCATCCAAAGGTCACTGACTTTCACGTCCTCTGTGGCTTTTGCATCCATCACCACACGCTCCTTGCACTGCGAGAAGCAGAACAAAAGCAGGCAGAATCCCACAATGGCATAAATGGTCATGGTGGTGAACCATGCCTTGGGGTCTTTAGGAAGGCTGTCGGATGGTGCACCGGCAAGCAAAGCGATGAACAAAGGAAGACCGGAGTTGACAGCCAGACCACCTACATTGGCCATGAACATACGCACGGAGGTGAGGATGGTAATCTCGTTGGTGTCGCGGGTCAGTGAGGAGTTCAATGCTCCGTAAGGTACGTTGATAAACGTGTAGAGCAGCTGCATGGACACGTAGGTCACGTATGCGTAAATCAGAGACGGAGCGAAACCATTGTAGAAGCACAGAATGGCGAATCCCGAAAGTGGAATACCCACATAAAGCAGATACGAACGGTATTTTCCAAAGCGTGGATTACTCTTGTCAATCAATGCGCCCACAATGGGGTCCCAAATCACGTTAGCGACATTACCCACAAGGAACATGACAGCCACCGCCGAGGGAGTAAGTCCGTAGATGTCGGTGTAGAAGAACAGAAGGTAAGTGCAGATGACCTGGAAAATAAGGTTCTGGGCCAAGTCACCGCTACCGAAACCTATGCGCTGCACCCATGAAAGTTTATAGAAGCCTTTGGCTTCCTGAGCTGTATTTGCTGCTGTTGCCATAGTCTGTTCTCGTTTAATCGGATATCACTTTCTGAATTGTTCCGTCCTCATTGTAGTGCAGTTCTGCAACCTTGAGGCTTCTGAGCCATGTTACGCCATCAGATGGTACACAGTCATGATGGAAGAGATACCACTTGCCCTTGTACTCGCAGACGGAGTGGTGGGTAGTCCATCCCACAACGGGGTCGAGCAACACGCCCTTGAACGTGAATGGTCCGTAGGGGTTGTCACCAATGGCGTAGCAAAGGAAATGGGTGTCGCCTGTGGAATAGGTGAAATAATATTTGCCTTGGTACTTATGCATCCAGGAAGCCTCGAAGAAACGGTAAGGGTTGTTGGCCTTAAGTGGCTCACCCTGGTCATCTACAACAAGTACTGGACGTGGTGCCTCGGCGAATTGCAACACATCGTCGGTCATCTTGGCCACACGAGATGGCAGGGCATCCTCACCGCCCTCGGGCAGATGCTCGTTGGGCAATGCCTTGTTGTTCTTATAGCGTTGCAGTTGTCCACCCCAGATGCCACCGAAATAGACATAGATGCTGCCGTCGTCGTCCTTGAAAGCGCAGGGGTCGATGGAGTAAGAACCGCGGATGGGGTCGCCCTGTGGCTTGAAGGGACCTTCGGGTTTGTCAGCAACAGCCACACCGAGGTGGAAGATGTCGGTTTTGTCTTTGGCGCAGTAGATGAGGTAGTACTTACCGTCTTTCTCCACCACATCGTTATCCCACAACTGACGACCTGCCCATGGAATGTCCTCCAGAGCGAGAATCACGCCGTGGTCGGTTGTCTCACCGTTCTCAACATCCTCAATCGAGAGCACGTGGTAGTCCTTCATCTCGAAATGACCGCCATCGTCGTCCTCTGCAGCGCCTGAATCCCAGTCGTGCGATGGATAAATGAATACTTTGCCATTGAAAACATTTGCCGCGGGGTCTGCCATGTAGTCCTGCGGGAATAGATACCTTGCTTTTTCCATATTCTGTTAGTTTTTAATGTGAATCTTCTATGGTTGATTGATTGTCTCTTATTTCAACTGCAAATATAAATAAAAAAAACCATGGAGAGGCTTTTCTTTTATTATAAAAATGATAAAAGATGTGGTATGTTTCGTGAATTGAAAATCATGTTACGATTGTTGTAGGTCATGTAGCCTGTATTCTTGCTTTGAACGTAAAGAAAATTTGCAGTAGTCATGGAAAATGACTAATTTTGCACAAAATTTCACTTTAAGTCCCTCTTGTGCCAACCTTTTTAAGGTGTTTATAGAGCATCATTTCTGTACACCTTAAGGTGACATTTTAATGTGATTGTACATGAATCCGTATGAAAGCAGAATATGATCAGGAAAGACTATATTGGATAGATGCCATAAGGTCTTTTGCGTGCATTTGCGTGGTGACTACGCATGCGGCTATCGCAGGTAATTACAGAGACACTATTGCTGTGGCTTTCTTTAATTATTATTCCATGGCTGGTGCGTCGATACTATTCTTCATGATTTCCGGCGCATTGATTCTGTACAAACCCAAACCTGTGGTGCCATTTCTCAAGACAAGGTTCAGCAGGGTGTTTTTCCCCATGGTGGTGTGGTCGATTGTCTCACTTACTGTGAAATGGTTGAGGGGAAAACTCACTTTTACAGGTTTCCTCGTACATCTTGCCCATATCCCCTTTTGGCCACAAGTAAGTACCTACTGGTTCATCTATGTCATCTTGGGAATCTATTTGCTGACACCTATTCTTGCCAATTGGTTGACGAAGGCTTCTCGGCGTGATGTGGAAATCTATCTTGGAATATGGGGCTTGACACTCCTTCTTCCATATGTCAAATACCTTGATCGGGATTTCCTTCACATCGTGGATTTCGACCATGGTTATCTTTACCAGTTTTACGGTTTTACAGGGTATGCTCTCATGGGATACTATCTGAGAAAATATGTGGATGTCCGTAATAAGCGCAAGTTTGCATTGCTTTTTGTAGCAGCCTTGGCCTTGCCTATGGCGATGTATCTATTGGTTAAAGTCAATCACTATATTATTACAGATAGGATGTCGTTTCATGTGCTTTGCCTGACGGTGTGCTACTTCTCATTCATCAAGCAACTAAAAATGAGTAAGCGCTTGTCGCTCCTGTTTTACGACTTTGCTCAGCACAGTTTTGGCATCTATCTGGTCCACATCATTCTGATGAAGTATTTAGTTAAGCCTATTGTAGTCCAATGGGCTGTCAGCAACTGGATACAGATTCCTGTGGTCATCTTTTCCACTGTGGTTGTTTCCTATATTGTGGTACATCTGCTGTCGAAACTTCCTTATAGCAAATATGTAGTGGGATTGTGAAACTTGATGGACAATGGTGGAAGTCATGAACAAAAAAGCCGTCACTTATTTCAAGTGACGGCTTCTTTTTTGGTCTTCCGGGAAGATTTTGAACTCGTAGCCTTGCTCCCTGAGCCATTCTATCGACCGTGGGAGCGCAGTCTTTAGTTTGTCGATGCTCTTGAGTGAGTCGTGGAAAGTGATGATTGAACCTGGACGAGAGTATTTCTTCACGTTCTCAAACACTTCGTCGGCGGTGAGAAGATTACTGTAGTCGCGTGTCACCACATCCCACATCACAATCACATAGTGATTTCTCAGCCTCAAGTACTGCGATGGCTTCATCCATCCATGTGGAGGGCGGAAGAGGTCGGAACCAATGATATGGTAGGCTTTGTTGGCGTTCCAAAGGTACTTGGAACTTCTCCATCTCAATCCGCCAATATGATTATAGGTGTGGTTGCCCAGACGATGCCCTCGTCTCTTGATGTCCTCGTACAGCTCGGGGTATTTCCTTACATTGTCGCCCACCATGAAGAAAGTGGCTTTCACGCCGTAATGGTCGAGCGTGTCGAGTATCCAAGGGGTGGCCTCGGGTATGGGACCATCATCAAAGGTCAGATATACTGCCCTATCTGATGGATCCATACGCCATATCGCACTTGGATATAACCAACGAAGGAACATTGTGGGCTGTTCAATCAGCATGTTGTTGTTATATTGATGGGTTGGTCAGTTTTCCCATGAATCATCAGGGCTTATTGAATTCTCGTGGTAAGCGGGGCTGGCTTAATAGGCTGCTCCTGCACCTGTGCGTGCTTGATAGGTTTGGAAAAGCGTTTGCACAAGACTGTCGTAATCGCTCGCTTTTTTCTTGAACGATGCGATTTGAGAATCAGAATAAGGGTTACCAGCCGCGTCTGCACCTTCTTCTGCCAGTGTCTCATAGGTCTTGCGAATCTGCTCAATGGTGTAGAGGCAGTTCATGGCATCTTGCGATGCACCTGCGAAGCGAGAAGGAGAGAGCGAGTAGTAATAACGGAGGTATTCCTGTGAATTCTTGATTAGCGCGTCGTTGATTTTGTTGCCTTCTTCCACCATGCCGCAGAGCAGTGAAGCCCTGCCAAGGTCGAGCGACCCGCCAGCCAGCGTGTGAGGCACATTATAGTCTGGCAGCTCCTTGCTCACCTTGTTAAGGGCGATACGAGCTCGTTCCACGTCGCCTTCTTCCACCAAAGTGTTGATGAGCAGAGAGAACCAGCGGCGATGGGTCAGACACATGCGCATCACTGTCTCATCCACATACAGTCCCTCCTGGCTCATGTTGCCATAATGGTACTTGTTGACCATGTTGTCGAACATCTTGTCTGCATCCACGATGGTGCTTGACGGAGCGTTTTCCTCGAAGGTGAATGGAGTTATTCTGTATGCCAGACCCTCTTGGACGAAGTTGCGGAAGAGGTGTCCATAGTTGCTTGAACCCACAGTCGTCGCCATGTAGAGCGGACGGCTGAAGTTGGTCTGGGAAATCATCTCCAATACCATCATCAGGTTCTTGTATACCGACCTAGTGGCCGACAGGTCGATGACCATTCTGTCGGGGATGCTGTCGGGAATCATCATGCCACTCTTTCGCACGGCCTCCTTGTCGACGGTGACATAGACTGTGTCGGAGGGGAAGTTGCGGAATTGGTCAGTGAGGTTGGGGTTAAGGATGACGTTGTGAATGATGGTCTTGAGCTCGAATGGCTGCTCGCCGAACAGCGACTTCGCTGTTTCGGGGTCTTCCTTATACATGCGGAGAACGAATTCCTTATACGGCATCTCGCCCAACTCGGTCATGATGGTGGGGTTCACGTCTGTCACCTCGTTTTTGCCGCTGGCATACTGCAAGCGTGTCCAGTCGATAGGCAATGGTGTGGATTGACCCTCGCCCTCGTAAGCAGGGCGTTTCATCTGGTCGATGTACCAGTCGGTGTTGAGGTAGGAAAGGTTGCACACTCTGACATCGGTGCGGTTGCCCTCGGTGTCCTCGTTATACCAGAGGGGGAAGGTGTCGTTGTCACCATTCGTGTAAATCACGCCGTTGTGTGGTATGGTCTCAAGGTAGTTGAGTCCGAAGTCGCGGCAGACGTAGCGGTCGCTGCGGTCGTGGTCGTCCCAAGTTTGGCTCACCATCTGCACAGGTACCGCAATGGCTGGTATCACGCTAATAAGTGAAGCGGCCAAGGCTGCCGTACGTGATCCTGGGCGCTTGCTGAGCATGTTGCTGAGCCAGTCGTAGATGGCGGTTATGCCCAGTCCGCACCAAATAGCGAATGCGTAGAACGAACCGGCATAGGCATAGTCACGTTCACGTGGTTGTACAGGAGTCTGGTTGAGGTAGACCACGATGGCGATTCCCGTAAGGAAGAAGAGGAAGAACACCACCCAGAACTGTTGTACGCCTTTGTCGCCCTTGAACGATTGCCAGAACAGTCCCAGCAAACCGAGAATGAGCGGCAGGAAGTAGAACACGTTGTGTCCCTTGTTGTTTTGGAGGTCGGAAGGCAGGAGGCTCTGGTCTCCAAGGCGCAGGTTATCGATGAACGGTATGCCACTGACCCATTGGCCATGTTCTAGTTCTCCATTGCTCTGGATGTCATTCTGTCGACCGACAAAGTTCCACATGAAGTATCTGAGATACATGAAATTCAATTGATAGGAGAAGAAGAACCTGAGGTTGTCGGCTTGAGACGGCATTTTAATCTGCATGTTCTGTCCTGCACGGTTGTAGTTGACCATGTGGCCTTCAACTCCGCCGAGCCAGTCTTCATAGTCACGGGCGTGTCCTTCGTCGTAGATGCGGGGGAATATCATCATCTGGTTAGAAGGATAAACGTAGGACAATTTGTCGCGTATCTTGATGTACTTGTCTGGCTCATCGGGATTCTCCTTGTCCTGACGCTGCCACACTTCGCCTTTCGACTTGGTGTTGTACATATAGTAACCATTGTCGGTCAGTTTCAATTCCGGCTTGGAGGTATATGCCTGACCATAGAGCAGTGGACGGTCGCCGTACTGCTCACGGTTGAGGTACTCTTGCAGTGCGAAGGCATCCTCGGGTGAGTTTTGGTCCATAGGCGGGTTGGCACCAGAGCGGATGACAACTATAGCATAGGAAGAATAGCCCACGGTGATGAGGGTCATACAGAGCACAGCCGTGTTGAGTACACGTGCGTTGAGTGCCTTGAGCTTGAACACGACTATGGCGATGGCAGCAAGGATGATGAGGCCGATGAAGAAACTCGACATGGTGGTGCCTGTCATAAAGGGTACACCCAGCATGAACACAGAGGCAAGGAACGAAATTTTCATCCGGACATCGCTTCTGTCGGTATAGCTCTCATAAAGCGCCCAAGCAAGTGTAATGACCAACAGCGTGAGGTAAATGTAGAAACCAGTGTTGAACGGACAGCCGAATTCGTTGACGAACATCAGTTCGGACCATGCGCCCATCTTTACGATACCAGGGATAATACCCCAGAGTACCACTGCTATGATGACGAAGGAAAGCAACAGCACAAGCAGTGAACCTTTGACATTGGGGTTCTTGCCTTTCTTGTAGTAGAATACCAGCACGATGGCAGGGATACAAAGCAAGTTGAGCAGGTGGACACCGATGGAAATACCAGCCAGATAGGCGATGAGTACCAGCCAACGGTCACTATGGGGTTCATCGGCATTGTCCTCCCATTTGAGGATGAGCCAGAACACAAGGGCAGTCATGAAAGATGAGAATGCATAAACCTCACCTTCTACTGCGCTGAACCAGAAGGTGTCGCTCCAAGTATAAATCAGCGCACCTGCCACACCGCTTGCCATGATGGCCACAGTCTTGGCTATGGACATATTCTCACTCTTGTCGTGAATCAGCACACGTGCCAAATGGGTGATGCTCCAGAAAAGGAAGAGTATGCAGCCGGCACTGAGCATGGCCGACATGGTGTTGACCATCTTGGCCACTTGGGTGGCATCCGAGGCGAAAAGGGTGAACAATTTGCCTAAGAGCATGAAGAAAGGTGCGCCAGGTGGGTGACCAACCTCAAACTTGTAGGCTGTGGTGATAAATTCCGGGCAGTCCCAGAAACTTGCCGTTGGCTCTATTGTAGAGCAATAGGTGAAGGCGGCAATCAGAAAGATGAACCAACCCATAAGGTTGTTCACGATCTTGTAAACTCTCATCTTGTATTATTATAGTGTTTAGTTGTTTTTGCTCAGGCAAAAAACTGGTGTCGTTTGGCACCAGCACCATCGGGAAAGGTTGATGAAAGCAGAATATGCGACAAAAACTCTTTCAGCAGACAAAGTTACGCATATTTTCGCAATCATCAGCATTCCTTATTGTTATTAAAACTAAAATAGAGTCTTTTTGTAGCGTTAAACGAAGTTCAACTCCCTATTTCCCATTGTTGTCCTCGCTTTGACGCTGGAAGAAAGAGAAATTCACCGAACCGTATTCCCTGTGGTCGATGAGATGGGGGATATCGGAAAAGTCGTTGCTTTTGCCATGTTCCAGAATGAAGAGGCCATCGTCGGCAAGTAGTCCGCTCTGCAACACAGCGACTGGTAGTTCTGCGATAGAAGGCAATGCGTAGGGTGGGTCGGCGAAGATGATGTCGAACGTATTATGGCAGTGCTGCAGATACTTGAACACATCACCCATGACCACCGTCCAGGCTTTGTCACCGATTTCGTGGGCTACACGGCTGATGAATTGATAGTGCCGGTGGTCTTTCTCAACCGACACCACTTTTCCGCAACCCCGTGAGAGGAACTCCAGACTCATGCTACCTGTACCCGCAAAGAGGTCGAGCACAGTCGGGTGGGCATCGAAATCCACATAGACGTTTTGGAGGATGTTGAAAAGATTCTCCTTGGCGAAATCGGTGGTGGGACGTGCCTTGAAACTGCGTGGCACCTCAAAGTGCCTGTGCTTGTATTTTCCTGAAATCACTCTCATGGCTGAATAACTATGTTCAGAATCCGCATACGAGCAGCGTCTGCAAGTCGTAGGGAATGACACTGTTGCCTTGGGTGAGTTTGCTGCTGAAATCGTCCTCGCGGTTAATGAGTTCCACCGACTTGATGTATGAGGCGATGGAAGTTGTGAGTTGCTGTGCCATGTCGTTGTCACCCACAACGTGAAGCATGTCGGTCAGCTGGTCCATTTCCAGTTGTTTCCATACGTTGAGGATGAAGTACTGGTAATCGATGGCGTGTGCCGACTCAAACGTGTTGACAAATAACAGTCTCCCGTGTTCGAAAACGAACAAGGTCATCTCGCGTTCATGGATGTAGGCATACATCTTCAGCATCTTGCCTCCCGCACTCCTTTCAGCGAAGAACTCCGCCAGAGTGCTTGCTGAGGCGTAAAACCTTGCGCGTGGGAAGTCATCGGTAATGAGCTGGTGCACATTCTTGTCGAGCCCGAAGATGATGGCGAGGCCTTGTCGACGAAGGATGTTGAAACTCACATGCTTCGTCTCGTCCTTGGGGAAGTTGAAGGCATAGATGTCGTTGATGTCCTCGCTTTTGAACGCTGTGGTTGGTACCACAGTGAAATGCGGGCTGGTCACCATCACATTCACCCGCTGATACTCTTCTTTCAACAGCGGCTCATTCAGAAGTGCGTCCTTGAGGTTGGCGGCCATGGATATCGTAGGCCTCACCTTGTACTTGCTGTAAACGTAGTGAGGCTCCTCCGATGGGGCGTATATACAAAAAGAAAGTCCATTCGTACTGATGCGAATGGACAGACTTTTATTGCTGATGTTATTATTCCCAGTTACCTGCATTCTTGTTGGTTGGATCTTGTAAGTCACCCATTCTCAGACCGTACCATTCACCCTTAGAATCATCTGCATTGTCTTCAAAGAGATCGGCCTTGTTCTTGCCCGACTTCTTCATGTCGGCTTTCAGGTTCTTCAGTTTCTTGGCGTCCATGCCGTAGAGATAGTCATCAAGTGATGCGCGAACCTCCATAAGCACGTCCCATTCATTGCTCTTAAGGTTGAAAGCGGCCTTCTTTCTCAGCTGGATGGTAGCACCCTCTTTGCCAACAGGCACATACTTGAGCGAGTCGGGATTTGGTATGCCCAGCAGTTCTGCTGCCGATACCCATACGGTGTCGCGCTTGATGATGCCCTTGCGGATAGCCTCGGCCTCTGTCATACCGGATTCGAGTTGGTCGTCTGACAGTTCGCCCTGCTTCACAATGTGGTCAACTGCGCGGTCGTTCTTCACGAAGTCAATGAGAGAGTCGATGTCGCCACAGTACTCAGGGTGACCACTCATCTTGAACTTCTCCTCTGCGTCGCGGATTTGCATCAGTCTGGCTTTAACCAGATTCTCACGAGCTGCTTTCTCTTCATCGAAAGCAATGTCATTGTAGATGCTTGCATAGCAAGCGTAGCACAGTGCAAGTGCACATAATGCCAGGATAATGTTGATAATTTTCCTCATGATATGTGTGTTTATTTTTATTTTTATTAATTTCGTTTCGCAAAAATAACTTTTTTTGATTTAATCTCGTTATATTCGCACAACTTTTTTTCAAAAATCGATGATAATAGACTATTTAAGTGGCGAAATTGAACTTTCTTTGGGTTTTAAAACCACAAATGAGCAACATTTGCTGATTCATGAGTTGTCAGATTTTGTGTTGTCGGATGATTTTAATTCTGTGTTCATCCTTCGAGGTTATGCTGGCACAGGAAAGACATCTGTGGTGAGTGCTTTGGTGAAAACGATGACAAGGTTGGAGCGTTCCTGTGTGCTTATGGCACCAACTGGAAGGGCGGCAAAAGTCCTTTCGTTAAGTGCAGGTCATCCAGCCTATACCATCCATAGGCGTATCTACCGACAGCAGTCCAAGGAATACGATGCCAGTTTCACTGTCGGTCTCAACAGCATGAAGCAGACTTTGTTTGTCGTTGACGAGGCGTCAATGATTTCCAATGAACAGCAAGGCGTGGCGTCGTATGGTACTGGCAGGTTGCTCGACGACCTCATTCAGTTCGTCTACTCCAGTCCAGGTTGCCGTTTGCTGCTGATAGGCGACACAGCCCAGTTGCCGCCAGTGGGTTCGTTGGAGAGTGTGGCGTTGAACGACACCTTCGTCGCTGGTTATGGCCTCCATGTTCGCAGTTTCACCCTCCGCCGGGTGGTGCGTCAGGCATCGACGTCGGGTGTGCTTTGGAATGCCACTAACCTCCGTACTGCCCTCGATGCCGGAGAAGTGGCAGCGTTTCCTAAAGTCAGGTTCTCTGGTTTCAGCGACATTAAAAATATCCCGGGCAATGAACTGATAGAGGAACTGACTAGTTGTTATGACAAAGTGGGGCATGACGATACTATTGTTGTCTGTCGGTCCAACAAACTTGCCAATATATATAATAAAGGTGTACGTTATCAGATTCTCGGCCGTGAGGCAGAATTGGAGTCTGGCGACATGCTGATGGTGGCGAAGAACAATTATTACTGGCCATCGCTTGATGTGGATGAGCATGGAAAGTGTCAGGCACCGATGGACTATATCGCTAATGGCGACATCGTACGTGTGGTCAGAGTATGGAACGAACGTGAGTTTTATGGCTTCCGTTTTGCGTCGGCCATCATTCGTATGCCTGATTATGATGACTATGAGCTAGAAGTGAACGTCATTCTCGACACCTTGCAGTCGGAGGCACCAGCCCTGAACCGTGAGCAGAACGAAACGCTCTTCAATGAGGTGCTGCAAGATTATGCGCATCTTTCTACCAAGAAAGAAAGGCTTGAGGGTGTGATGAGCGACCCTTATTATAATGCCTTGCAGATAAAATATGCCTACGCAGTGACCTGCCATAAGGCGCAAGGCGGGCAATGGCGTAGGGTTTTTGTGGATCAGGGCTACATCACTGAAGATATGATGGGCATCGACTATTTCCGTTGGCTCTACACCGCTGTCACTCGTTCCTCCGAACGTCTCTATCTGGTGAATTGGAAAAGCGTGCAAACACAGGACTAGTTCGTCGTATTTGGCATCTGTTGTTGGCATACTTGCTATAAAAGCGATATATTTTTGATGAAAAGATAATTTTTTTTTATTTTTCACGTTTTATATTATAAGTACATGGATACTTTTCGCTATCTTGCATTATCTAAATCAGAACGACACAAATTATGAGCGATAATAACTACTGTGTGATATTGGCTGGTGGTATAGGTTTGCGCCTATGGCCGAGTAGCCGACAGGATCGCCCTAAACAGTTTATCGATTTCATCGGTATGGGCGAATCACTCCTACAATATACATATCGACGTTTCCGGTCTTTCATGAAGAACGAAAACATTCTTGTGGTTACCAACCGAAATTATTATGACTTGGTACGCGAGCAATTGCCCGACCTGCCTGAAGGGAATGCCCTCTTCGAACCCATACGCCGCAACACTGTGGCCAGTGTGCTGTGGGCGGCCATGAAAGTTCGTGAGCTTAATCCTGATGCCAATATGGTCATCACGCCTGTCGACCAGATGATTTCCAATACCGACATTTTCCAGAATAGCATCCTCAGAGGGCTTGATTATGTCGGTAAGCACAAGTCGTTGCTTACCTTAGGTGTGATGCCCACTCGTCCCGACACCAATTATGGCTATATCCAGATGAATGAAAAGATGGAAGAAGACATTTTCTCTGTACGCACATTCACCGAGAAGCCAGAACTGGAATTCGCCACACTTTTTGTCGAGAACAAGGAGTTTCTTTGGAACACAGGTCTGTTCATTTGGAACGCTGATACCTTTATCCAGACCGTGAGGAAATACGTCCCTGAGTATAACCTGTTCATTGATCATTGGAACGACGATTATTTCAAAGCCAAGAGTGAGGCAGAACTTTCTGAAGCATTCTCGTTGATTCCCAGTGAGGCTGTGGAAACCGGTGTGCTTGAGAAGGCTGACAATGTAGATGTGATGTTGTGCCACTTCGGCTGGGCCGACATAGGTACTTGGGATTCGCTCTACAACACTTTGCCCAAGGACCGCAACCATAATGTGGTCATCAATTCGAAAGCGATGATGTATGGATGCAACAACTGTATCGTGAAACTTCCAAGTGGCAAGGTTGCCATGTTGCAGGACCTCGATGGCTATATTGTTGCTGAGGAGGGTGATGTGCTGGTGATTTGCAAACGGGAAGACCAGGGCGGTATCCGGCGCTTTGTCAATGACCTTCAGCTGAATCTTGGAGAGGAGTATGTATAGCGTTCCATAGAAACATTTTCAAGAGAATAATTGTTTCGGTGAACAAATATTTAGCAAAAAGTTTGGGCTTATTCCTTTTTTTAGTAATTTTGTAAAAATAAAATTATAGAAGCTTTAACAACAAATTGTTTATTAACTTAAAATCATTTCATTATGAAAAAGTACTTTGCTGAAATGGTGGGTACGTTCGTGCTCACATTCTTGGGATGCGGTACAGCTGTGAGTCTGGCTTGCGGCAGTGATACTGCATCTGTTGTCGGTACAGCCATTGCTTTTGGTTTGTCAGTTGTGGCTATGGCCTACACTATTGGTGGTGTCTCTGGTTGCCACATCAACCCTGCCATCACTCTTGGTGTTCTTTGCATCGGTCGTATGACCACTAAGGATGCCGTTGGCTACTGGATTGGTCAGTTCATTGGTGGTATTCTTGCTGCTGCTTGCCTCGCCGCTATCGTAGGTATGGCACCTGAACTTGCTGAAGGCACTAAGACTGGAGCCAACGCATGCCCGAATGGCAATATTGCTCTTGGTCTTGTGGTTGAGATTGTGCTCACCGCTTTGTTTGTGCTTGTTGTACTCGGTGCTACCGCTAAGACAAATGGTGCCACCAACAATTTCGCAGGTTTGGCTATCGGTCTTAGCCTTATCCTTATCCACCTCGTAGGCATCCATTATACTGGCACAAGCGTGAATCCAGCCCGTTCGTTCGGCCCCGCTCTCTTCGAGGGTGGTGACGCTCTGTCTCAAGTATGGGTATTCATCGTTGGCCCATGCATTGGTGGTCTTTTGGCTGCTCTGATTTGGAAGGGCATCGACACGAAGGAATAAGAGATATTCCCCTCTATCATAAAGGCGCTTGCAAAAACCTTGCAAGCGCCTTTTGGTTTTTCTGAATACTCGGAGTACTCGGGCAATTCAGACTATTCCGAAACCTCAGGTTCTTTGGATGGTGCTGTGCTGCAGGCATCCTTAATGGCTATGACAACATTTTGAGCCCAGTTGGCATCGTTGCCTGTATGTATGCGGACAAGTGGTTGGTTCTTGTCTTTTGTTGCGATGAGAATTTGGTAGTCGGCTGGAAGATAGGGAATCATGGCATTGTTGAAGGTCATATCTACAATGTCGGCCTTGGGTATTTCTCTTTGGTCGTAAACCAGCTTATCGTGATAGACCAGTATAGCACCTTGTGGTTCTTCTGCATGGGTGGGGTCGGTGACGATGATGTCATCGGGTTGTCCATACTTTGCAATAAGGCTGTCGATTGTCGGAATCTCCTCTGGTATAGGTTCTTTCCTGTTTTTCATCTCACTCCACCAGATGATGGATGCGATAACAAGAACGAAAAGACTGAAAGCTAACATAGTGGCTTGGCCTGTGATGAGCCAAATGGTGATTCCGCCAATGGCGAAGAGTCCCAAAATGATGTAGTTGCTTGCTTTTTTCATAATAATGAGTTTTGGGAGGGGATGTTTCTGGCTTTTTAAGAGTGTTCCGAGTTTTCAGAATGTTCAGATTATAGTGATGGGTTGAAATGGCTTTGCTTCAGGATAGTTTGTAGCGGTTGCCGCCAAGAACCTTCACTACTCCTTTGAATTCCAGTTCCAGCAACGATGACATCAATTTGTCGTAAGACAAACCTGTAGCCACCACCAAACTGTTGACCATTACATCGTCCTTGTCTTTCATGTAGTTCACAATGGTCTGTTCTTCCTCCGTGAGGTCGAGGAAGAGCTCCATTTGGCGGTGTTGGTTACTGGTCTTGGGGTTGGTCCATTGCAAGAGGTCGAGCAAGTCATCGGCACTGGTGATGAGCGATGCCATGCTCTTACGTATCAACTTGTGGCATCCAGCACTGTAAGGATTGTCCACCTTTCCAGGGAAAGCGGCTACCGTACGGTTGTAAGAGAAAGCAATGTCGGCCGTAATCAAGGCACCGCCTTTCTCGGCGCTTTCCACCACGATAGTGGCGTCGCTCATACCTGCTACGATGCGGTTGCGACGCACGAAATTGCCTTTGGAGATGAGGCAATGGCTCATGTATTCAGTCAGCAATCCACCTTGGCGCACCATCTGAGAGGCTGTGTGCCGGTGAAGGGTGGGGTAGATGGTGTCGAGTCCATGGGCAAGCACACCCACAGTGTTCATGTTGTTGAGGAGGGCGGTTCGGTGTGCCGCGATATCCACTCCGTAGGCCAGACCGCTGACAATCAAAGTGTCAGGGTATATTTCCGAGATGTCGTGGATGAGACGTTCGCAGAGCGACCGCCCGTATTCCGTGCAGTTGCGGGTTCCTACGATGCTGATGACCTTAGCTGTGTTGAGGTCGCTGTTGCCCAAGTAATAGACAATCAGTGGTGCATCCTCGCATTCTGCCAGACGCAGAGGGTAGCCTTCTTCGCCTATCACCAAGGGTTTGATGTGGTTTTTCTCAATGAAACTTAGTTCTTCCTCTGCTCTGGCAAGGGGTTGGGACACATTGCCCAGAATCTCTCGGATACGAGGGTTGGCATCGGGAATGATGTCAAGGATGTCGTTGCGATGCTCGAAGATGGCTGTTGCCGACCCCACACGCTTGTAGAGCTGGCAGGCGTTGTTGAGGCCAAGTCCAGACAGACCGCTGAGGGTCATGACGTTGATGAGCTCGCTGGTGTCCATAAGGGTGTATAAGGTCTTTAGGTCGATTTATTGGAAGAATGGCGCGAACACGTCGTTAAGTAGTGGGCTGTCTGCCAACTTCCCATTAATAAGGCATACAGTATCCACCTGTGCCTTGACCACTACTTTCATGTCGGGCAGGCGGAAGATGTCTTGCATGAAGATATAGCGGATGCCCTCTTTCTTCAGGTACAGTTTAGAGACGAACTCGTCGCCACTGCGCAAAGGTGTCTTGAACTGCATGTTCAGTCGGGCTACCACAGCGTCTGTACCTTGCTCATGTAGTTTGGCGAAACTGATACCGTGTGCAAGAAGGAACTCATGACGTGTGTGCTCAATATAGTGTTGGTAGTTGGCATTGTTGACAATGCCTTGAAGGTCGCATTCGTAGTCGCGGACCTTCATTTGCAATTCGAATATGTAGTCTGCCATGTGAGTGTTGTTTTTTAGTAGATGAGTAGGCCGGCCAGTCCACAGAGCACAATCATGAATATGGGGTTGATTTTGAACAGGCGTGTGCCTATGAAGGCAAAACCGAATATGATGACGCTGCACCAGAAAACGTATGGCGAGTCAGTGACACTGCCAAAGTTGTCCTTGGTCATGAGCAGCAGGGCGGCTGCGGCAATCAACCCCACAATGGCAGGCCGAAGTGTGGAGAAGATATCTTTGACCCAGCGTGCGTTCTTGTGTCTGAACAAAAAGCTGCTGATGGAGACCATCAACAAGAAAGGAAGCCACAAAACAGACAAGGAAGCGATGACGGCACCAATTACCCCCATCCAGGCGGGGTAACCAGCAGGGTCGTTCACTACGGCTGTGTATCCCACGTAGGTGGCAGCATTGATGCCTATAGGACCAGGGGTCATTTGGCTGATGGCCACGATGTCGGTGAATTCACTCATCGTCATCCATTGGTGTTTCACCACCACCTCGTTCTGTATCAGGGAGAGCATGGCGTAGCCTCCACCGAAATTGAAGATGCCAATCTTCGAGAACACCAGGAATAATTTCAGGAATACCATTTGTCAGTCTTTTTGGGGTTGGTCTTCTTTCTTTTCTTGTTTTCTCTTGTATCTTCCATAGACAAAGCCAGATAAGGCCGCTACAAAAATGATGTAGATGGGCGACACATCGAAACACTTAATCAAAACGGCCGCTACAACGGGAATCCATAAGTTTCGCTTGTTGAGACGGGCTGACTTGGCCATGGTGAACACTGGTGCGGCGATTAATGCCACCACAGCAGGACGAATGCCCATGAACATCTTCTCCACCCATCTGATGGATTTGAACTGCTGGAAAAACATGGCTATCAGCAAAATCATCAACACAGATGGAACTACTACGCCGAGCGTGGCCACTACACCGCCCGTTTTACCTCCTATCTTATAGCCTACATGGCTCGCCATGTTCGCGGCAAACACTCCTGGAGAGGTCTGTGACACGATGATGACATCGAGGAATTCCTCTTTAGTCAACCAATGTTTCTTATCCACAATCTCGCTTTCCATCAAAGGCACCATAGCGAAACCTCCACCAAGGGTGAAGGTTCCGATTTTGGCGAAAGACAGAAACATCTCTGTATTTAAAGACATCGATTTACGCTGTTTTTTAGGGCTTTAAAGCCTTTAGGGACTTTAAGGTCTTTGCAATTAGCCTTTAATGGCCTCAATCCATTTGCGGGCATTGACGAAAGCTTCTATCCATGGAGTCACTTGGTCGCTGTTGCGGCGGTTGAGTGGGTAGTAAGCTGATTGCCAAGGGAAGATGGCGCGTTCGGGGTGAGGCATCATGGCCAGATGGCGTCCATCGGGACTGGCCACACCTGCCACGTCATAGTCACTGCCGTTGGGGTTGCCGGGGTAGCCAGAATAGTTGTACTTCGCCACTACGTTGTATTTGTCCTCGCTGTATGGCAAGGAGAAGCGACCTTCACCGTGAGCCACCCATAGACCGAGTTTGCTGCCGCTCAACGAACCAAGCATGACGCTGTTGTTCTGAGGAATGGCAAGACTGATGAACTCGCTTTCGAACTTATGTGAAACATTGTGGAGCATCCGAGCCTTGTCTTTGTGTTCGGGATTGATAAGCCCCAGTTCTATCATCAACTGACAGCCATTGCAGATGCCAAGTGAGAGGGTGTCCTTACGGGCATAGAACGCATCGAGAGCCGCCTTGGCCTTGGGGTTGAAAAGGAAGGCGCCTGCCCATCCCTTGGCGCTGCCGAGAACGTCGGAATTGCTGAAACCACCACAGAACACAATCATGTTGATGTCCTCCAACGTCTCTCGTCCGCTGACCAAGTCGGTCATCATCACGTCTTTCACGTCGAAGCCGGCCAGATAGAGTGAGTAAGCCATCTCTCGCTCACCATTGGTGCCTTTCTCGCGGATAATGGCAGCCTTTATGCCCGTCGGCTTGCGGCGGTCGGGATTGATGCCATATTGTTTGAATTTACCTGTGAAACTGGTGTTGAACTTCATTTCCACTGGCTGGTTCTTGTAGTTCTTGAAACGCTCGTCTGCCATGCCATTGAAACTCTGCTTGGTGTCGAGGCGGTGGGAAGTGGAGTACCAGATGTCGCGAAGGCTGTCGATGTCGAGCAACAGATGGCGGCCGTCCTTCACCACGCGCATCTTGCGGTCGTCGATTGGATGGCCAATGGAGCAATAGCCCACCTCCAAGTTCTCAAGAATCTTCTTCACCTCGTGCTTGTCGTCGTTCTTGATTTGAATCACTACCCCGGGATTCTCTGCGAAGAGAATTTTCACAAGGTCGTTCTCCTTGATGCCCTTGAGGTCGATATGTAAACCGCCCTTGGTGTTGGCGAAAGTCATCTCAAGCAGGGTGGTGATAAGACCTCCGGCGCTGATGTCGTGACCTGCAAGAATCAGCCCCTTGTCAATCAAGGTTTGTATAGCTTCAAATGCATTGCAGAAATATTGAGGGTTCTTTACGGTAGGTACGTCGCTGCCAACTTTGCCTAAGCTCTGGGCAAAAGCGGAACCTCCGAGATGATAGGTGTCGAAACTGAAGTCGATATGATAAAGTGTGGTGTCTGTGTTGTTGACCAGGACGGGTGAAACGACTTTCTTCACGTCGGACACCTCGCCACCAGCACTCACGATGACAGTACCAGGACTTACAATCTTCTTTCCATCAGGATATTGCTGGCTCATGGACAATGAGTCCTTGCCTGTAGGCACGTTGATCTGCAAAGCGCAGCAGAAGTCGGAGAGGGCTTTCACACCAGCGTACAAACGGGCGTCCTCACCTTTCTGAGAACGGCAGGGCCACATCCAGTTGGCGCTGAGCGACACGCTGTCGAGACCCTCTGCGAAAGGTGCCCATACCACGTTGGTGAGTGCCTCTGCCACCGACAACACACTGCCTGCAGCAGGGTCGGCAAGACCGGCTTGGGGAGCATGTCCGATAGCAGTGGCAATACCTTTTTCGCCACGGAAGTCAAGTGCCACCACACCGCAGTCAGACAATGGCAACTGCAACTCGCCTTGGCACTGCTGACGGGCAATCTTGCCAGTCACCGAACGGTCCACTTTGTTGGTGAGCCAGTCTTTGCAAGCCACAGCCTCTAGTTGCAGCACTTGTTCCAGGTATTGCTCGATGTCCGCCTCGTTGTAGGCCACATCTTCGTATTTGCGTTCCACGGTCTCGTCCCTCATAAAGGTCTTGGGCGAGTGGCCGAACATCTGTGCAACTTCCAAATCAAACGGACGTACCCCGTCGCCTTGTTCGAAGGCAAAGTGAGCGTCGCCTGTGGTCTCGCCGACCACGTACAGCGGAGCGCGCTCGCGTTCGGCTATCTTGCGCACATGGTCGATGTGCTTCTCGTCAATGAGAAGGCCCATACGCTCCTGGCTTTCGTTGGCAATGATTTCTTTCGACGACAGAGTGGTGTCGCCAATGGGCAGTTTGGTCATGTCAATAAGACCGCCACATTCTTCCACCAGCTCTGACAAG
>JAFXVU010000063.1 GCA_017534705.1 Bacteroidaceae bacterium
TATTGAATGATATGAAACTCCGCATTCCAAGTCTATTGAAGAGCGACAAGACAAAGACTACCTTGAAACAATTTCTCCTGTCGCTTTTAGCCACCACCTTTTCTATTGCCCTCACATTCGGTACGGCTGCCGTCATCGACCATCATAAAAAGCAGGAAGCCAAGCGCGAGATTGTCATGATGGTGATGTATGACATGTACAACTCGTTGGAGGCCATAGAAAAAGTCGATTCAACGATACGTCAGTCGATGCACCTGCAACGCCAGCTTTTGGAAGACACCACAAAGTTTTCTGAACTTTGGTACTCGATTGCCGGGACGTTGCCGCAGGTCAGTTATACAGAGACTACAGAACGAATCTTCTCATCGAGCATCGAAACCATCAATACGGTAGGCGATGTTTTCTTCACCGAGTATGTGGCTGATTTCTATCGGTTTCGCCTTCAATTCAAAACAATGGTGTGCGATTCACTCGTCAACAGTATCTCCAGAAGTTCTATTCTTGAACGGAGCCAGAATTTCATCAATTTTGACTACTTGACGTATGGCATCATGACTACAGGTTGTCTGAATAATATGCGTCAGATCTTTTTGGAGTGTCAGCAGATGATGCATGTGACCGATGAGGAAGTCCTGGCTTATAGGAACGAAAGAAAACGGATTGAGTCGAGGAGGTCTGAAGGCACTGATGATATGGTGGAGTCTCTGAAAAAGTTGAGACAACTGCAAGACGATATCGACAGGGGCAAGCTGAAATACCAATAATGGTGATTTCAGCTCGGGCGTCTGTTCCTACAGTTTCATTGCTTCCAGAAATGCTTTTTGTGCTTTTGTCGGATGCTCTATGCGGACAATTTTGTTGCCGTCGATACGCAGTCCGGCATCCCGCAGCCAATAGTCGTAGTCGATGTCGTCGGTGGTATCGACTGCGCGTCGCACTTCCGTGAGTGGGCTGCCAGCCACCTCGGCGCAGAGCGCCCAGAATTCCTCTTCAGTGAAGCCTCGCTTGAGTTCCAAGTAGTAGCGCTGGTAGAGCAGGTGCATGACGTCGTCGAGCGAGCGTCGTTGCTGTGTGTGGCGTCGGATGTCGATATCGAGGAGCAGACCGACCATTGGTCCCTTGAAATAATAGTTGATTCGCACATCACGGCTGTTGGCATCATTGTTCATGAAGTTCAGCCAGATGTCGTAGCTCGATTGTCGCAGGCTCTGGTGCCGCTGCCCCTCGTAGGGTGCATACAGGCCGAAATAAGTGGAGAGCAGTTCGAGCGCCTCGTCAGGGGTGGCGATGCCAGCATAGCGGAGCAGTCTGAACTCGTAGTAGCAGGTCAGTCCCTCGCTTACCCACAGCATCGGTGTGATGGCCTCCTTGTTGTAGTCGATGGGCCATAGTTCAGCTGGCCGGATGCACTTCACGTTGTAGAGGTGGAAGTATTCGTGGGCTACGAACGCCAGGAATTTCACTTCATGCCGGCGCGATTCGAAGCGATAAGTGCCATTGGTGTAGCACGCCTGCGAGTTGAGGTGCTCCAGTCCTCCTCCGCCCTCTCCCATGTGGATGAGGCTGTAGAACGTGTAAGGCACGTGTCCCATCATCTTTGTGGCCTCCGACACTATTTTGCAGAAATTCCCCTTCAGGTCGAGTTCGTCAACTCCCTCGGGCGTTTCCAGTGCAAATTCGTACCATCGGTCGTCGTATATGAATTTGTCGAGACGGAAATTGCCGAAGAGCAAAGGCGAGTCGTAAAGCGTGTCGAAGTCCTTGACATCGAATACAGCAGTCAGGGAGTCGGTACCGTCGTTTCGGAGATCGCGATTGTTGCAGTCCCATCCGCCTTGTTTCAGTCCCGAAGCGATCTGTGTCCATCCCTTGGCCAAGTGGAAGGTAACGGTGGAAGGGTGGTTGAGTTCACCATCGACGTGCATGAATACGCCACAGGGAGCAACGAAAGCAATATCTTTATCCACTCGGCTCGAAGCCACGTCGCGCTCGTTGGCGAAGACGCGATAGCTGACCTTGACGTGTCCGTTCTTGGGTACGGGCACACGCCATCGGTTTTTGCCTTCCTTCTGCCATGCGAGCTTTTGCCCGTCGTTCGTCTGGGCGGCAAAATCGCATAGATGCTTCGGGAAATCGAGGATTTGGTAGTAGCCAGGAGCCCACACCGGCATGTTGAGCACGATGTCGGATGCAGCTGTGGGCGATGTTTCGTTGTAGTCGAGTGTGACAATCAGGTAGTGGCCCAAGGTGTCGAAGTCCACTTGATAGTCCATCGAGTATTGTCGTTGTGCCCAGGTCGTGAGTGAGGCGAGGCAGAGCGTGAGGCTGAGCAGGAATGGCTGCCAGTGCAGGGTGGGGTGGTTAGTTTGTTTCATAAGAATGTGTGATCAATGATTTGTGTGCGAAGTTACGTATTTATTGTCAGACTACCCAATGTATCCGACCAATATTTCCTTGGGAAAACGTTTCTTTGTGCGGCAGGAATGCCGCACCTCCTACTTGTCGCTACGCTCAAGATTTTAGGAAAAATTGAAGAAAAGAATCCGAGAATTCGTCACCTTTTCCGCAACTGCCAGAACGCTACGTCAGATGCTGCAGCCACATTGAGGGAATCGACCTGGTGCGACATGGGGATGCGGACCACATAGTCAGCGCCAGCGATCACATGATGCGACAGACCGTCACCCTCAGTGCCCATGATGATAGCCAGTCGATGCTCCGCGGCAAGTGGCGGGTAGTCGATGGGTACGGATTCGTCGCTCAAGGCCATGGCTGCAGTGCGGAACCCCAACCCTCGCAACTGTTGTTGGTAGTCATCAGCCTCATTGTCTATCCATGTCCATGGCACCAGGAATACCGACCCCATAGACACACGGATGGCGCGTCGGTTCAGCGGGTCGCACGACTGCGGCGTCAGCAGTACAGCATCCATGCCCAGGGCGGCAGCCGAACGGAAGATGGCTCCGATGTTGGTGGTATCGACCACTCCATCGATGACGACCACACGAGAGGCATTCTCGCAGACGGAATCCAACGATGGCATGGACTTGCGGTGCATGGCGCAGAGCACACCGCGAGTCAGTGTGTAGCCCGTCAGTTGTGACAACACATCGCGGGAACCCGTATAGACGGGGATGTCAGGACACCGTTCGATGATGTCGCGCGCATCGCCATCGATATGACGACGCTCGCAGAGCAGGGACACGGGTTCGTAGCCCGCATCCAATGCCACTCGGATGACCTTGGGGCTCTCGGCGATGAAAATGCCGTTGTCGGGATCCAGTCGATTGCGCAGCTGGGCCTCAGTGAGCCTGCAGAAGTGCTCCACTCCAGGATGCGTCAGTTGGTTGATTTCTATGATAGTCATGATGTTCAGTTCAATAACGTCAATACTTGAAATAGTACAGTCTGGAGTAGTTGAACTCCGTCAGGGGGCTGTGCACATCGTCGAGTTCAGCCATCTTGGCAGGCACTTGAGGGAGAGGGTAGGAGTTGATGCAGTCGCGAAGACGTTCGGCGAATTTCTTGTTCTCCCGCTCCACTTCCTCAGCAGTGGTCTCTATTTCACAATCCTTCGCCTCCGACAGTTCTGAGATGATCATCCCCGAGAACAAGCCATCCAAGTGATAGCGAGTGGCGAATTCGTCAGCATGGCACCAGATACCGATACATTCCTTTCTCCGCAAAAACTCCACATGACGGTTGTAAACCAAGGGTCGGTACATGCCATTCTTGTCAGCCAAGCCGAACAGCCCGTCTTTACAACCATGACCGAGCATCATGATGCGGTCGGCTCCCTTCATGGCATGAATCACTTCTCCGTTCGTGTTGTGTTCGTCAATACGTCCACAGATATCGTTGCGCTCGGCGTAAAGCGCACTCAGAAAACTCGTTGTAGGGTCGTTGGCATGGATAATCAGCATAGACTTTTCTTTTTATGATTTCAAGTTGATGGCAAAAATACAAAAAGATTTAATTATTGACCTTCAATTTTATCGAAAAGTATGCTATTCCGTAATTATTTAACGTCAGTTTGATGATTCATCGGAATTACAGAAAGGCTTTGCCTTTCATTGAAATTCATGAGAAATTTAGGTTAAATTTTTGTCGAATTCACGTTATTTATTAAATTTGCATGTTCTAACGATTTGGCAACAATAATGTGTCATTCATATAATTAATCGCTGTGGAACAAGGCACCATCAGTGAGTAAAGCATCAACCAAAGCGTCCAGCGAATATTGAAACTGAAACATAGGAGGACGGCCTGAAAGGCCAATAACTCCCAGCCCGGGGCAACGCCCTGGGTGATAATCAGCAGTTACTCAACTTACGCTACGTTGGCAGCGCAAGTAGGAAAACGGCCTGAAAGGCCAATAGCTTCCAGCTCAGGGCAACGCCCTGGATGATAATCAGCAGTTACTCAACTTACGCTACGTTGGCAGCGCAAGTAGGAGAACGGCCTGAAAGGCCAATAGCTTCCAGCCCGGGGCAACGCCCTGGGTATGAAAGCGAACACAAATGCGCCCTGTAAGGGCAAAAGCAAAAGGCAGATTCTGACGCGACTTTCCCCCTTTAACTCCTCCAAAGGAAAAATAAACACAGACAATGAAGAAGAAACTATTAACCCTCCTGTTCACTATGATGGCGACTATCAACGCTTTTTCTATGACCTCATGCAGCGACGGAGATGACAATGGAAACATGATTCCCAACCAACAGCCAGTGGTCTTGAATTGTGAAAGACCCGATTACTTGAAGGCTGGCGATAAGGTGGCGCTGATTTCGCCATCCTACTTCACACCGATGGAGAATGTGGAGAAGACCGCCGATGTACTGCGTGGCTGGGGACTGGTACCCGTCATCGGCCCTAACGTGGGCAAAAAGACCGACGGACAGTATGCCGGAACCATTGAGGAACGCGTCAGCGACATCCGCTGGGCACTCAGCGACCCTAGCATCAAGGCCATCATCTGCAACCGTGGTGGATATGGAACCATCCAGTATATCGACCAGTTGACGTTGGCGGAACTGAAAGCCTCACCGAAATGGTTGGTAGGCTTCAGTGATATCACCACCCTCCATGGACTGTTGGCGCGTGCCGGCGTGATGAGTATTCACGGCACGATGAGTTCGTTCCTTGCCAAAGGTGGAACAGACCCCACCAGCACCTTGATGCGCGACCTCCTCATGGGACGGGTTCCCCGATATGAGGTGCCTGCCCACCCACAGAACATCCTGGGCAAAGCAAACGGCACACTGGTGGGTGGCAATCTCTGCACCTTTGTGCCCAACCTGGGCTCACAGGCCGATGCCACTAAAGGCAAAGACCTCATTCTCTTTGTGGAAGAGGTAGGGGAGTCGATGCACAACATCGACCGCCAGATGCGTATCTTGCAGATGAATGGTGTGCTCGACCGCTGCAAGGGCATTGTGCTTGGTGAGTTCACCAGTTGCGGTTCGGAGTTTACATACGAGAGCGTGGAGGCTATGTTGCATGAGTTGCTGAAAGCCTACAACATCCCCGTGCTGTGCGGATTCCCTGGTGGCCATGGCGACGTGAACCTACCTCTGGTGATGGGTGCCAAAGTCACGCTCGATGTGCGTGCTGATGGTGCCACACTCCAGTTCAATTTCGATGGTGAGCAACAACAAGTAAACACTGCGGATATCCCATGTCCCTGAAAGGAGTGCCCATTGCAGGGTACGCAGGCTGCTAGCCTGCGAAAAAAACGAATAAAAACTAATAAACTCCATCAATATGTTCAAAAAATCAAAACAATTATTCATGTTCGCCGCTCTCATAGCGACGATGCCTGCTATGGCACAACAGGTAAACTATTCCGTTGATGGCACATACGCTCAAGA
>JAFXVU010000064.1 GCA_017534705.1 Bacteroidaceae bacterium
CACTGAACAAATTAGGTGAAATCATTCGTCAACAAGTGAATCAGAATGAGGTGGAATCATGGGAACGACTTACCCGAGTGCTGACCCATGAAATCATGAATGCCACAGCCCCTATCACCAGCATCAGCCAGTCATTGCTCTCCTACCCCAATGTGAAAGGAACACCCCTGGAAGAAGGGATTCAAGCCATTTACGAGACATCCCGGCATCTGAGCGGTTTTGTGGGTAATTACAGAAAGATGTCGGAACTGGAGAAGCCTAACTTAGGTAAAGTCGACCTGCGGAAGATGATTGACGACATCATCTTGACATATCCTCAGTTGACGTGGGAGATAGATGTGGCAACTGATTTATCTGTACAAGCAGATGCGGGGATGCTAAGGCAGGTGGTGATGAACCTCGTGAAAAACGCCGTGGAGGCAGGCGCTGGAAAAATGGTTGTTACCGCCGTACTCAACAACGCAGAAGACCTGGTGCAAAGCAATTCAAGACAATTGTATTTATACATTGGAAATGACGGGAGTCCCATCCCTGCCGAGAACCGCCAGTCACTTTTCGTTCCTTTCTTCACCACCAAACGGCAAGGGAACGGAATCGGACTCTCGCTGAGCCGACGGATGATGCTCCAGCAAGGAGGAATGTTGGAACTCTCCGACAAACAGTTTCCCGGATGCCATGCTGTTTTTATGCTGACACTACCTTGTTCCGTCAACTGACTTGTTCCTTCAACAGAAACGACCATCGACGGTCAATGGTCAATGGTCAATGTTCAATGGCCAATGGTCAATGGTCAATGTTCAATGGTCAATGTTCAATGGTCAATGGTAAAAATGTTTCCTAATGTCATACCCATGAAACATTTTTGCATATAACATTGCATGGATATACAAAAAAAATCCACCTAAAAGCGCCTCTTATTACGTATTATTATACAGAGTTTGCGTATCTACCCTCGTTTTAACATTTGTTATGAAACATTTGACTCCACCACTTTTTTTCCACAAAGGGAGTGGGAAAAAGTAAGTTTTCGTCTGATTATTTTTTACATTTGTTGATTATTTATATCTTTGCCCAAATAATGATTCATTCAATTCGCTAACTTAACTTTTATTTGAAAAATCAACGCTTATGAGAAAACTTTTTACTTTCATTGCATTGGCCATGCTGTTCGTGTCGAACAGCGTATCAGCCGAGGACTACAATGATGCCATCATTGAAGAAGCCAAGTCCGACTATGAACGCACCAACCTCGTCTATTCCATTTCCGAGATAGCAGGAAAACTAGGTGTCAGTGCCGCTGAGTTGGGAAAAGCACTCAACGACTGGATACCTGTGGAAGAATACAGTTCACCACGTAGCGACCTGTTCTCCCTGATTCAGAGCGACGGTACGTCCACCACCACCCCTACGGCATCATGGGGCGGATACTATCTGGACAAAACCGGCAACCTCACTTACTGGGGTGAAAACGGTTATTGGTTTGTACACCCCGACTGGGATATCGATGCCGACGAACTCTACCTCTGTGTGGGCCAGAACCCCACCAAACCTCTCTATCCAGGCGAGACCGTGACTTGCACCATCGCCATGAACTATAACGGCAGGCAAGTCACCTTCGGTATCTCACTGACCATCAAGCAGGCAGAGGGCATCGACAAAACACCCACCACTACCCTCTCCGACCTGGAGATTGTAGGCCGCACCACCTACGCCATTACACAGGTTCCTAACACCGACTGGTACAATGAGCCCAACTGGGTGGAAGTGCCAGGCATGGCGGCAGCTTTGGGTATCGACGAAGACTACTTTGCCAGCAAGATGAGATATATCATCTACGCCAAGAAGTTCGACGATGAGACCGAAAACTGGAGTGACCAACTCGTCAACGACCTGACCGCCACTCCCACTCCGGGTTTCTGGTTCGGTTCAGGTGTTCAGTTTGAGGGAGAAGATCAGGAAAGCGACGAACTCCAGCATGCCGACTGGGGCAGCACCGACAAGTTCTGGGTGGCCTCGCTCACCTACATCCCAGGCGACACCATCTACTGCACCATCGGCCAGTACGCATACGAACCGTGGAAATTGGGCGAACGTCATCATGCCGAGATTTACTTCATCTACGGCAGCAAGGCCTGGGTGATTGACTTCGACTTAACTGTCGATGTCAACACCGACGACGTGATTGCCAACTACACCTCTGTGGGTTCACAGACCTTCGAGTTCACCCGCAACCCGAACGACGGATGGGACAGTCTGGAGTTCTTCAACATTAACACCGAGGATATTTATTCATTGCTTGGCGCTGAAAGCATCTCCGACATCCGCGTGGCCGCCACCGACCAATATGGTGGTCTGACCTCGGCCTATACCGCCGACACTACAGGTTTCTGGTTCCTGCCTGAAGGTTCTGTAACCAATTACAGCTATGGAGCCAAGAGCTTCTATATCAACTATGTGGCCGACAGCCTGCGTTTTGAATTGGGCAACATGCCCGATGCTTTCAAAGGCGGTGAGGAATGCAACGCTACCGTCTATTTCATCAAAGACGAGAAGTACTATGAATTCCAGTTCAAGATGACGATGGAGAGTCCCCAATACACCATCGAGACCTGCGAGGTGACAGAAGTTGACTTTGTGGTATCGTTCGTTCCAACCGAAAGCGGTGGCTCTTGGGAGATAGGCCAAACCGACATGTCGGAATACGAGGAGATGCTGGGTACTTCACATGGCATCCTCTATGGACTGAACTCCGCTGGTGAACTCACCAACGCCTATTCTGTCAGCGAGGCGAACAACGGTGAAACAGGAGGTGGTTTCTGGATGTCGCCAGAAGACGAGAACCACTATGCCTACGCGGCTGGTTACAGCGGTGAAGGCGCTTTCGCTTTATGGTACTACGAGAGCACCATCCATTGGTTCAATGTGCCAGGCTTACGCCACACGGGTGATTATTCCACCGCCACATTCTACGTGTTCAATTTCTGGAACGGCAAGGCACTCAAGTTGAACACCACCATCAAGTTCGTCAAGAATGTGATTGAAATCAAACCTATAGGTTCAGAGGATTTCGTCATGAAAGGCCGCGACGCTGAAACCGACGACTACTATGAGATTCCGCTCGACCTCTCCACATGCTGCTCTACCTTCGGATGCACCATGGAGGAACTGGAGACCAACGCTGAGTGGCTGGTAGTTGATGATGAAGGCAATCTCACCTCCGCCAACTTCGACAACATCTACGGATTCTCATTCAATGAGGACGGAGAGGCTGTGGCAAACATGGAAGAGGCAGCATTCACCGCAGGTTATACCGAGGATGGCACGCTCCGCACCTACATCATCGACGATGCCAACACAGACAAGGAGTACCACACCGTCATCTACCTCTGCTACAACAACAGGTATTATGCTTTCAACCTCGCCATCGGCAATGTCGACACCGCCATCAAGTCAGTTGACAACGATGCCGCTAAGGCTGGACGCATCTACGACCTGTCAGGCCGTGAAGTGAAGAGCCCCGCCAAGGGCATCTACATCCAGAACGGCAAGAAATTCGTGGTGAAGTAGAGATTACAGAATGCAAAGGAGGGGGGCTTTTTGCCCCCTTTTTTTGATAGGGGTGCCTCAAAATCTATAAAGACCTTAGATACCCTAAAGACTTTACAAACCTTAGGTTAAGAAGGGGAAAAGACACGAAACAGAAGAAATAAGAACAAATCTCAGGAGGAAAGACTATAGTTTACATATATTATTTGTATTTTTGCGTAGAGAATCTATGATACGAAAAACTATAGCAGACTAATAAATTGACCTAATTATACAAAACAATCATGAGAACAATCATTCTTACTATCGCTTCAATGTTTGTGGCTATCTGCAATATGATGGCACAAGACACATCCAACACATTCAAAAGTAGTATCGTTGCCGAAGAAGGTGCATGGTGCTGGTTTGCCGACCCACGCGCCCTGCATTATGAGAACGCCGACGGCACTATCAACGCCACCTATATCGGCTATATCGACGTGCATGGCAACGTGAAAGCCACTCAATATGACTGGGTGGCAAAGCGGAAAACCGACGTGCTGGTGCGCAGTTACTTCCAGCCCGACGACCACAACAACCCGACGTTCGTGGTACTGCCCGACGAACGCGTGATGATTTTCTACACGCGCCACACCGACGAGGCAAAGATATGGTATCGCATCTCTCGCCGTCCTGGCGACATCACCGCTTTGGGCGAGGAAAAATACCTGACCACAGCCAACAACACCACTTATCCCTCGCCCTTCATCCTGAGCGACGACCCGAACCACATCTACCTCTGCTGGCGCGGCATCAACTGGCATCCGACCATCGCACGGCTGACCATGCCCGACGCAAACGACAACTGCAAGTTCGATTTCGGTCCCAAACAGATTGTGCAATCCACTGGCGCTCGTCCATACGCAAAATACCAGAGCAACGGAAAGGACAAGATTTATGTGTCTTACACCACAGGCCATCCTGACAACGAGATGCCCGACTGGCTCTATTTCAACGTCATCGACATCAATAAGGGCAACGGACCCATCTTGCGCGACTTGAACGGCAAGCAACTGTCGGTCATCAACAACGGAGTGTTCAATGTGAACAAGAACAGCAGTTATGCCTCATCCTATCCAGCCACCATCGTTGACAACACCGCCAACATCCGAAACTGGGTGTGGCAGATTGTGCTTGACAAAGACGAGCGTCCCTGCATCGCCTACCCCCACATTGACAACGACAAGACCACCCACGTCTATTGGTATGCCCGATGGACCGGCAAGGAATGGCAACGCACATGGGTGCAGTACGGCGGTCATGCCTTCCACCAGAACTGGAACTCCACAGAACGGTGCTACAGCGGCGGTATGGCGATTGACCCCGACAACCCCAACGACCTCTATCTCAGCATCCCCACCAAAGACGGAGTATATAATAAGGACGGAGTATACGAAATATGGAAATACACCATTGAAGACGGGAAGGTCAGCGGTTCGGAACAAATCACATCGGGTTCGAAGAAGAACAATGTGCGTCCCTTCATCATCCCCGGTTCCAAAAATTCCAAATTGCGCCTTTCATGGATGAACGGCGACTACTATTACTGGATGGTGAAGCAAGGCTATCCCAAAGGCTACCCCACGGGCATTCACTGCAATTATGAATGGGAAGAGGAACTGACGAAGGAAGACCCCGATACTCCCCGCCCCGACTGCATCTGTTTCGGTCCAGGCGAGTCCTTCCATGTGGCATTCGCCATGAACGCCTCGAAATACGAAGGAACACTGCTCACCATCGGAGATAACAGTGAGGGCGGTCACGGCATGAGTTACAGCATCGACGGTAAAGACCAACGGCCTGTCGTGAAAATCAACGGCAAGACATACAAGAGCCAGAACTGCCTGCTCACCAGCGACGATTGGGCAACACAAAGCACGGGTACGAGCGGAGACAACCACCCCACAAAAGTCACCACATGGATACTCAGCATCACCTGCGACAACAACCGCCTCATCACATACCGCAACGGACTGGTTGACCAAGTGATAGAGTTAGAAAAAGACGACCTCTACAACAACACCGTAGATAATATATTCGACGAGAAAACCGCTGAAGGTCACCAAATTCTGACGTTTGCGGAAATTTTCGCCTGCCAGTCACCAATGACCGTGCAACAGACTGTCGCCAACATCCAGTTGAAAATGGATGCAGAAAAAGGAAAGAACGCCTTGAAGATGCTGGAACTGCCCGCTGAGACACGGACAGACCTTGTGCTGCCTGGTTCCATCTCTGGACTCGATGTCGCTTGGAGTTCGTCAAACGAATCAGCGATTTCTTCCAATGGCGTGCTCTTTCCTCTCGCCAAAGACACTCCCGTGACGCTCACCGCCACCATCTCAGGCGAAAGCCGTTCGTTCGAAGTGAAAGCCCTCGCCCGCGACATTACAAAGAACCTGCGCTATACCAAGGACGACATCGACCTGACGAAGAACACCGCATCAGGATTTGACAGCAACACTTGCGTTGTGGCTCCCGAAGGACTGCTGGATGGCTTGCGTTCCTACACCTTCCTACTGACCGTCAACATCAAGACCATGACGAAGCAGCCTCGACTTTACGACTTCGGCTCTGGTTCTGGCAACAGTCTTTTCCTACGTGCAGACGCTCTCGCAGCGGGCATCAAGTACAATGGTGGCACAACAACGATGGTCAGCAGCACCACCAAACTGAAGACAGGTACCGACTACAAGTTGGCAGTGACTTACGATGCCGCCACACGAAAGACGACCATCTATATCGACGGTAAGGAAGACGTGAGCGGCACAGCCAATCAGAATGAAGCCTACCAATTGGCAGAGATTGCCACCGACTCACGCAACTACATCGGTCGTACTCAGTGGTGGGATGGCGCTTACAAAGCCGACAACCAAGACTTCTGCGGCACCATCGACGGTTTCCGTCTCTATGATGTATGCCTCACACAGAAAGAGATTTGTGAGCAGCAAGGCCTCCCTTTTGACCAAAAGGAACTTCCCACAGCATTGCAGAACGGTGACTTCGAAGGCAGTTACTCTGTGCAGGCAGGCAGTGGCGTAAGTTCCGACCGTGCCATCTATGTTCC
>JAFXVU010000065.1 GCA_017534705.1 Bacteroidaceae bacterium
CCAGTTAGTATAGCCGATATGTTTCTGTATCATCATGTTCTTCCATTTTCCTCCCGACATCACGTTGTTGTAGTCGTCGGAGAGTTCCTTGTCGCGATTGAAGTCTTTCTCCACGCGGTCAGCCCATTCGTTGGCGCGGATATCGCCGAGTCGGAAAAGGTGGCGGTTCATGGCTTGGGAGTAGTACATGTCGTAGATGTTGGCCATGGCTTGTACGGGGAAGAGTACGAGCTGCTTATAGGCGTCGCGGTATTTGGCGCCCAAATTCATGTACTGTCTGAGCGCGTCAACCTCAAGCCGTGCGAAATCGTCGGCGACTTGTTTCCATTCACCGGTTTGCAGGTTGTAGGTGTTGGCATCGAGCATCTCGGCAGTGCAGCGTCCGGCATACTTGCAGTAGAGATTGAGGATGCGTGCGGCCTCGTCAGCGTGTTCCTTGCCCAGTTGTTGGGTGAAGAAGTCACGGGTGTGGTCGAGTATGTTGTCTACAGTGAAAGCCTTTGGGTTCCATGCCATGTTGAGGAAGTAGGTAATGGGGTACTCCATAGGTTTGAGGTCACCAACGTTCAGCACCCACAGCTTGTCCACACCATAGTCATAGGTGACTTGCAGTTGTTCCCACATGTTTTGTATTGGGGTGACATTCAGCCATTTTGAATTTCGGGGTGCACCTACGTAATCCACATGGTAGTAGATGCCCCATCCGCCTTTATGAAGGCGTTCCTTGGCGTCGGGCAATTTGCGAACATCGCCCCAGTTGTCGTCACTCAACAACATGATGACATCGTCGGGCATACGCAGTCCCAAGTCATAGTAGCGTTGCACTTCTTTATACAAAGCCCAAACCTGTGGACGTTTTTCCGCAGGTTGACCTGTGACTTCCTTGATGATTTGTCGCTGGTTCTTCACGATGGTCTGGAGCAAGTCCATCACGGCTTTGTCTTGTGCGTCGTAACTGTCGTCGTGGCCTTCTTTGCCACCCATGGCCGTGTCACCATCACCTCGCATACCGATGGTAATGAGGTCTTCTGTGTCCTTGGCGCGTTCCATGCCCAGACGGAAGAAGTCGTCGATGACTTTCTGGTTGGTGGCGTAGTTCCATTCTCCGTATTCACGGCGGTGGCGAGCCCATTCCTGATGGTTGCGTGCCATCGGCTCATGATGAGAGGTACCCATGATGACCCCCATGTCGTTGGCTGTTTGGCTGTTCTGTGGGTCGTCTGCATAGAAACTCCATCCCCACATGGCTGGCCAAAGGAAGTTGCCACGCAGACGGAGAATGAGTTCGAAGACACGGGCGTAGAATCTATGGTCACCGTATTTGGTACCGTAGGTGTGCTCCACCCATCCTGTGAGGCATGGCGCTTCATCATTGAGGAAGATTCCACGATAGCGAACGGCAGGTTCGCCAGCGGTATAGGAACCACGTCCAATGGCGACGAAGTCGTGTTGCTCCACGGGCACATCGGCCCAGTCGTACCAAGGCGATACACCTATTTGTTCCGACAGCTCATAGATGCCGTAGATGGTGCCTCGGCGGTCGCTTCCTGCGATGACCAATGCTTCTTCAATGCCAGGGAAAGGGTTGGAAATAGTGGTCATGATGTATTTTTCCACCTTGCCTTTGAGTTCCTTGGCGTTGATGTGCTTGGCTTTCACCAGTTGGCTGATGAATTTGCTGTCGAGTGTACCTGCGATGACCAATCGTCCGGATTGTGGGATGTTGTTCTTGACGGTAGGTTTCTGACCGCAAACCCTCTCGAAGTCAGCTTGCAGGTTGGCTGCGGCAATAAGCACTCCCTTGTTGTCGTTAGGGTCGACAAGCAAGTCAATGGGGTGACTGTTCTCGATGAGTGGGAATCCTTCGCAAGACGGGCTGAACGAAGTGATGCCTTTGTGGTCGATGGCTTTAGCGCTTTGTGTTGCTATCAGCGCGAGGATCAGTAGGATTTGTTTCATATAGCTGTACTGATAATTGATTTTTCCGCAAAATTATCAATTATAGGTATCAGCATCCAACAATCCTTGTTACAAGAATTGCGTCAAAAGTAACATAAAGGAAGAAGAAAAGGGAATATCAACTTATTCCTCCCTATCGTTGACCAGTCGGAAATAGCGGGCGATGTCGGGATGGTCGCGGAATGTTTGTGGTGCCCGTCCGTAGATTTCGTCAATCTGTGGGGTGGTTGTGGGGTAACCGAAATGCTTGTAAGCGTCGTTGCAGAGTTGCATGAAGAAAGTGACTCCAAGGACGTTGTCAAAATTTCGGGTGATGAAGTTGGTTTCAAGTCGGTCGAGTTGCATGGTCAGTGCGTTGGCCTTGCCGTTAATCTCATCGACAATTTGGTCCTCGGAGTATCCTTCGAGAATCATGAGGCTCTCACGGTGTGGCAGGTCGTTGAGAATCAGCACCAGCGAGTCGCGCTTGTTGAGGAATGTATAGAGTGAGTCGTTAAGCGGGGTGCCTGAGATGCGGATTCTGGCATTGACAATGTCAATGTTGATGTCACCTTGCTCAAGTACCACTGGTATGAGGCTTTCACTATCCATAAACAATGCCACGCAACGGACGGAGTCGAGTATGCCACTCATTTTGAACTTGCCATGGACCACCTCGCAGGAGTCGATGGCTTTCATCGCGTTTTCGTTGTATTCTTTCAAATATGCCATCTTACCGTTGAGAATACTCTGCGAGGTATTTCCTGCAATGTTGTATTTGTCACTGCACGAAATCACCAACGGTAAACTCAACAATAAAAAAAGTAATCTTCTCATAATTTTGTTTTTGCAGAACACAAAATTACAATGCTTCTCCCAACTGACAAAATCCTTTATTTTTATTTGGCAAAGAATTAACCTTATTTTTCAGTAGGGGCGTGTTTATTTATGACTTTTTATCATTTGGGGTATCCGCAACAGCATAAGGCCGCATCAGAAATTCAGATCCTCTCCTCTGTAGAAGGCGAGGAGTTTACAGGCGTAGAGGTATTCGTAGCGGGCGCGGATGAGGTTGCTGACGCTAGACAGCCAGTTGTTGCGCGACTCGTTGAATTCCGTGATGTTGGCCTTGCCGTTCTCGTATTTTGCGGTCACCAATGAGAAGGCATCCTTGGCACTGGCTTCTGCCACCTTGCTGCTCTCGTACTTCTTGAAAGCATTGATACCGTTGCTGTAGGCTTGCTGAATTTCCTTGTAAAGCGTCTTTTTAGCGTTGTCGAGCTTGTATTGTTGATTGAGTCGATTCAGTTTCGCAGAACGTACTTGGTTGCGGGTAGAGAAACGATTGAAGATGGGAATGTTGAGCGACAGTCCTATATACTGGCTGAAGTTGTTGTCGAGTTGCTTACTGAAACTCTTTGCCTTGAAGCCGGATGTACGGTAGTAGTTGGACCCCATTCCTGCAGAGAAGGAGAGTTGAGGATAGTAGCCGCTCTGTGCGATTTTGATGCTTCTTTCTGTCCCCTCGAAGCGATATTGTTCCGCCTCGATTTCTGGACGTGTTTGCACGGCTAAGGCGTAGATTTCGTCGGGAGTGGTGACTAGTTCTGCGCTCAACGACTCCGACAACATCTGCTCATCTGGTCGGGCAATGGAGAAACCTTCAGGTGTGGGCAATTCCAGCAATTGAGAGAGTGTGAGCAAGGCCATATTGAGGTTATTGTCGGCCTGGGTTGCAGAAAGAGCGCTTTGCGCCATGGTGGATTTCTGCTGTGAAACCTCCACACCGCTCACTTTGCCATTCTCCATCAGCCGGGTCAGTCGTTCCACCTGCATGGAGTCGATACTGACCTGACGGTGTGCCGCCTCGCTGATTTCCATGTCGTAGAGAATCTCCACGTAGGCTTGTGCTACATTCACTCTGATGTTGTTCTTTGCCGTTTCTAGGTCTGCAGTGGCGGCCTTCAGGTTGAGTTGCTCCAGTTTGATGTTGTTAGGTATCTGGAAACCTGTAAATATAGGGACATCCGTTCCGAGTGAGAAGGATGTGCTTGAAGTGTTGGTGTTGGTATAAGTGTTGTCTGCGGTCAGACCACGTCCGAAGGAGAAATTCTGCGATGCACCGGCGGAGAGGCTTGGCAGTCGGCTGTTACGTGCGGTGCTGAGTTGGATTTCCTGTTGTTTCTGTGACAGATCCTGTTGCTTGATGGATATGTTGTGCTCGAGGGCATAGTCGATGCATTGCTTTAGAGTCCATGGTTGCTGGGCGTTGGCTGTGAGCGATGCTATTAGAAGTGTAAGGATGAATGATTTTCGCATATGATGGGGATTGTGGGGTGATTTATAGAGTCTTAAAAGGTCATAAGGTCTTGCAAATGCTTATGATTCTTTAGTGGTGATGATTCTCGGGCCTCGGATTTTATCGTCGGTGGTGATGCCTTTCTTGATTTCAATCATCAGTCCGTCACTAATGCCAGTGACAACAGGCTTTCGCTCATAGCTCTTGCTCTCACCTTCTCCCTTGATGACATAGACGAAGGTAGAGTCGCCGCTGAACTCGATGGCGCTTTCAGGAATGCACAGCACATTTTCGGCTCTTTCCAACACAATCTCTGCATTGGCGCTATAGCCTGAACGGATACGCTCTGAACCGATTTTGCTCACAGCCGCCTTAATCTCGAATTGGTTGGCGCCGTTGCTTTCTGTGGCTTTAGGCGAGATGTATTCGAGCGTAGCCTCGAACTGGTAGTTCTGTATGGCACCGATGGTGATGCTCATTGGCATTCCTTCTGTGATGCGTCCAACTTCCGTCTCGTCGATATTTCCGCGGAAAATGAGGTCGTTCATGTTGGCTACTGTGGCGATGGTTGTTCCATCATTAAAAGTATTGCTGAGAATCACGCTGTTGCCTACTTTCACCGGGATGTCGAGTATCACTCCCGTGATGGTAGAACGAATGAGTGTACTGCTGGCCTTGGCATTGCTGCGGGAGATACCGTCGCGCACCACTTGTAGGTTGTCCTCGGCATAGTTCTTCTCTTCTTTGGCTTGTTTTAGGGCTTGGCTGATTTGGTCGAATTCATCGGCGCTGACCAGTTTCTGCTCATAGAGGTTCTTTTCTCGGTCGTAGTTTACCTGCGCTTGTTTCAAGTTGATTTCTGCCAGTCGAACTCGGCTTTCAGCACTGCTTAGTTGCGCCATGTCGGGGATGACTTTCACTTTGGCTATCACCTCGCCCTGGGCGATATTGTCGCCGGCTTGGTGGGTGAGTTCAGAAATGATACCGCTAATCTGCGGTTTTACGTTCACCTCGTTTCGGGGCTCGATTTTTCCTGTGATGACTGTTGTTTTCTCGATATTGTCCATCTTTGGAGTGAACTCTTCATAACGGGCTAGTTCAGGCAAGGACCGTTGATAGAGATACACGAATGTGCCGATGAAAACTAAAAGGATTAATACAACAATGGCAAATCTGATAAATTTCTTCATATGATGACGTTTTTTGAATTTCTTGATGGTTATATGGGTTTAGTGGTCATTATAGTTCTATAGGGTAATCTGATTTATTCATCGCGCATGGCGTCAACGGGTTTGATGCCCATGGCTCTTGCGGCAGGGGCAAGACCTGCCAGGATGCCAAGGATGATAAGCAGTATCAAGGCGAGTATTGCTGTCCAGAACCCCACTTGGAAATGAGCGTCGAGGATACCGTCGGTGGTGTTTCCCAACTCAACCATGTTGAGTATGAGCACTCCGAACAGAATTCCCAATACACCGGCGCCAGTGGTGAGGATGACGCTTTCCGACATGATTTGTGTGAGGATGTTTGCAGGAGTTGCACCGATAGCCCTGCGGATACCGATTTCGGTAGTTCGTTCCCTCACGGTCACCATCATGATGTTAGACACGCCGATGGCTCCAGCCAACAAGGTACCTATGCCCACCAGCCAGATGAGGAAGTTGACGCCAGTGAACAGGTTGTCAATCATCTTGAACATCACTTCCGTGTTCAGTACCATCACCGCTTGTTCGTCGTTGGGGCTGACTTGGTGGGCGCGCGCCACCACCGACCTCATTTTGTCGAGGATGTCGCTCATGGTGATGCCAGGTTTGCCTGTGACGAAAATCATATCCACGCTATTGCCACGGTTGTAGGCTTGCTGTGCTATGGTGATGGGTATCAGTACGCTCTCCTCGGCTGAACCATTGATGGAGATACCTCCTTCGTTGTAATCAACTCCCACCACTTTATAGTAGATAGAGTCGATACGTATCATCTCTCCACAAGGGTCCTGTTTTCCTGGGAATAGTGTCTCATAGATTTTCTTTCCGATGACACACACCTTACGGCCTTGCTGTAAGTCAATGTCGTTAAGAAAACGTCCATACCTGATTTCTGGAGTCTCGATTTTACTGTAGTCTGCCTTGATGCCTTTAAGACTGCACGACACAGAATGGTCTCCCCTGACCGCATTGCGCCCCCAGAGTGAGATGAGCGGGGATATGGCATCGAGTTCCGGCATCTGGTGCTTTAGCCGGTCAACGTCCTTGTACTCCATGTTCCAAGTACGTCCCTTCCTGAATCCTTTGTAGGCCTTGGTTGTTGGCTGAGCCCACAGCATGGCTGAATTGGAGGCGAAGCCTGCGAAATTGTTCTGCAGTTTCTCCTTCAATCCTTGCCCGCCACCAATCATGCTGATGAGCATGAAGATGCCCCAGAACACACCGAATCCGGTGAGGAAACTTCGGCTCTTGTTGCGCGAGATAGTTTCGGTAATCTCAGTAAATGTCTCGTTGATGCTAAGCATTGTATTTTGGAGTTAGGAGATTCTAGGCATTTCTAGGAAATTCTAGGTTTTTAAAGGATTATTTTGGATTATATAGGGGTGGTTGGTGGTTTTGATGATTGTTATTCTGCCCGAAGTGCTTCGATAGGTCGGATGTTGGCTGCTTTTCGTGCAGGGATGAGCCCTGCGAGCGTTCCTGCGATGATGAGTGTGAGTGTGGCCTCAATGCAGACATCGATGCCCACAGTGGGATTGACGAATACGTTCATTTCGAAAAGTCCGGTGTCCATGCTCTGGTGGCCCAATGTCGCGTCCATGTATTGGTTCACGCCAATGCCGATCAACATGCCAATGTAACCGAAGATGGTGGTGATGACAATACTCTCCACCATGATGAGTTTGATGATGGACAGGGGTTTTGCGCCGATAGCCTTGCGGATGCCAAACTCATGCGTGCGTTCCTTCACGGCAATCAGCATGATGTTCGACACGCCCACGATACCGCTGATAAGGGTCAGTATGCCAATGATCCACAGTGCAGTGCGTATGATGCTCATGCCCGTGTTCATTTCCATGTTGTTGGTGAAGCGGTTCCAAATCCACAAAGCCTCATCGTCGTCGGGTGCGGCATCGTGACGGGGATTCATTCCCGCCTTGTAACTCTTCTCAAATTCCTCGTTGTCTTTTTCGCTTTCCAAACCATGGAAAGAAAAGTAGATACGATGTATGTTGTCGGTCTGGTGGTAGATGACACTCATCGTGGAAAAAGGCATGAAACTCTCGTTTCCCATTCCGCTCTCATCGGTCTTATAGACACCCACCACTTGGAAAGCAATGCCACTGAAGTTGACAAACTTGCCTATTATCCGCTTATAATCGACGGACCCGACGGCTTGATTCCCATTGGAGGAAGATAAGAGTTCCTTAGCTTGGGAGGTACCTATGACCAGCACTTTCCGTTTGTCGCGCAGGTCGAGCTCATTGATGAAGCGGCCGCACATCATCTGCCGTTTGTTGATGACCATTTCCGAAGGAGAGACTCCACTGACACTGCTGTTGACGTATTGCTCTCCTAAAGAGATGGTGCCAGACTGTTCCAGTCTGCCGCTTACATTCTCCACGTGGTTCCCGAAGTTCTTCTGTGTGTATTCGATGTCTTCGTTCGTCAGTCTGATGCGCCTCCCTTCTTTCATGCCTTTGTAGGGTTTGGAAGTCCGGCCTGGGAAGATGACCATGGAGTTGGACAGATAATCGCCAGTGCTCTGCATGATGGCGTTGATGACGCCATTGCCGGCACCGAGCAACACAATGAGGATGAGGATTCCCCATGCCACGGCGAATCCTGTGAGCGATGTGCGCAGTTTGTTACGTCGCACCGTTCCCCATATTTCATAGAACATGTCAATCATTTCATGATGCCTCCAGCTCCGAATGGTGATGCGTTGTGTTCAACATTCATGTTGATTTCGCCAATCACTCCATCTTTGATGTGAATAATCTTGTTTGTTTCATTGGCCACACCGCTTTCGTGCGTCACTACCACAATGGTCATTCCGTCCTCCTTGTTAAGTGTTTTAAGCAGTTCCATCACTTCGGCGCTGGTTTTGGAGTCGAGTGCACCTGTCGGTTCGTCGGCCAGGATGATTTGAGGATGTGTGATAAGCGCGCGAGCAATAGCCACCCTCTGTTTTTGTCCACCCGACATCTCGTTGGGGTAGTGAGTGGCCCAGTCCTTCAGCCCCAGGCGGTCCAAATAGTCCATGGCCAGCATATGGCGTTTCCTTCGCCCTACACCTTGATAGTATAAGGGCAATTCCACGTTCTCCACAGCTGTCTTGAACTGGATGAGGTTGAATGACTGGAAGATGAAACCAATCATTCTGTTGCGGTATTCTGCGGCTTTACGCTCGCTCAAACCTTTAATGAGCACGTTGTTGAGGTGGTACTCTCCTGAGTCGTAATTGTCGAGGATACCGAGAATATTGAGCAAAGTCGATTTTCCGGATCCAGATGCCCCCATGATGGAAACGAACTCTCCCTTTTCGATGTTGAGGTTCACACCTTTGAGTACATGGAGGGGTTGGGCACCGAAATATGTCTTGTTGATGTCTTGAAGATGAATCATGCGGTAATGGTTGGTATCTCTGGTGGTGTGACTGGAATATCAGTATCGTCTGGGTATGTCTTGTCCCACAGCACATTGGCGGGTTCGGCCTTTTTGTGGAGTACATATAACAGGGCAATAGAGGCTACTGCACATACAGCCATCAAAATCCATGCTGCAGTCTGTGACCCCAACATGTCGGCAAAGGTCATGTCGTTGGCTTCCTCCCCATACTTGGCCATGATGAATACAGAAATGGAGTTGTTGAGGATATGTGTGATGATCGTTGGCACCAAGCTACCCGTGCGGCAGTAGATGTAGCCAAGCACCAGTCCCATGACGAAAGCGAAAGGAATCTGTGCGGGGTTGAAGTGGATGAGCCCAAACAACATGGCGGATATCAGCACTGTCAGTCCTGTAGACACGCCTTTTTTCAAGAGTGAGCGACAGACGGCTCCCCTGAAAACAACTTCTTCCGCGATGGGCCCGATGATTGCGATGGCAAGGATTCCTACGATGTTCTTGCTCATGTCAGTAAACTCCTGTTCCATAAGGTTGGGCAGGTCGAGTTGCTCGTTGGCGATATTGCCGGCAAATGCTCCCGCGATGGCTGCGATGATGGCAATGACGATTAGCGTGGGGCTAATGTTGTTGCGAAAGGTGTTTTTGGCGTTATAGAATTTCATCGCATGGACCAGCAGAATCATGAGCAGTCCTGCTACAATAATACCTAATCCTATTGCGGCTGAATACTCTTCAGGTTTGAGTTTCATGACAAGGGCCAATGGTATTGCCATGGTTGATTGAGCGAACATATAAAGCAACACCACGATGATGGGTACCCATTTCTTGATTGCGATAAGTGCGACAAAGAGGGCAAACCCGCATCCCACCATGATGGCAGCGCTCCATGTGGACATGCCCGTGAGGGCATTGATGGTTTCGAGGGGCATGCCGGCCATATTGTCGGCAGTGGCCAAGGACATAAAGGCATGGAAGACGAATGACGTTATGATGGCCATGGGGATGAAAAACAGGAAGAATTTTGCAGTTGGTTTCATTGATGTTTTTATTTTGATGGGTTTAAATGGGCTTGATGAACATGATGGGGTGTCTAATCGGGGAGGGGGTATTCTATGACACCCTCTTTCTTCATACCGTCGATTTTGATGGTCATGGGGTGGGGAAGATGGACGTGGCGTATATGCTCGGTCTCATTGACGGCTGGTAACGAATTGAGGTATTCCTGCCGGTATATGCCCTCGCCCAAGTAGTCGTTGACGGTGAAGTACCCCACGCCAAGGCTGGTAAGGTTCTGGAAAAAGTGCGTTCCTTGGCTTGGGTCGACGTTGAATCCCTTGACGCCAGCCTCTACGATGACTTTGGCCGCGCTGATGTTGGGCCATTTAACAGGTACGCCGAGCCAGGAGTCGCTACTGCCCCAACGTCCTGGACCTACAAGCACGTAGTTGCGCCCTTCTTTCAGGAACTGGCTGTTCACCTGCGTCACCTCGTCGGCGATGGCAAGATTGTTGTTGGCAGAGTAGTTGTCAGTCTTGATATAGACGATGTCGCTGATATCGTTGATAATGCCATGTCCGATAGCGCAGTGAGAACGTATCAGACATTTGGAGTCATCTACTTTGGTGAGGTCTTCGTCGAGATTGAGTTTGTTGTCCACCATTGGACGTATCTGCAACATATAGAAAGTAGCGGTCTTGTCATCGTCCACTTTCACGGCGAATTCTATCTCCACAGGCCTGCGCATGTCGTTCTGTCCATAGTACATCACCTTCTGCAACACCTCTGGAAGAGGTATTACGTTGTGTTGCAGCACTCCTGCGAAGGTCATCACCTTTCGCCCGCCCTCGTAAATTCCGTCACGGATAATCTGGTCGTAAGGGTCGAAGGTGGAAGCGATATAAGTCAGTGAACCGTCTTTCGCCGCCTCCTTGACAGGCAGTCGCAACAAGTTGAAGCCGTCGTTGACATCGAAGGTCTCTACGTTGTTGGTCATGTCGAGGGCAAGAAAACGAGTCTGCGTGTCCTTGAGAGCGATGTCCATCTCGCTGGTCTGCAAAATCTGGTGAGGGTGGTAGGGGGAGAGCCGTAGGGTCAACCCACCGTCTACAATATACTTGCCGAGACCTAGTGCGAGGCTGACGATGCCTTCTTCTGCTTTCTCGTCGCCTATGGGGTAATAGTTGATGGAACGCGCCACACCTGAGATGTTGGGGTAAAAGCGGTTGCCGTATTGTGTGCCAGCCACCTCTTGGAGTATCACTGCCATTTTCTCTTGGTCGATGACGTTGCTCGTGGCCGTCATATAGTCTTTGCTGTCATGGTAGAACACTGAAGCATAAACCCCTTTGATGGCGTCGCTGAGCATGCGTAGCCGCGCGTATTTGTCTTCCACATACGGAATCATATACGTAGCGTAGATACCAGCGAAAGGCTGGTAGTGAGAATCCTCGAGCAGGGATGACGAGCGAATGGCTATGGGGTGTTTCACCACATCGAGGAATGTCATGAGGTCGTCGGCCAGTCGTTCGGGCAAGCGTGCATGAAGGAAGGCCTTGAGTATCTCGTCATCCGGTTTGTCGCTGAGTGCCACTTGGTAGAGCTCGTTGGTGTCCATGAACTCATCAAAGATGTCGGTGCAGAGCACCACCGTCTTGGGAATCACCACCTCAAGGTTGTCGAACTGGTTGATGTCCTCGTGCTTCTTGATGATGTTGTCAATGAAAGCCAGACCTCTTCCTTTTCCGCCGAGGGAACCTTCGCCGATACGTGCGAAGTTGCTGTACTGGTCGAACCTGTCACGATGGAAGACAGCCACCACACCTTGGTTCCTCATCTTGCGGTAGGAGACGATGGCGTCGAAGATAATCTGTCGGTGTGCATCGACATCCTCGAGTGTTTTGTAAGTGATTCGTTTGAGGAACTCTGATATAGGGAACAATGCCCTGGAGCAGAGCCATCGTGAGACGTTGTTGCGCTGGATGTGGTAGAGCAGTGATTCACGGGGCACAGTGAATATACAGTCTTGCAAGTCCTTGAGGTTGTGGACGGTGGCCACAGGTTCCAAGGTCTTAGGGTCACGGAAGATGAAGTCACCGAAACCGAATTTCTTCGTGATGATTTTCCGTAAATCGACAGCCATCTTCTTTGAATTCTTGTCAATGAAGTCGGCACTCAGTTCAGGGGTGAGTTCCTTGCGCTCGATTTCTGCCGACTGCAACACTAAAGGCACAAACTCATCCTTGGCCCGTATGGCCTTCAGTAGTTCGTAGCCAGCCAGCTCCTGCTTTGTTCCGTTCTTGGGGAAACGGCAATCGCTTATGACGCCAAGGGTGTTGTCATGGTACTTGTCGTAAAGGTCCCAAGCTTCCTCATAGTTGCGTGCCAGCACAATCTTGGGACGTCCTCTCATCCTCAATTTCTCTTGTTGGGCATTAAGGGCCTCGGTGGAGAAGATGAGGCTTTGCTGCAACACATAGGTGTAGAGATTTGGCAGGATGGATGAGTAGAAGCGTATGGAGTCTTCCACCAACAGAATCATCTGCACTCCTCCAACCTTAATGTCATGGTCGAGGTTCATCTTATCCTCTATCAATTTGATGATGGAGAGCAGCAGGTCGGTGTTGCCGAGCCAGCAGAACACATATTCGAAGATGGACAGGTCTTCGTTCTCCATTCTTTTGGTAATGCCGTGAGAGAAGGGAGTCAATACCACGATGGGTACCTGAGGATATTCGTTCTTGATATTGCGTGCGATGTCGAAGACATTGTTGCTGTCGGTGCCAGGCATACAGATGACGAGGTTGAAGGGGGTGGTCGCCATCACTCTCTCAGCATCGTCTTGAGAGGCCACTTGGGTGAATCGTGGTGGTGATGTCAGACCCAAGTTGGAATATTCCTTAAAGATTTTCTCATCCACACGTCCATCGTCTTCCAGCATGAACGCGTCGTAAGGGTTGGCTATCAGCAGCACATTGAATATACGACGTGTCATCAAGTCAACGAACGACACGTCTCGAAGTGTCAGCTTCTTGTTATCCATGACAGTCTTTCTCGTTTGCAATTTTTATCATGCAAAAGTATAAAAATACTTACATAAAAGCGTTAACAATACACTTTTTTATGACTGATTGACGATTGTTAACATTAGAACCTAATCATCTTGACAATTCGCCCATTATTCATGGCGCAAACAAGAAAGGCGGACAAACAATTTGCCCGCCTTTCCCCTCTTGGTTTTATTGTGTTGTTTGTGTTTGTGTGTCGGATTAATAGATGCCCTGAGCCATCATGGCCTTAGCCACCTTCATGAAACCAGCCACGTTGGCACCCTTCACGTAGTTCACGTAACCGTCGGCTTCAGTACCGTACTTCACGCAGTTCTCGTGGATGTTCACCATGATGTCGTGGAGTTTCTTGTCCACTTCCTCAGCAGTCCAGCTCAGACGCTCAGAGTTCTGGCTCATTTCAAGACCTGAAACGGCCACACCGCCGGCGTTGGAAGCCTTACCTGGTGAGTAGAGAATCTTGGCGTCCTGGAATGTCTTCACAGCCTCAGGAGTAGAAGGCATGTTAGCGCCTTCGGCCACAGCGATAACACCATTAGCTACAAGAGCCTTGGCAGCGTCGCCATTGATTTCGTTCTGAGTGGCGCATGGAAGGGCGATGTCGGCTTTCTCGTTCCATGGCTTCTCACCTGCATGGTAAACAGCTGTTGGATACTCCTCAACGTACTCCTTGATACGTCCGCGTTCAACGTTCTTGAGCTCCATGATGTAGTCGAGCTTGGCGCGGTCAATACCGTCTGGGTCATAGATGTAACCGTCGGAATCTGACATGGTGAGTACCTTGGCACCGAGTTGGATGCACTTCTCACATGCGTACTGGGCTACGTTACCTGCACCAGAGATGAGGACGGTTTTGCCAGCAACAGTGTCGTTCTTGGTCTTCAGCATCTCCTGGAGGAAATACACATCACCGTAACCAGTAGCCTCTGGACGGATGAGTGAACCACCGAACTCGCGTCCTTTTCCTGTGAACACACCGCTCCACTCGTGGGTGAGTTTCTTGTACTGGCCGAACATATAAGCGACCTCGCGACCACCTACACCGATGTCACCAGCGGGAACGTCCACGTCTGGACCGATGTGACGGTAGAGCTCATTCATGAAAGCTTGGCAGAAGCGCATTACCTCACCGTCGCTCTTGCCACGTGGAGAGAAGTCGGAACCACCTTTGGCACCACCCATAGGCAGTGTGGTCAGTGAGTTCTTGAAAGTCTGCTCGAAAGCGAGGAACTTCAGGATGCCGAGGTTCACAGAGCTGTGGAAACGGATACCTCCCTTGTACGGGCCAATCACGTTGTTGTGCTGGATGCGGTAGCCGAAATTGGTCTTTACCTCACCTTTGTCGTTCACCCAAGTGACACGGAAAGAAATCACTCTGTCGGGGATGCAAAGGCGCTCGACAAGATTAGTTTTCTCAAATTCGGGGTGTTTGTTATACTCCTCTTCAATCGTGCCAAGGACTTGGCTCACTGCCTGGATATACTCAGGCTCATTAGGGAAGCGTCTCTGAAGGTCTTCCACAACTTTTGCTGCATTCATAATGATTGTCTGATTATTGTTGTTATATAAATTGTTCTTCTTACTTTTTTCTTGAATTACGGTGCAAAATTATGGAAAAATGTTTTAACAACAAAGAAAATCATGAAAAAATGTTATCTTTTATGCGTTTTTTTAAGATTTTTGTAAGAGATACGCATATTTATTGGACTTGAGGTCATTTGTGGTAGTTTTTTATGTTGTTTGATGTTATAAATCAGCCTTTCTGCTATTTGTTCCCATTGTTTTTTTGACATTTTGGTGTTGATATGCCAAATAAAAGCGCTATTTTTGCATTGTTTTTGAATATCAGTGGTCTTATCACCTGCTTTCATGCCTAATCTACTCACTCAAGACATCAAATATCTCAAGGGCGTGGGGCCTGTCAGGGCCGAAGTACTCAAGAAAGAGCTCGGTATTGTCAGTTTCCGCGACTTGCTCTATTATTATCCATATAAATATGTGGACAGGAGCCGTATATATTATATATGTGAAATCAATGGGTCAATGCCCTACGTTCAACTTAAGGGGCAGATACTCTCGTTCGAGTCTGTAGGTACGGGGCGCAAGACACGCCTTATCGCTCATTTCGCCGACCGTACGGGAGTCGTGGACTTGGTGTGGTTCCAGGGGGTGAAGTTTGCTCAGAAGAATTATCAATGCCGCACCACTTATATCGTTTTCGGCAAGCCCACCATATTCAACGGACGCATACAAATCGCTCATCCCGATATTGACAAGGTGGAAGGTGACAGCACCCTGCTTGAGGACATGGTCGCATTTGAGGGCGACATGATGATTCCCTACAATCTGTCTTCTGCGCAAGATAGCCCATACGGCAAGTTCGTGCCCAGTTACAATACGACGGAGAAGATGAAGAACTGTGGTCTGAACTCTGACGGGATGGCGAAGTTGACGGAAAAGATGTTGCAGCTGTTGCGTGAACCCCTTGAGGAGACCTTGCCACCTTATATTATTGCCCGGAATCATCTTGTCTCGCTCGATGAGGCGTTGCGTAATATCCACTTTCCTGAAAGTTCTCAGATGTTGGAGAGGGCGCAGACAAGGCTCAAATTCGAAGAGTTGTTTTATGTGCAGGTCAATATCCTGCGATATGCTCGCGACAGAATCCGTAAGTTCCGCGGTTTCGTGTTCCACAAAGTAGGTGAGTCTTTTCATTCATTTTATCGTCAGAATCTTCCTTTTCCATTGACAGGAGCTCAGAAAAGGGTGGTTAAGGAGGTGCGCGAGGATATGCGTTCGGGCCGTCAAATGAACAGACTGCTTCAAGGCGATGTGGGTAGTGGCAAGACGCTAGTGGCCTTGCTGTGCTCGCTTATCGCTGTTGACAACGGCTACCAAGTCTGCATCATGGCCCCTACGGAGATACTTGCCGAACAGCATTTGGAGACCATCCGCGGTATGCTCCACGGTCTGAACATCAGAGTCGAACTGCTCACAGGTATTGTCAAGGGGAAGAAGCGTGAGGCCTTACTCGCAGACCTTGTCACAGGGCAAATCAATATCTTGATTGGCACCCATGCCGTGATAGAAGACAATGTTTTGTTTTCTCGGCTCGGTTTTGTGATCATCGACGAACAACACCGCTTCGGAGTGGCGCAAAGGGCAAAGTTGTGGCAGAAGAACTTAGTTCCACCACATGTGTTGGTGATGACAGCTACCCCGATACCCCGTACGTTGGCGATGACGCTTTATGGTGATCTCGATGTCTCGGTCATCGATGAGCTTCCGCCTGGCCGTAAGCCCGTTCAGACCGTCCACCAGTTCGATAACCGTCGCGACAACCTCAACACTTTCATACTTCAGCAGTTGCAGAAAGGACGGCAGGTCTACATCGTCTATCCGCTGATAGAGGAGAGCGAGAAGATTGACTTGAAGAACTTGGAAGACGGCTACGAGCAAGTGTGCCGCGATTTCAGTCAATACCGGGTAGGTAAGGTGCATGGTCGGTTGAAACCTGCGGAGAAGGATGAGGTGATGCAGCGTTTCGCGTCGGGTGAGACTCAAATCCTTGTAGCCACCACGGTGATAGAAGTAGGTGTGAATGTGCCCAATGCCTCGGTGATGGTGATAGAGAATGCCGAGCGTTTCGGTTTGTCGCAGTTGCATCAGTTGCGTGGTCGTGTGGGACGAGGCGCGGAGCAGTCATATTGTGTGTTGGTGACCAAGTTCAAGTTGACCGATGAGAGCCGCAAACGAATCAAGATAATGGTGGATTCCAACGATGGCTTTGAGATAGCCGAGATGGACCTTAAACTACGAGGCCCGGGTGACTTGGAGGGCACACAACAGAGTGGTATGGCATTCGACCTGAAAATCGCAAATATCGCCCGCGACGGACAACTCCTGATGAAGGCTCGTGAGGAAGCTCAGATGGTGATTGACTCGGATGAGGACGAAAGTAATCCTGCCAACGAGATTATCTGGCGAAGGCTTCGCGAGCTGCGCAAAAGCAATATCAATTGGGGGGCTATATCGTAAGGTAGGGGTATAGCATCAGAATGCCCCGTCAAATGCATATGTCGCATTTGACGGGGCTTTCTGTAAGTATTTGTGTGACAGTGATTATTTCACGATGCTGTAGATGAGCGCAGCGAGAGAGATGCTGATGCTTGCTCCTTTAATCCAGAATCTGGCGGTGGAGCCTATGTCAGAGTTTTTGCTCTTGGCTTCGTTGGGCTGCACGTAAAGGATGTCGCGCTGCTGCATGTAATAATATGGTGAATTGATGATGTTGGCATCAGTGAGGTCGAGCGTGTGCACTTCCTTGCGCCCATCGTTCAACTCGCGGATTAGTTTCACGTCGGTACGGATGCCATAGATGGTCATGTCGCCAGCTCTGGCAAGAGCCTCAAGTACGGAAATCTTGTTGTTGGAGATGGTGAAAAGCCCTGGGTGGTGAACCTCTCCGACGACCGATATGCTGTATCGAGGCAGGTTGATATACACATTGAAATGGTCTTCAGACTTGAAGTAGATTTTGATTTTGTCTTTGATGAAGCTTTGTGCCTCGTCGATGGTCATTCCGCCGATTTTCACTGTGCCAATCAAAGGAAAGTCAATGCATCCATTGTTGTCGACAAAGTAAGACTTAATGCTGGTGTATCCGTGGAGGTTTGTAGGGTTATTAGGTGTGCTGATGGGGTCCACCGGATTGAAGACTGCCGCAGCCTCGATAGAGGTGGGGCAATGCACCAGTATCTCCACATCGTCTTTTGGTTTGATTGTGGCATCGTAAAGGTATTGTGATTCTGCGTAGTCGGTGGTTTGGGAGTTCTCCATGTAGGCGATGTCCTTCGAACTGCCACACGACCATAGCATGACCACTGCAATGAGTATAATATGTATGGACTTCAGTCTCATGATGCGAAACAATTATCTTAGTTGAAGATGGTGCCAAGCAGGATTGCGATGCTTTTCTGTCCTTTGGGGAAGTTGCTTTACCTGCATAAGACCGCTATCAAAGTGCAAAGATAGATATTATTTTTCAGTTAACTGGTATTTTTTCCTCAGAAAAATAATTGAGGGCTTCTTTTGACCCGTTTTGACTCTTTCTGCGTATGAATTTTGACTTGGAAAGACCATCAGTTTTTGGTGTGGACGGTGATTTGTGGGAACGGGAAACTGATTCCTGCATTGTTGAACGCCTCATAGATGTTACGGTTCATGTCGAAACGGACAGGCCAGTAGTCGGAATTGTTTACCCATACTCGGATGATGACATTCACACTGCTTGAGTCGAGGGCGTTCACAGCGAAGAAGGGCTCGGGAGAGGTCAGGATACGTTTGTCGTTGGCGACTGTTGTTTTCACAATCTCTTCCACTTTGTTGACGTCCTCTCCATACTCCACGCTGAAAGTCCACTCCACTCTCCGGGTGGCATTCTGGTTGTAGTTGGTGATGGTGCCGCTGCTCAAGCTGCCGTTGGGGATGTAGACGGTCTTGTTGTCGGGAGTGGTCAGTATGGTGTGGAAAATCTGTATTTCCTTCACAGTGCCGGAAATTGTTTGCGACTCGATGAAGTCGCCCACCTTGAAGGGGCGAAGGACGAGAATGATGATGCCGCCAGCGAAGTTCTGCAAGTTTCCAGAAAAAGCCATGCCTATGGCCACACCAGCCGAAGCGAGAAGTGCTGCGAACGACGTGGTTTCAATACCTAGTCGGTTGACGATGGCGATGGCCAGAAGGATATTGAGGGTGATGTTGAGCAGGCTGCGAACAAAACCGATGATGCTTGGGTCGGCCTTTCGCTTCTCCATGAATGAGAACACCAACCGCTTGATGAGCTTGATGATGAAACGTCCGATGACGAAGATGAGCAATGCGCCGATAAGGTTGCCTCCGGCGTTGACACACCAGTCGAAGATATGCTTGAATACAGCCTCTATGTCTGTGAAATGTTGCAATGATTCTTTCATGCTTCTTTTTTTATCTTTTTACCTTTAATAAATGAATGGCAGTGGTCGGAAAAGGAAATCCGCTGCAAAATTACTATTTTTTCCCCACATGGAATGTGTCTCTGGACAAAAACACGGAAAAACAAACCCTTGAAGGTTGGAGTAGTACAAAAAAATGGAATTTTATGCATTTAAATGACTTATTGATGCCTGTTTCAATTTTTTTTATCGCTATTTGAACATCTTTAGGCGAGAAATGTGTGAAAAATCACAAAAAAGACGTAATTTTGCAAGATTTTTATTGACAGCAGATAAAAAAGCGCCAAAAAGGAATAGGTAACAAACATCAATAATATGAACGAGAAGCTCAAGAAAGTAATCGTGCTCGGTTCTGGTGCGCTTAAGATTGGCCAGGCAGGTGAGTTCGACTATTCAGGTTCCCAGGCTTTGAAAGCACTTAGGGAAGAAGGTATCAGTTCGGTCCTCGTGAACCCGAACATCGCTACAATCCAAACGTCGGAGGGAATTGCCGATAAGGTTTATTTCCAACCCATCACCACTCATTTCGTCACTGAAATCATCAAGAAAGAACGCCCTGACGGCATTTTGCTCGCATTTGGCGGACAGACTGCCCTCAACTGCGGTACACAGCTCTATCTCGATGGAACACTCGAGAAGTACGGCGTGAAAGTGCTTGGCACCAGCGTGGAGGCCATCATGGACACCGAGGACCGCGACCTCTTCGTGAAGAAACTCACAGAGGTTGACCTGAAGGTGCCTCAGAGCCATGCCGTAGAGAACATGGACGATGCTCTGAAAGCCGCCAAAAGCCTTGGCTATCCGGTGATGATACGTTCAGCCTACGCCCTTGGAGGCCTTGGCAGTGGTATTTGCCCTGAAGAGTCTACTTTCCGCCGTATTGCTGAAAGCGCGTTTACCTTCGCTCCGCAGATTCTCGTTGAGGAGTCGCTCAAAGGGTGGAAGGAAATTGAGTTCGAGGTGATACGCGACGCCAACGACCATTGTTTTACAGTGGCTTCGATGGAAAACTTCGACCCACTCGGCATCCATACCGGTGAGTCTATCGTGGTGGCGCCCACTTGCTCACTGACACCCGACCAGGTGACGATGCTTCAGGAACTGTCTGTGAAATGTGTCCGTCATCTCAACATCGTCGGCGAGTGCAACATCCAGTTCGCTTTCAACGCCACAACCAACGACTACCGAATCATCGAAATAAATGCCCGCCTGAGCCGCAGTTCCGCATTGGCATCCAAGGCTACAGGATATCCCCTCGCATTCGTTGCTGCCAAGATAGCATTGGGATACACTCTCGACCAAATCGGTGAGATGGGAACACCCAATTCCGCATATGTAGCGCCCCAACTCGACTACATGATTTGCAAGATTCCTCGTTGGGACCTCACAAAATTCGTTGGTGTGAGCCGTCAGATTGGCTCTTCCATGAAGTCGGTGGGTGAGATTATGTCAATCGGTCGCTCGTTCGAGGAGATGATTCAGAAAGGCCTACGAATGATAGGGCAGGGCATGCACGGATTTGTTGGCAACGACCACACTCGCTTCGACAACCTCGATGAGGAATTGAGCAACCCAACCGACCTTCGCATCTTCGCGATTGCACAGGCTCTGGAAGAGGGCTACACTGTGGAACGCATTGAGGAACTCACAAAAATAGACAAATGGTTCATCGAGCGCCTTAATAATATCGTGGTGCTCAAAGGCAAGTTGATGGCGATGAACAGCCTTGACGAAATCAGTGCTGACTTCATGCGCGAAATCAAGGCTGCTGGCTTCTCCGACTTCCAGATTGCACGTTTTGTGGTGAAGGACGAGCCTAACATGGAGAAAGCCAACCTGAAGGTACGCGAGTACCGTAAGCAGTTGGAAGTGGTGCCTGCCGTGAAGCGTATCAACACTGTGGCCAGCGAGCATCCCGAACTTACCAACTACCTCTACATGACTTATGCCGTGACAGGTCACGACATACCTTATTATAAGAACGACAAGTCTGTCGTAGTTCTCGGTTCTGGTGCTTACCGCATTGGTTCGTCTGTGGAGTTCGACTGGTGTTCGGTCAACGCCATCAACACTGCACGCAAACTGGGCTACAAGTCCATCATGATCAACTACAATCCTGAGACCGTCTCCACCGACTACGACATGTGCGACCGTCTTTATTTCGATGAGTTGACCTTGGAACGTGTACTTGATGTGATAGAACTTGAGCAGCCACGAGGCGTTATCGTCTCCATGGGTGGACAGATACCTAATAACTTGGCACTGAAACTCTACCGTCAAGGTGTGCCTGTACTTGGCACATCACCTGTGGACATTGATAGGGCAGAGAACCGCGACAAGTTCTCGGCTATGCTCGACAAACTCGGCATCGACCAGCCCGCTTGGCAGGCCCTGACTTCCATGGACGACATTCAGAATTTCGTGAAGAAAGTGGGCTATCCAGTGCTGGTGCGTCCTTCATACGTTCTTTCGGGCGCAGCCATGAATGTGTGCTACGATGATGAGGAGCTCGCTCGCTTCCTTGAGATGGCTACTGAGGTCAGCAAGGATTATCCCGTGGTGGTGTCGAAGTTCATGCAAGACACCAAGGAGATAGAGTTCGATGCTGTAGCCGACCATGGCAAGATTGTGGAGTACGCCATCTCCGAGCATATTGAATATGCTGGTGTACATTCCGGCGACGCCACTATGGTGTTCCCTGCACAACATATCTATTTCTCCACCATTCGTCAGATTAAGAAGATATCCCGCAAGATTGCACAAGAACTCAACATTTCTGGTCCTTTCAACATCCAGTATCTGGCCAAGGACCGTCAGGTGAAAGTTATCGAGTGCAACCTCCGCGCCTCTCGCTCCTTCCCATTTGTGAGCAAGGTGCTGAAGCGTAATTTCATCGAGACTGCCACCAAGATTATGCTTGACGCTCCCTACGAACTGGCAGACAAGAGTGAGTTTGATATCGACCGTATCGGTGTGAAGGCTTCGCAGTTCTCTTTCGCGCGTTTGCAGAATGCCGACCCTGTACTTGGAGTCGATATGTCGTCCACAGGTGAGGTGGGGTGCTTGGGCGACGATTTCAACGAAGCGCTCATCAATGCACTGATAGCTACTGGTTATACATTGCCTAAGAAGTCAATACTGATTTCTTCAGGAGGTGTGAAGGGCAAGGTGGATATGCTCCAGCCATGCCGCATGCTCCAAGACAAAGGCTATGACATCTATGCTACAGAAGGCACAGCTAAGTTCCTAAACGACAACGGTGTGAAGGCCATTGCAGTGGCTTGGCCCGATGAGGAGGGCGAGAACAACGTGATGAACATGATTGCCGACCACAAGTTTGATTTGATTGTCAATGTTCCAAAGAACCATACTAAGCGCGAGCTTACCAACGGCTACCGCATACGCCGTGGCGCCACAGACCACAACATCCCACTGATGACGAATGTGCGACTCGCCAAGGCATTCATCGAAGCATTCTGCACCCTTACGCTCGAAGATATCAAGATCAAGAGCTGGCAGGAGTATAATGCATAGTGCTTAAAACATTGAATAACAGGAAACACGGGGTGCGTCGGCTTCAGACGCACCCGTGTGCTTTAAGGTTATCGGAAAAAACATATACCCTGCATAATCTGGATTATCGTATTTTCCGAATACTCCGAACACATCAACTACTCAGAAAAAACAACAAAATGGAAGTAATTAAGACCAAAATCGACGGTGTGGTTGTGATAGAGCCGAAAGTTTTTTCCGATTCAAGGGGCTATTTCTTTGAGTCGTACAGCCAAAGAGAATTCAACGCCAAGGTGCGTGAGATAGAGTTCATTCAGGACAATGAAAGCCGTTCGACATACGGTGTGCTGCGCGGTCTTCATTTCCAGAAAGGCGAGCATGCTCAGAGCAAACTGGTGAGAGTTGTGAGAGGAAGTGTCCTCGATGTGGCAGTGGATATCCGCAAGGGCTCTCCCACGTTTGGACAATATGTTGCTGTGGAACTCACTGAAGATAACCACCGCCAGTTCTTCATTCCCCGTGGTTTCGCCCATGGGTTCAGTGTGCTGAGCGAAGTGGCGGTTTTCCAATACAAATGCGACAATTTCTACTGGCCTGAGAGTGAGGGCGCCATTGCATGGAACGACCCCGAACTTGCCATCGACTGGCGTATTCCTGCTGACAAGGCCATTCTTTCCCCTAAGGACGCTAACCACCCAATGCTGAAGGACTCTACTTATCTCTTCGACTATAACGTCGATTTATACCAACGTTGACATCATCTATAACCTGAACCTGCTTGAACTGCAAGTAGTCTTATTACTTTATTCAACCCATATGAGCAAGGCATACGATTATCTGATAGTGGGCTCCGGCCTTTTCGGCGCCACCATTGCTTACCGTCTGAAGCAGGCTGGTAAAACTTGTCTTGTCATCGACAAGCGCCCTCATGCTGGCGGAAATGTTTATTGTGAGAATGTCGGTGGCGTGCATGTGCATAAGTATGGTGCCCATATTTTCCACACGAACGACGATGAAGTTTGGCGCTTTGTCACAGGGCTGGTGGAATTCAACCGTTACACAAACTCGCCTGTCGCCAACTACCATGGCAAGCTTTATAACCTGCCCTTCAATATGAACACTTTCTATCAGATGTGGGGAGTGGTAACACCGGAGCAGGCCATGGCTAAGATAGAGGAGCAGAAGAAGGATGCTGTGGAAAAACTCAAGCGCGAGGGTGCTGCTGAACCGCGCAACCTCGAGGAACAGGCACAGATACTTATTGGCAAAGACATCTACGAAAAGCTCATCAAGGGCTATACCGAGAAACAATGGGGAAGGAAGTGTACAGAACTTCCCGCTTTCATCATCCGACGTCTGCCTGTTAGGCTTACCTTTGATAACAATTACTTCAACGCCAAGTACCAAGGCATACCTTATGGTGGCTACAACAGGCTTGTTGACCGATTGCTCGAAGGTGTGGAGGTGAGGACTGGTGTTGATTTTGCCACCCATCGCGGCTCATTGACGGAAATGGCCGACAAAGTGGTCTATACAGGTGCTATCGACGAGTATTTTGATTTCCAGTTCGGGAAGTTGGAATATCGTACAGTGAGGTTTGAGACCGAGGACCTTGGCATCCCTAACTACCAAGGCAACGCGGTGGTGAACTACACTGACGCCGAGACACCCTTCACCCGGATTATCGAACATAAGCATTTCGATATGTTCGGCCAGCAGGTCTACGACGTGCCTCACACTGTTATCAGCCGCGAGTACTCTTCCGAGTGGAAACCTGGTATGGAACCTTACTACCCGGTGAACGACCAACGCAACAACACGCTCTATACCAAGTATGCTGAGTTGGCAAGATTACAACCCGATGTGATTTTTGGTGGCCGACTTGCTGAGTACAAGTATTATGATATGGACCAGATTATCCTTCGTGCCCTACAGACAGATTTGTAACTAATGGACTTATTCTTCGAACTCCTCCAGATGGCTTTGGGACAGCGTGATAGTCTGTCGAGAGCTTACTCCGCTAATGATTGGCAGGAGGCGTTCGACATCTCCACAAGGCAAGCCGTTGAGGGAATCACACTTATTGGCGCAGAACGACTGCCGGCTCATCAGCAACCACCCAAAGAGTTGATGATGCAATGGACATTCAATTGCGGTTTCTTTGCCAGCAAGAGCGCCAGACTAGACAAGGCATCCAGAAAGGTGGTGGAGAACTTCGCACGGAGGGGATGGAAATCGTGCATACTCAAAGGACAAGGCCTCGCCACACTTTATCCCGTGCCTTACCGCCGGCATGCAGGTGACATCGATGTGTGGGTGGACGCACCTGCTCAAGACATCATCCAGTATGTCCATCAACTCTGCCCTGACAGCCATGTGGTGTATCATCATATCGATTTTCCCATCTGGGACGACATTTCCATCGAACTCCATTTCTTTCCGTCCTTTCTCTATGCCCCCGACAACGACAGGCGTTTGCAGGAATTCTTCGAAAGGAACAAGGAAAGGATAATGCAACATCAAGTGACACTTGCTGATGGTAAGAGCGTGGTGACATGCCCCGACTCCGAGTTCAATGCTGTTTATCTGCTCTGCCACATGTTCAACCATCTGATGGAAGAGTTGATTGTGATGAGGCAGTACTTAGATTATTATTATGTGTTGCGCGACATCAAAGATGACGAAACTCGTCGCCGTGTGGCAGAGGATGTCGGGCGCATAGGACTGAATACTCTGGCTGGTGGGGTGATGTATGTGATGCACGAGTTCTTCGGTCTGGAGAAAGAGTACATGTTTGTGGAACCTGACGAGAAAATCGGCCGTTTTCTCCAGAAGGAAATCATGCGAGGTGATGCCATTGAGGAATTGGAGCACCGCAATAGCCAAGGAAGCTTCTCGCATTTTGTAGACCGTACTCGTCGGAGTTTCGCAACGATGAGGTATTTTCCTAAGGAGAGCGCATGGAGCCCATTGACACGTGCCAGACATTGGATATGCAGATGGAAACGTTCAAAGTAACCTTTAATCAAACTCGACAATAGATAAAAACATGAAAATAGGATTCGACAACGACAAATATCTCCGCATCCAGTCGGAGCATATTAAAGAGCGCATAGCGCAGTTTGGCGACAAACTTTATCTTGAGTTCGGCGGAAAACTCTACGACGACTACCACGCCAGCCGTGTGCTGCCAGGTTTCAAGCCCGACAGCAAGTTGCGTATGCTCATGCAACTGAAAGACGATGCCGAGATCGTCATCGTAATCAGTGCCGAGGATATAGAGAAAAACAAAGTGAGAGGCGACCTTGGCATCACCTACGACAAGGACGTTCTGCGACTTCGCGACGTGTTCACAGACAGAGGGCTCTATGTCAGCAGTGTGGTCATCACTCACTTCAACGGCCAGGCAAGTGCCATCGCATTCCGACAGCGTCTGGAACGGCTTGGCGAGGTGAAGGTGTACTACCATTATCTCATCGAAGGTTATCCTACCAATGTGTCGTTGATTGACTCCGATGAGGGTTTCGGTAAAAACGACTATGTGGAAACCACACGCCCACTGGTGGTGGTGACAGCGCCAGGACCTGGCAGTGGAAAGATGGCTGTGTGCCTGAGCCAGCTCTACAATGAAAACAAGCGAGGACTGAAAGCCGGCTATGCCAAGTTCGAGACATTCCCCATCTGGAATATCCCGCTCAAGCATCCTGTTAACGTGGCATACGAAGCTGCCACAGCCGATCTCAACGACGTGAACATGATCGACCACTTCCATCTTGAAGCATACGGTCAGATGACGGTGAACTACAACCGCGACATCGAGATATTCCCTGTTCTCAACGCCATATTCGAAGGTATCTATGGAGAGAGTCCCTATAAGTCGCCTACCGATATGGGCGTGAACATGGCTGGTTTCTGCATCAGTGATGATGAAGTCTGCAGTGAGGCATCAAGGCAGGAAATCATACGCCGATTCTATACTGCTGTGTGCAGCATGGTGGAAGGAAAGGACAACGACATGGAGGTGAACAAAATCAAACTGCTCATGCAGCAGATGAAGCTCACCACCGCCGACCGTCGTTGCACTGTGGCTGCCAAGGAACGTAAAGAGGAAAGTGAGACTCATTCTGCGGCCATAGAACTGGCTGACGGCACCCTCATAACTTCTCAGACCAGTCCGCTGCTCGGTCCAAGTGCCGCCTTGCTGCTCAATGCCACGAAACATTTGGCTGGTATAGACCATGAGCTGAAACTCATACCCCAGAACATGATTGAGCCTATCCAGTGGATGAAGACATCAATGCTTCACGGCAATAACCCTCGTCTCCACACCGATGAGGTGCTGGTGGCATTGGCCGTGTTGAGCCAGCATGATGAGAACTGTCGGCGCGCCCTTGAATCGCTGCCACTGCTCGATGGTTGCCAAGTGCATGCCACGGTGATGCTCAGCGAGGTGGACCGCAAAATTTTCAAGAAACTCGGTTGCGGACTTACCACCGACCCTGTGAAGAAGTAGGGTAGGAATCTTCTTTTTTCGTTATTATTATATCAAGAGGGTTTCATTTTGGCTTTCTTGCCTTGTGTTTCAGGTAGATGAAGAAAGCATAAAACACCGATGAGGCGGAGAGACCGTATTTCTTTCCGAACCTCAACCAATGGATAAGTTTTCCGAGCGCGTTACCGTTGGGCAAGTCGTCGGCAATGCAATAAATATATTTGATTTGGAAATAGTGCGGAAGTTCGGCAACGAGCTTCCGCCTTATTTTTTCATCTTGCGGATTGTCGGAAACATCCGATAGGAAAGCGCTGTACCATTCCTTTTCCTTACCGATGGTGTCCATCTTGACTTGCATGTCGCCCGACGAAGAGATGGACAGTGGGTTGACACGATACTGGAATACCAAACGCTGCGTGTTGGCTATTCCCCGAAGTCCTTCCCTTCCTTTGGAAGCGGCTTTGACAGCTGTGATATTGTCCGACCCCCAAGCGAGCGGCAGTTTGTGATATCCGCCCTGTTTGCGAAGTGTCTCGGTATGGAACACGAAGTCGCCGATGTACTGCCGGCCGTTGGTCCAGTGGTGCAAGATGAGCGAATATACTGATTCGAATTCAGGACGTGGAAGTTGGACGTCGAAACCTTTGGATTCATTGTTAATCAGTTCGGTCCACCCATGATAGACGGCGAGTCCTGGATGGCGTCCGATGAGTTCGTCGTAGAGCTTTAATGCATCTGGCAACAACTTGTCGTCGTCGCCCATGCAGATGACATATTCCCCCCGTGCATACGATAGGCATTTGTTCCAGTTGTCGACTACATCCACCGCGCCGCAATTCTTCTCGTTGACGTAGTAGCGGATGCGTTCGTCGTGGTATGACGTCACGATGGCACCAAGGTCTTCGGGCGAGGCATCGTTGACAATGACTAGTTCAAAGTCGGTGAAGGTTTGGGCAAGTACGCTGTCGATGCACTCATGCAGGTATTTGCTTTTGTATGCTGGTATGGTGACAGAGAATCGCATGTGAGGGTTAGTAGGATTATGAATTCTGGTTTTTTCGTTTCAAAAGACTTTGGAAGAAAGTCCTGTCAGTAGGGGTGAGGAGCATGTAGATGCATCCTGCGTATAACAGTGTGAAGAAAATACCTTTCATGAAGAAGACCATGAACATTCCTCCCTTCTCTGCAAGATTGAAACCCATCAGTTCAACCAACGATTTGACGGGGGTGCTGAACATAGATATTACCCCCAAGCAAAGGACTCCTGATACGACGTAGGGTAGGAAGGAGTAGAAAAACACTCTTTGGGAACGGATGCTCATCTTCTTGCGCCAGTAGTAGAGGTAGTAGAACAACATCTGTATCAGGGTGTAGGCCACAAAGCCTATGACCACTCCGCCTATTTGGTAGCGTGGAATCAACAACCATGAGATGACCAACCCGACGATGGATGCTACAGCACTGCTGTAGGAGATGGCGCGTATGTCACTGCCTGCGAGGATGAGGCTCGATATCGCTTGGTTGTGCGTGCCTAGAGTGCAGATAAGCCAGACATTGAACCATGGGATGAGGTAGAGGTATTCCTTACCCACGTATAGCGTCAGCACCTCTCTTCCCACAGTCATCATGGCGAAACAAAAGAAACAAATCAGCATGGAGATATATTTGGTGCCGTCGTAGGCCATACGGTAGTAGGCATCGCTGTTGCGCTCTGCCACCACTTTCGAAGTGGATGGAAGCAACACGCCCGTGAAAGCTCCGCCAAGCATACTGATGATGCCGATGATGCCGTTCAGTATCCTGTAGTCGGCCACCGACTCCATCGTGCCTTGCATTCCAAGGAATACAGGACGGAGATTGTAGAAAGAGAACTGGAAAATACTGAAAGAGAAGATGTTCAAACAGTATGGAAGTATTTCTTTCAATATTGGAATATTGATTGAAGGACGGAATGATATGTATGGCAGGTCTTTCTTGATTTTCTTGATGAGGAAGGGGATGATGGCAATCAGTGAGAAAGTGGTGAGCAGGAAATAGACCTGAATGCTGAGGTTGCATGTCAAGGTGGCGACGAGAACCGCAATCTGTACCAGTTTAGGCAAAAGGGTGAATTTCTGTACCCATGCCACATTCTCGGTGGCTTTGACCAACTGCTCAAAACATGAGGTGAACCAGTTGATGATGGCGCTGACCATCAGGATGCCCAGCAAGTGTTTCAGTATGGTGTCTTGGGAGGTGTCGACATTGAACAAGGACGAGGAATGGAGCAATACCACCAGCAGTACTATGGCATTGAGCAAACCAACGAAGCCATAGAAGCCGAGGCTGGTGCTGAACGCTTTTTTCACCTTGTCGATTTGCCCGTTAGTGAGCCAGGATGAGAAGAAACGCACGTTGGTGGAGTTGAAGCCTAGGTCCATAAGTTGCATATAGACATTCACTGACATAGCAAGACCAATGATGCCGTATTCCGACTTACCGAAATGGCCGATTAACAAGGGCACGGAAATGAAGCCATACACAGCGTTGACAACGTTGAGTATGGTGGTCCAGTAAACCCCTTTTATGATGCTTCTCGACGACGACATATTGATGCTCTTGCCTAGTTTCTCTTTTCAGTTGTTATTTCACTGCTTGTAAGTGGCGTTTTCGCCGTATGTATCTTTTGGCACTGCCCATCATGATGCGCAACCCTCTCAGTGGGTTGATGGTCATGGCATTGCGCAACCATCCTGTTCCTCGGAAATGCACTTTGAATCCCGACAAGAAACAAGCGGCGGCGATTCTCCATCCCGCTTCTTTCCGTCGTCTGTATTGGTATCGCTGCATCTGCTCCACCTTGCTGATGTCCAGTTGCTCCACATCTATGTAACCAGCTTGGATGGCCTCGCGCATTAATTGCTCACCTTTCGGAGTACGTACAAAGCAGAAGTTGCGGCCTTCGTCCTCGGTGAAATCTGGATAGCCATTGCGGGTGTTCCACGCGTCTCCGCTGGCAATGTCGGCAAGCAGACCGATGCTGTCGGGACAGATTTTGCAGCGGAAAGCGAGTTGTTTGCCGAGAATCATGCCCCAGCTGTCGTTGTAACTCATGCGGCGTGTAGTGCCGTCAGAGTAGGTCACGGTGAAATAACCAGGCCATCCATCTCCACGGTAACGCACTGATGTCACGGGCGCGTCATGTCCTAAGGCGGTGATGGCTTGCGCTGTGGCATTGAAACTTGGAATGCCAGCGCAGAAGATGGCGAGGTAGCAGACTATGCGCCCTTTGTATTGGGGAAAAGCGTTCACAAAATTCTGCATGCCGGCAATGTCACAGGGTTTGCCAATAAAGGCGTAACTGGAGGCATCACTGTCGAGAATCACTTTGATTTGATTGAGCACTAAGGCTGGCGCATATCTCGAGGCATTGCGCTTGAGCACATCTTCACGTGAGCGACTGATGCAAAGGTGGTTGCTTCTGTAATCGCAAGTGTCGTCAGTTCCCACATGCAGCACGGCATCAACCTTACCGCTCTCAAGCAGGTAGATGGCAAGGGCTGTGGTTACTCCTCCAGACGAACTGCTGTGTCGGATTTCGGCATCCGATGCCCAGGCATTGCAGACGCTCTCCACATCACCCCAGATGGAGTGGTTGCCGCCTTTGCGGCTCACGACATTCATTCCAGGGCAGACGCTTTGGATTAACTGTGTCTCATCGCTGTTGACGCATTCTGCTTGAGGGCGGTAAAAGCCATCCTCATGGCATTTCATCTTCACACCGCTGCATACGGACTCACAAAGCCCGCAGCCATTGCATAGGGTCAGTATATCGCTGTCAATCGTCATAGGTGGAGCAGTTCTGATAACAGTGTGTTGAATTGTTGGTGGTATTCTTCCACTTTGGTATCCATGTTCTCGCGGATATCCTCCTTCAGACGATGTCGGTCTTCAAAACAGTGTGCAACCAATCTCACAATCTCATCATCATTATCTTTCGTCATGTCGCCTACGTACGGGTAGCCGAGGGAGTCCTTAAACAGACCGATGAATTTCCGACTGTAAGCCAATGGAACTACAGGCACACCGGAGGAGTAGGCAGCGATGGTGGAGTGCATACGTGA
>JAFXVU010000066.1 GCA_017534705.1 Bacteroidaceae bacterium
GCTTATCTTGTGAACACAGGTTGGAACGGAACAGGCAAGCGTATCTCTAGCAAGGACACACTTGGTATCATCGACGCTATCCTCAACCACTCTATCGACGAGTCTCCGACCAAGACTATTCCTTACTTCAACTTCACTGTTCCTACTCAGTTGGACGGCGTGGCTTGGGGTATTCTTGATCCTCGCGACACCTATCAGGACCGTGGCGAATGGGATGCAAAGGCACGTGACTTGGCTGCCCGCTTCATCAAGAACTTCAAGAAGTACGAGACCAACGAGGCTGGTAAGGCCCTTGTAGAGGCTGGTCCAAAGCTCTAATCAAGATTCTTAGGATTCTATTATAAAAAAAGCGCGATTTCATCGATGAAATCGCGCTTTTTTTATTCCGTCTTTTCGTTATCTCGATATAATGATATAACGAGATAACGACATCACGAAATATCTAAATCTTTTCAGCCTTCTCGGAAGAAGTCGAGGGCTTCTTCTATTTCCTTGCGGTCGGCAGTCTGGTTGATGCGTATGTCGCCGATGTCGCCGAGAAGGGTGAAGTTGATGATGCCGGCGGTGTTCTTCTTGTCGTGTGTCATCAGTTCAATAATCTCTGGATATTGCTTGCAGTCGATATCGAACCGTCCGTAGTTTTCGCGGATGAAACGTACGGCTTGATAAAGCACATCGTGGGGAAAGCCCGTTTTCACCGCGGAAAGGTAGAGCTCGCAGATGAGTCCCCATGCCACAGCATACCCATGCAACACAGGACGGTCGAAACGCAATGCCAGACTCTCAAAGGCATGACCTACAGTGTGCCCGAGGTTTAGTGCCTTACGGATGCCTTTCTCGAGTGGGTCCTCAATGACCACCTTCTCCTTGATGGCGACACTTGTTGCCACCATGTCCTGCAGGTGTTTGTAATCCACGTCATAGAGGTCGAAGTTCACCAGCTCAGCCCAGTTCTGTTTGTTGCTGATGAGTCCGTGCTTAAGCATCTCTGCGTAACCCGAACAGATGTTCTCATGGTCGAGTGTACGCAGGAACTCCGTGTCGAGGATGACGGTATGAGCGGCATTGAACACACCGATTTCGTTCTTCAGTCCGTTGAAGTTGATGCCAGTCTTTCCTCCCACCGAGGCATCGACCATGGAGAGTAGGGTGGTGGGGATATTCACGTAGTTGATACCTCGTTTGAAAGTGGAGGCCGCAAAACCGCCGAGGTCTGTCACCATACCACCGCCGAGGTTGATGAGTAGGGAGTGGCGCGATGCACCTCCTTCGCCCAGAACAGTCCAAACCTTAGCCAAGGTGTCGAGATTCTTGTGAGTGTCAGTGGCGCCTATAATAATATGTGGAGCATTGCGTACAGGCTCGATGTCTTTCAGTCGTGGAGCGCATAAACGTTCGGTGGTGGTGTCAACAAGCAGGAAGATGCGGTCGTGCTCGCACTGCTCAATGACGTCTGCCAGTTCTTTGGCTATATTTGTTGATAAAACGACGCGCTGTCTTTGGTTTGTGCTCATAGGGTTATGGGACTAATGGGTCAATTGGGGTTGTTGGGTCTGTGGAAGATTTCAGCATATCTGCATAGGCTTGGCAAGCCTTGTGGGCAATTATAGACGCTTCTTCCAACGTGCATTCCAGGCGTCCGCCGGCAGCATTGAGGTGTCCGCCGCCGTTGAAGAAACGACTGGCCATTTCATTGGCGGGAATGTCATCGACACTGCGTATCGACACATGTACCAAAGGTGACTTGTCGAGGTCCTCGCGCAGGGAGATGCTAAGTTTCATGTCCTTGATTTCCAATGGCAGGTTCACGAAGCCCTCCACATCGCCCATGACATAGCCTGCATCCCTCATTTCTTCCTTCGACAGCGTGAAGATGGCTGTGTGCAGTTCGTCAATATATTCAATCTTGTCGTTGAAGATGCGCCCAAGCAAGATATAACGGCTCTTGTTGTAACAGTGGAAGACTCTGCGGTAGATCAGGTCTTTGTCCGCTCCTTTGCTCAAGAGCATAGCCAGGAGAATGAAGAACTCAGGGGAGTTGGAGTTGTACTGGAATGCCCCAGTGTCAGTCATCATGCCGGCGCAAAGGCATTCTGCACATCCCTTGCTGATAAGATTGTCGTCACCCAAGGCGTGGATGAAACGCAGCACCAGTTCGCAGGTCGAGCTGGCTTGAGGATAGGAGAACAAGATGTCGCAGGCAATTTCGGGATTACGGTGGTGGTCGATGACGATTTTGTGGACTTGTTTTGCGTCAAGTACCGAACCCAGTTCGAGCATTCGGTTGGATGTGTTGAGGTCAAGGTAGAAGATGAGGTCTGCTTGAGCGATGGCTTCATCTGCATTCTGCTTCTGGTGGTCGTAAATCAGAATATTGGATGCGCCTTCCATCCAGCTCAGGAAAGAAGGGAAAGGATTGGGTTCGATAACTGTGACCTCTTTGCCTTTGGCTCGAAGGTAGGAAGCCAAGCCCAGACATGACCCTATGGCATCGCCATCAGGCAACTGATGGGCTGAAATGACGATGTGCTGGCTGCCTTCAATCAACAGTCTGGCGGCATCCACATCCGCTTTCTCAAACATCTCGTTGATGATGTATTTTTCGTTCGTTTTCATTCTTCTATTTGTAATTGTGGGCAAAATTACACTTTTCTTGCCATAAATGATGTGCCTTTCACGGCAAAGATGTGCAAGATAAATGAGATTATCGCAAAAAAATCTCTCCAATAGTTTGTATAAGTCCATTATTTAAGTTATTTTTGCATTTGTTATGACGTGTACAGATTAATAAACCAGGCTTTTCCCAGTAGGGTGGAGCCACCTTTGTTGGCCTATGTCAGTAGATTCTGTCAAACTAACGGAAAAAGTAATAACAAATTTAATAATTTCAAATTCAACATTTTATGTGGTTATTTAATTCATCTATTGGACGAAAAGTGGTGATGTCGGTGACTGGCATTGCACTTATTCTATTCATGACGTTCCATGGGTGCATGAATGTTGTGGCGCTGTTCTCAGCAAAAGGCTACAACATGATATGCGAATTCCTGGGCGCTAATTGGTATGCAGTGGTGGCGACGCTGGCTCTTGCCGCATTGGCGTTAATCCACATTGTCTATGCGTTCATCCTCACCATCCAGAACCGCAAGGCTCGTGGTAATAACCGTTACGACGTGACCGACAAGCCGGCTAAAGTGGAATGGGCTTCTCAGAACATGCTTGTGCTGGGTATCATCATCCTCATTGGCTTGTTGCTCCACTTCAAGGACTTCTGGTACAACATGATGTTTGCCGAGATTGTCGGCATGGAAGGTCTGGCTCATGGTCCAGCAGACGGTTTCGCATGGATTGTAGAAACATTCAAGAATCCGGTTACCGTGGTCATTTACGTGATTTGGATTATTGCCTTGTGGTTCCACCTTACCCACGGTTTCTGGAGCGCCATCCAGACCATCGGATGGAGCGGACATATTTGGTTCAACCGCTGGAGAATTATCGCCATCATCTATGTGACTCTCCTTTGCTTGATGTTCCTCGCCGTAATCCTTGGTTTCGCTTTCGGTTGCGCTCCCTCGCTCTGTTGTGGTTGCGGTGCTGACTGCACCTGTGGACAAGGTGACCTTTGCGAATGTGCCAAAGAATGTGTTAAGGCCGTTGGTGAATGCTGCGGTAAATAAATATTAACTTTTAATCTCGGATAAACACTATGGTTAAAATAGATTCAAAGATACCGGAAGGACCAGTGGCTGAGAAATGGACCAATTACAAGGCACATCAGCGCCTGGTGAACCCAAAGAATAAACTGAAACTCGATGTCATTGTCGTGGGTACAGGACTTGCCGGCGCATCTGCAGCCGCCTCCCTCGGCGAGATGGGTTTCAATGTGTTGAACTTCTGTATTCAAGACTCTCCACGCCGTGCACACTCCATCGCTGCACAAGGTGGTATCAACGCTGCCAAGAACTACCAGAACGACGGTGACTCTGTCTATCGTCTCTTCTACGATACAGTCAAGGGTGGTGACTACCGTGCACGCGAGGCCAATGTCTATCGTCTGGCTGAGGTGTCGAACAGCATCATCGACCAGTGTGTGGCACAAGGCGTGCCTTTCGCTCGTGAATATGGTGGCACACTCGCTAACCGTTCTTTCGGTGGTGCGCAGGTAAGCCGTACTTTCTATGCCAAGGGTCAGACTGGTCAGCAGTTGCTGCTTGGCGCCTATTCTGCACTCAGCGCTCAAGTAGAGGCTGGGAAGGTGAAGCTCTACACCCGCTATGAGATGCTCGACCTTGTGATTGTTGATGGTCGCGCACGTGGTATCATCGCCAAGAACCTCGTGACTGGCAAACTGGAGCGTTTCTCTGCCAATGCCGTGGTCATCGCTACTGGTGGTTATGGTAACACCTACTTCCTTTCCACTAACGCCATGGGTTGCAATGTCACCGCAGCCATGTCATGCTACCGCAAGGGCGCTTACTTCGCTAACCCTTGCTATGTGCAGATTCACCCCACTTGTATTCCTGTCCATGGCGACAAGCAGTCGAAACTGACACTGATGTCGGAGTCTCTTCGCAACGATGGACGTATTTGGGTGCCTAAGAAACTCGAGGATGCCAAGGCTTTGCAAGAGGGTAAGAAGGAAGGATGGGAAATTCCTGAAGAAGACCGTGACTACTATCTGGAGCGTCGTTATCCCGCATTCGGTAACCTCGTGCCTCGTGATGTGGCTTCACGCGCCGCTAAGGAGCGTTGCGACAAGGGCTTCGGTGTGAACAACACCGGTCTTGCCGTGTTCCTCGACTTCTCAGAGTCCATTCAGCGTCTCGGCATCGACGTAGTGCTTCAGCGTTATGGAAACCTCTTCGACATGTATGAGGAAATCACTGACGTCAATCCAGGCGAGAAGCGTAAGACCGTCAATGGTGTTGACTACTACAACCCGATGATGATCTTCCCCGCCATCCATTACACCATGGGTGGAATTTGGGTGGATTACGAACTGCAGACCTCTATACCTGGACTGTTCGCCATCGGAGAGTGCAACTTCTCAGACCACGGTGCCAACCGCCTTGGTGCATCCGCACTGATGCAGGGTCTTGCTGACGGTTACTTTGTACTTCCTTACACCATCCAGAACTACCTCGCTGACCAGGCCATCTGGCCTAAGGTACCAACAGACCGCAAGGAATTCGCTGAAGTGGAGAAGGCTGTCAGCGACCGCATCGACCATTTGATGAATATCAAGGGTAAGCGTTCGGTTGACTCCATCCACAAGGAACTCGGACACATCTGCTGGGAGTATATCGGCATGGGACGTACGAAGGAAGGCTTGGAGAAAGGTATTCAGGAAATTGAGAAACTCCGCAAGGAGTTCGACTCCAACCTCTTCATCCCTGGTACACGCGAGGGACTGAATGTGGAGCTTGACAAGGCTGTCCACCTCGACGACTTCCTCACCATGGGTAAACTTATCGCCTACGATGCCCTCAGCCGCAACGAGAGTTGTGGTGGTCACTTCCGCGAGGAGTATCAGACCGAGGAAGGCGAGGCCAAGCGCGACGACGAGAACTACTTCTATGTAGGTTGTCTGAAATACACGGGCAGCGACGCGGCTGCGCCCGAACTCATCAAAGAACCTCTCGAGTACGAGGCTATTAAGGTGCAAACACGTAATTATAAGAACTAAAAGTTATGGACAAGAATATAAGTTTCACATTGAAATTCTGGCGTCAGAATGGTCCTAAGGATGCAGGACATTTTGACACCCGCGAGATGAAGGATATCCCTGGCGACACTTCTTTCCTCGAGATGCTCGATATCCTCAACGAACAACTCATTGAAGAGGGTAAGGAGCCTTTTGTCTTCGACCACGACTGCCGCGAGGGTATCTGCGGTATGTGCTCCCTTTATGTCAATGGTACACCCCACGGCAAGACTGAGCGTGGTGCTACCACCTGCCAGCTCTATATGCGTCGTTTCCACGATGGTGAGACCATCACCGTAGAGCCTTGGCGTTCTGCTGGTTTCCCTGTTATCAAGGACTGTATGGTTGACCGTACTGCATTCGACAAAATTATGCAGGCTGGTGGTTACGTGAGCGTGCGCACTGGCGCTCCACAGGATGCCAACGCCATACTCATTCCAAAGCAGGATGCCGACGAGGCAATGGACTGCGCCAGCTGTATTGGTTGCGGTGCTTGTGTGGCAGCTTGCAAGAATGGTTCGGCTATGCTTTTCGTCAGCTCTAAGGTCAGCCAGTTGGCACTCCTCCCACAAGGACGTCCCGAGGCCGCCAAGCGCGCCAAGGCCATGGTAGCCAAGATGGACGAACTCGGATTCGGTAACTGCACCAACACCCGCGCCTGCGAGGCCGTCTGCCCGAAGAACGAGACCATCGCCAATATCGCCCGTCTCAACCGCGAGTTCATCTGGGCAAAACTCAAGGACTAAGCGACTTTGTCGTTCTCAATAATAAAGGGCTGCTCAATAGCAGCCCTTTATTGTTTCCTAGATTGTCTAGTTCCTATTTTCCTGGTTTCTTCAAAATGTTTATCAGCTGATGCAACTACCGGGTTTCACTTTGCGGTCCACGGTGGTGACGGAGATGTTGCCGTCCCAGTCCTCGGCGGAGAGAATCATACCTTCGCTCACCAGTCCGTTCTTGAACTGACGAGGAGCGAGGTTAGCGATGAAAAGTACCTGCTTGCCCACCAGTTGCTCAGGTTCATAGAACTGGGCGATACCACTGACGATGGTGCGTTTCTGCAGGCCATCGTCGATGCGGAACTTGAGCAGTTTCTTCATCTTTGGAACCCGCTCGCACTCCAGCACAGTGCCTACTCGGATGTCGAGTTTGCTGAAATCATCGTATTCGATGCAGTCTTTCACGGGTTCAGCGATGTACTGGGCTTCCTCGTTGGCCTTCTTGGTGGCGTTGAGTTTGTCAATCTGTGCCTGAATCACGTCGTCCTCAATCTTCTCGAACAGCAGTGATGGCTTGGCCAGTTGTTTGCCTGTGGGTAGCAGTTCGGTGTTGCCCAGCTCATTCCATGCGAACTCGTCCATGCATATCATTTCACGCAGGCGTTTGCTGGAGAAAGGCAGGAATGGTTCGAAAGCGATGGCAAGGTTGGCAGTGATTTGCAGTGAGATGTAAATCACGGTTTTCACGCGCTCAGGGTCGGTCTTGATTACTTTCCATGGTTCCTCGTCAGCAATGTATTTGTTGCCGATACGGGCGAGGTTCATTGCCTCTTTCAGTGCCTCGCGGAACTTGAAATTGTCGAGTAATGACTCTAGACGGTCTTTCACATCCTTGAACTCGGCGAGTGTTGCCTTGTCAGTGTCGGTCAGTTCTCCACACTGGGGCACAATGCCATTATAGTATTTCTGAGTGAGTTGCAATGCACGGTTCACAAAGTTGCCATAGACAGCTACCAACTCGTTGTTGTTGCGGGCCTGGTAGTCCTTCCATGTGAAGTCGTTGTCCTTGGTCTCAGGAGCGTTGGCGGTGAGCACGTAGCGAAGCACGTCCTGTTTGCCTGGCATATCCACTAAGTACTCGTTGAGCCAAACAGCCCAGTTGCGCGAAGTTGATATCTTGTCGTTCTCCAAATTCAGGAATTCGTTGGCTGGTACATTGTCAGGCAGGTTGTACTCTCCGTGTGCCTTGAGCATTGTGGGGAAGACGATGCAGTGGAACACAATATTGTCCTTGCCGATGAAGTGGATGAGACGGCTCTCTGGGTCTTTCCACCAAGTCTCCCAACTGCCCAGTTCAGGATGCTGGTCGCAGAGTTCCTTTGTGTTGGAGATATAGCCTATAGGAGCATCGAACCAAACGTAGAGCACCTTGCCGTCTGCACCTTCCACAGGCACGGGAATACCCCAGTCGAGGTCACGAGTCACGGCGCGTGGTTTCAATCCTGTGTCGAGCCAGCTCTTGCATTGGCCATAGACATTCGGACGCCATTCTTTGTGCTCCTCAAGAATCCACTGCTCCAGCCACTGCTGGTACTGGTCTAGTGGAAGGTACCAGTGGGTGGTTTTCCGCTTTACCAAAGGATTGCCCGTCAAAGCATTCACTGGGTTGATTAACTCGTCGGGCGAGAGTGTGCTTCCACAAGCCTCACATTGGTCGCCATAAGCGTTGGCATGGTGACAACGAGGGCATTCGCCCCTGATGTTGCGGTCAGTGAGGAACTGACGGGCTTCCTCGTCGTAGTATTGCTCGCTCTCAATCTCAACAAACTTGCCCTCGTCATAGAGTTTGCGGAAGAAGTCGGATGCCACTTGGTGATGAGTAGCGGAAGTTGTGCGTGAATACACGTCAAACGATATACCGAAGTCTTCAAACGATTGCTTGATGATATTGTGGTAGCGATCCACTACGTCTTGAGGGGTACAACCTTCTTTCTTGGCTCTGATGGTTACAGGCACTCCATGTTCGTCGCTACCGCCTATAAACAGCACATCCTCGCCTTTCAGACGTAGATACCGAGTGTAGATGTCTGCCGGCACATACACACCAGCCAAATGCCCTATGTGTACTGGACCGTTGGCGTAGGGCAGTGCGCTTGTCACTAATGTTCTCTTGAATTTCTTTTCCATTCTATGCTTTTTATTTCTTTTCTAATAATGTATATCAGAGTCATTGTTGCAATAATCATGCAAAGTTAACACATAAAAATGACATTTTTCCAATAATAGGGGATTTTTGGTGTCTGAGACGTAAGTTTTATAAAAAACAAGGCAGAGTGTGCTCACGCATGCCCTGCCTTCCTAATTAACAAATTTAGAAATTTTTACTTACTATCTGACTCGTTTAACTATTTGGATGTGTACTATGCTATTAAGGATAATTGATCAAATGTATTGTTTGTTTTCGATTGCAAAATTAGCATATATAGCCATATTTCAGTTTCATTTTTGTGTCATTGCTTTTCATTTTTACCATATCATGCAACAAATATTATTACATTTGATACATGTAACATTTTTTCATTGCCTTTCGATGGTTTTGTGACGCAAAAATTGACATGACCTCTAAATGTGGTGAATAATCATGAAAAAAAGGTTTAATGGATGTTTTTATGGTTTTTTTCGCAGATTGAGTGTTTTTCTACCCCTCAAATGATTTTAATTCGGGATTTTTATATAACTTTGTTGAAATATTTTAATTCAACTATTAGCTTAACTATAGAAATTTTCGCTTACCTAACGATTAAACAATAATTTCACAATAGGGAAATGAAAACAAATAAATATACTATATGTTCCATGGTATTCCTGCTGTGGATGCTGTTCCCAAGGGCTTTTGCCCAGCTTCCGCATGTATATACCATGAATGAGGGTCTCAGCAGCAGCTTGATTAACTCCATTACCGTTGATAGCAAAGGATTCCTTTGGCTGTCGGGAGAAAACTCTCTCGATGTCTTTGATGGTGTGCGTTTCCATAACATCAGGAACCTCAACGAAAAAGGTCAACGAGTTTTCGACACCTCCAACTTTGTGAAGGAAGAGGAAAACGGGCTTTTCTGGTTGGCTACCAGTAATGGATTGTTGCTTTATGACAGGAATAAAAACGACTTCCAACGAGTTCCACTCGGGGGGCAGGAACCTAAGGAAGGGTGTTCTGTTGTCCAAATCTCCGACATGACCGACGCTGGTTATATGTTCGTTGGAACAAGCGGATATGGTTCTTATATCTATAATAAGAAGGAGAAAGCCATTGACACTTTGCTTTCGGCCCGTTACAATTCCGCCATCAACAACCAAATGATTAATAAGGTCGTTTTTGACACAAGTGGCTCACTCTGGGTGTTCACTAACTCCAGGGCAGTTATAAGAATCAATACAAGTGATGTCAAACAGCAACCAATCCATTTCACTGATGAAGCTTCAAAGGTTCTGGCAACGAGTGCTGTATTAGATGTCTGTGAAGACCCTTCGACAGGAAACATCCTCGTAGGAACTTCAAACCAAGGCCTCCTGATTTACGACAAGAAAGAAGATGTGCTCAGAACGGCACATACCACGAGTACCCTTTCTGTGTCGGCCATACTCATCAGAAAAAACGGCCAGGTGGTTATCGGTACCGACGGCAATGGATTGTGGACATTCAATAGGGACAACGAGTCATTGCAACATTGGAAGCTTGGTGAGACCAACCTTGATACCGATAGAGGCAAGGTGCATAGTTTGAAAGAGGATGGCAGAGGCAATATTGTCGCAGCCCTCTTTATGAAAGGCTTGTTGGTGATACCTAACTATAACCCTCCTTTCATTTATTATCCCATAGTAGCTGAAGGAGGTGTCAAGAATTCCACCTGCATCACTGCGCTCTGTCGAGATAACAATGGTGTCTATTGGATTGGAACAGACGGATGCGGCATGTTCAGTAGCCCTGACTCCAATTTGCGAAATGCAAGGCAAGTGAAATCTACACAGGGTATTGATATCGTCACCAGTGCAACCATCGACAGCCAAGGGGCTCTCTGGGTGGGCACTTACGGAAATGGTTTGTGGAAAAGGGAGAATGGCAATTTCGCAAAACCATCTTTTGCCAATGAACTGCGCGACCAGCAAATCATGAATATTGTCAACGATGCCAAGACAGGGCTGCTCTATGTCGGCACCAACGGAACAGGAGTGTTTGAACTTGACCCTCTCAAGGGGGAATGCAGGCATCCAAGCGATATGCAACTCTTCAATCCATGGGTCAATTCACTTTACATTGACAACCAGCACAACCTGTGGACTGGCTCGGCTGGTAGCTTGGTGAGATACAACATCGATACACGGCAAAGTGAGTCTATCGATTTCGACGGAATACTTTCCTCTATATTCTATAGCATGGTACAGAAGGACGACAAACTATATGTCGGCACCAATAAGGGATTGCTGGTCTATGAGTACAAGACGCACAAGGTGAACATCATCGACCAGGCTGGCGGACTCATCGACAGCAATGTCAAGGCAGTGTCCGTGTTAGGAGATGATGTGTGGATGTCGTCAATCAACGGCATATCAAGGCTTAATACCAAGAACGGTGCAATAGCCAATTATCCGTCTATGAATGAGGATTATATAGGCGAGTTCTATAAAGGCACAGTCTTGGTTGATTCCAACGGCTGCGTCATGTTCGGAGCAGATAATGGAGTGATGGCATGCCTCTCAGAAGAAATCAAGAAAGGCTTCCATCAGGTGCCAGAACTCTATTTCACAAACCTCACCGTAGGAATCGACGAGAAAGTTTATTACGGTAGTCAAAACAACAACATCATTGACGCTGACATCAGCACGGCCACACGTATAAAACTACCTTACGATAAAAACTCCTTTACAATAGATTTCAGCACCCCCGAACTGGCATTGCAGAGATTTGTAATCTACCAATACAAACTCGAGGGATACGAGAAAGTATGGCATACTGCAATGAAAGGTGTTCCAAGCGCCTATTATGCCAGCTTGCCTCCAGGAAACTACATGCTACAAGTCAAGGCCTTCCTCCTTGACCATGAGGACCAATGTACCCAGAGAAGCATCAAAATCATTGTAGACCATCCGTGGTACACTTCCATCTGGGCAAAGTTGGTTTATGCTCTCTTGGCTTTGGCTGTCTTATATGCCATCTACAAGATAAGGAAGGATAAAATGCTCGACAGACTACGTCTGGCACGTGTGAAACAGAACGAGATGATGAAAGAAGCCAAACTCAAGATGTTCACCAGCATCGTGCATGAGTTGCGCACTCCCCTCATCATGATTGTATCACCCCTCAAGCAACTTCGTTCCACTGAGAAAGACCAAGGGCACATCAACCTTTACAACGTGATGCAGCGCAACTGCAACCGCCTGCTTGACATTGTGAAACAACTCACTGACGTTAGGAAAATCGATAACGGACAATTCAGACTGCATTTCAAGGAGGTGAAGTTCGACGACTATGCATCCGACATCCTCGACTCTTTCTCAGGAATGTCAACCGTGAAACGTATAGATCTCGACAGCGACTTCCAGGACAATGACTGCAAGGTGTGGATAGACCCCGTACATTTCGAGAAGATATTGGTCAACTTGTTGTCCAATGCCTTCAAATTCACACCCGATGAAGGATACGTGAAAGTCTCTACTGCAGTCAGAAGTAATACTGACGGCACTTTCAAGGACAGCCGAATCAAGGAGTATCTGGTTTGCGATGTGTATAACAGTGGCTCGCATATTGACGAGAAGGAAATCGGACATGTTTGGGAACGGTTCTATCGCTCCTCCAATGCCGGCAGCACATACGGTTCTGGTATTGGACTCAATCTTGTCTATGAACTTACACTGTTGCACCATGCCACCATTGACGTGACCAATGCAGAGCCTGATGGAGTGACCTTCACCCTGAGGCTTCCGTTGGGATGCAAGCACCTCACCGAAGCGGAGATGGAGAACGTGGATGAGAGTCAAGCAGAGAAGGCTTTCGATGAAATGCGCATAGGGACTCTTGAAGAAGACATCAAGACACAAAATAGTCTGGAGAATGACGACTTTACAGAGAAAAAGTCGAAGAAGACCTTGTTGCTCGTTGATGATGACACGCAGATTGTGGAATATATGCGCAGTGAGTTGGAGTCCGAGTACAATATCATGGTTGCCTTTGGTGGTAATGCCGCTTGGAAGATTGTTCTTGCCAATAGGCCAGACGCCGTGGTAACCGACCTGATGATGCCCGATGGCGATGGTTACGAACTGGCGGTGAACATCAAGAACAACCCTGAAACAGAGTTGATTCCCGTGATTATGCTCACTGCAGAAAATTCTGAGGAGGTGAAGTTCAAGAGTATGGATATCCATGTTGATTACTTCATTGAGAAACCTTTCAACATGGAGATGCTGAGAAGGGCCATCAGCCAGACCCTCCACACACGCGACACAATGCTCAACAAGATGCGGCGTATGGATGTGGGCAACAAATATGAAGATGTCACTATGGAATCGGCCGACGACAAACTCTTCAAGAAAATCAATGAGAGCATGAAGAAGCATCTCGACGATTCTGAATACAGTGTGGTAACACTCGCCGACGAAGTCGGACTGAGTCGTGTGCACCTCAACCGAAAGATGAAGGAACGGTATGGGGTTTCCCCCAGTGTCTATATCAAGACTTTCCGACTCAAACAGGCAGCTTACCTGTTGGTCAACAACAAGGTCAACGTTTCCGAGGTGGCATATACTGTTGGTTTCTCTTCACATTCTTATTTCAGTAACAGTTTCCATGAGTTCTTCGGCATGTCACCAAAGGAGTTTGTGGCCTACTATTCCGAGGAAATCAACGAAGACGCCTTGAAGAAACTGCTCGAATAATGCATTGTTGAGATGTTCTTGAATAAAAAGTGGAGGTAAAATTTTGCAGTTATCAAAAAAACTCATAACTTTGCACTCGCTTTAAGCCCAGATGGCGGAATCGGTAGACGCGCTGGTCTCAAACACCAGTGGGGCAACCCGTGCCGGTTCGACCCCGGCTCTGGGTACGAGCTTAACACAATGATAATCGCTAAAACCTATAGGTTTCAGCGATTATTCTTTTTTAGGCATTTCCCCCATATTCCTTCCGCTTAGTTTATTTCGCTTTACATATTCCGATATGAATATGTTGCTTTATAAAACGGCATTGAAGACAGACCGTTCATAAGTGTCGTCTTTCCTCAAGTGTTACAATTGTTTTTGAATATGTAAAAACTCTACTTATTCCTTGAGGTGGAGATGATTTTTCTCATTCTATGACTTTTAATTTTCTTTTGTATTTTATAAATTTGCAGAGCAAAAGCATAAATATCAAGCCTATGAGAAAATTATTACTAACATTGATTTCGCTGGTAGTCGCTACCGCTATCCATGCACAAGCCATTACGGTCGTGGTGCGGGATGTGCGTTATCAGACGGTGACTGGCTTCGGCGCTGCTGCTTGCGATGGCGCTATGTGCCCTTACGGCAGTGACACAGGTCCAGTCAGACTGCTCTATGGACCTTCATCCAAGGTGGGTCTGAACATCATGCGCATGGAAATCTCACCTAACTTCAAGGGTGACATCAATGCCTCAGACATCGGATGGGACACCCCTTACGACTGGCATGGTTCACTTCCCTCAGCCAAGGAAGCCAAGAAAAGAGGAGCATTGGTCTTCGGAACTCCTTGGTCTCCACCAGGTGACTACAAGACCAATGGTACAGCCCAGGGCGGCAATAGCGACAGCCAGGGCAATAAACGCGGCGAGTTGCGTAAGGACTGCTACGAAAAGTTCTTCCCATGGCTCAACACCTTCCTGGAATACATGAACAAGAACGGTGTTCAGGTCGATGCTGTGTCTATCCAGAACGAACCTGACTGGTGGGTTGACTACTCTGGTTGTCTCTACACGCCCCAGCAGCAACTTGATTTGGTGAAGGGTTATGCCGACAAACTCGACAAGGAGAAGTATGGTGTGCGCCTCATCAGTGCTGAGCCATTGGGTTTTGACCCCAGTTATTCCAACAAACTCTTGACTGACCCAATAGCTCGTGAACACATTGACATCATTGCCGGTCACCTCTATGGGCATCCACCACTTGGAAACATGAAGAGCGCTGCTGTTTTGGCTGCTAAATACGGTAAGGAAGTATGGATGACAGAGCACTCTGTCACCGACTATGCCAGCCGTCTGCCTAACTGGCATGAGCAATTGCTTTTCGCTGAGGAACTGAACGAATGCATGTTGGCTGGTTGTACAGGTTATATCTACTGGTACATGCGTGCTCACTGGGCTTTTGTAGGTACAGGTGAGGCCAAGTATGGCGTTGAGAATAAGAAGAACAGGTTGCTTCCAAGGGCTTACGTCATGTCGCACTTCGCCAAGCATGTCACTGGTTCTACCCGACTTGGCACCACCTCCAGTATGGCTACAGGTACCGAGAGCGCTTTTGAGAACTCCGCCTACATCAAGGGCGACTCGCTGATTGTCATGGCTATCGACACAACCAAGACAAGCTACAATCTGAGACTCAGATTGCCTTATAAAGTGAAAAGCGGCACTCACTTGCTGTCTACCAGCAATAGCATTGAGGATCTCTGTCAGGAAATTCCTATCGAAATAGATGAACCAGTAAGTGACATTACCGTCAGCATGCCAGCGCGAAGCCTGAACACTTACATCTTTATGATTGACAATGAGAGTTCGGCTATCAGGAATGTGGAATCCGACGATGAAGATGGTCCTAAGACTTATTACGACCTGCAAGGACGACTGACGGAACAGCCTCATGGCCTCTGCATCGAAAAGAGTGCCAATGGGTCTACCCGGAAAGTCTTTATCAGTAGATAAGGAATTTCTCACTATTAGGACCTCTTACCGAGGGTAACTCAATTAAAACCAAAGGCATCCGTCGAAACAACGGATGCCTTTCTTGAGTACGCTATGCTGAGCGTGAGCATTTTATCTAATGGTCAACGGTCAATGTTCAATGA
>JAFXVU010000067.1 GCA_017534705.1 Bacteroidaceae bacterium
AGCCATAACTGTAACCCAACTGGCGGATAATGGAACCATTGAGAATCAGACACATGTTGTTCAACTTTCCACTCTTGTAAATTTTCTCAATCTCCGGCATCATACGACGGTCGAGACGACCCACACGGATAACGAAGATGGTCAAGTCTGCCACACGGTTTGTAATCGCAGCGTCAGCCACCAGTCCATAAGGCACATTGTCGAGGAACACATAGTCGTAGCGTTCCTTCAATTCATTGATTAACTTGTCCAGACCGTCACTCAACAGCAATTCCGCGGGGTTAGGAGCCACAGAACCAGCAGTAACCACATCGAGATTTTCACCAAGTGCGTCTTTCTGGATAATCTCGTCAACGGTGGCATGCCCTGTGAGATAGGTTGTCACACCTGACGCCTTACGTCCTCTCATGGCAGAGGTCAGCGTTCCCTTACGGATATCGAGGTCAACCAACACCACTTTCTTATTTGTCTGGGCGAAAGTAGCGGCAAGGTTGCTCGAGATGTATGTCTTACCAGATGAGGCACCGAAAGAACTGAAGGTGACAACCTTCATGTCCTTGCTATTGACCCTCATAAAATCCATGTTGGTACGGATGATTCGGAAGGCCTCAGAAATAAGGTCACGCCCTTGGGCTTTCACGGAAACAATGCTCTCCTTGCTCTTCACACCCAGTTTGTTGAGTTTCGCCTTGTTCCTGTCATTAGGTATTTCACCAAGGAAAGGTACAGTGGTGAGGTCCTCGATGTCCTTACGGTCTTTGATGCGGGTATCGAAGAACATGAAGAACAGCAAGCATGCCGTCGGTATCATGAAAGCGTACATGGCGCTTTGGCTTAAGTCTTTACCCAAGATAGGAGAAACAGGGACATCGCTTCCTCGTGCAGGCTCGACAATACGGGCATCGGACTGTGTTGAGGCCTGAGCCAACTCGTTCTCCTCGCGTTTGTTGAGCAAGTAGAGGTAAAGTTCCTGTTTGATGTGCTGCTGGCGCTCGATGCCCAACATCTCACGTTGCTTTTTCGGAACACTCGACACACGGGAACGAGCCTCACCTGCACGACCTTGGATATTACTCAATTGCACTGAGAGGTTGTTGTTCTTATTGTCCACAGCGCGAATGATACCTTGCTTCATGGCTTGCAACGACTTGTTCAACTCCTGAACCACAGGGTTCTTGTCGCTACTCTCCTCCAAGAGTTTGTCGCGTCGCATCTTGGCATTGTTGTACTGAGCAATCTGCGACTCAACCATACCATCGCCAATACCTGTGTTGGTAGGTATAAGCTCCATGTCCTTCGAAGGGTCTGCCAAGTAATCACGCATGGCATTGACCTGAGCGGCCTGAATCAGAAGGTCTTTGGTCTGATTGGTATAGACATTTCGCTCGGACAGAGCAGTGTTGGCCTCAGAACCGATATCCACAAGATTGTGCGAAACCTTATATTGCTCTATCTCGCTCTCCACACCGCTCAACTCCTTGGAAATAATCTCCAAACGCTCGTTGATGAAGTTGGATGTAGTCACAGCGGCCATGTTCTTGTCCCTGATAGTTTGCTCGTTGTAGAAAGTAATCAGCATATTGAGGATGTCCTCAGCTCTGACAGCAGAGTAGTCGGTGAGCGTCATATTAAGAATAGACGAAGATGTGATGGACGTACCCATCAAAGCACTACGTGGGTCGGAAATCTCTGCCTGTGTGATCACCAGTTTTGGAGAAATCTCGCTCACGAAAGCATTAACGTTCTTCTTCGTCACAGTGATTGGTGTGCGGTACCAGTCGGAAGAATAATACAGTGTGGGCGTAATAGTGATAATACCTATCGGCGTCTTCACTGTAGTACCTAACTTCGCGATGAGGTCAGGACTAGTGCCCATTGAGAAATCCGACAGTTTTACCTTTGTTTTGGATATTGGTGTCACCTTCAGGCTCAGCACCATGCTCTCATCCACATCGTGGAAGGTGATTTTCACTGGCGACTGAGTATATAGCTCCTTGAGGCGCATATAGTCCATTACGGTGTAGCTCACCTCGGCATGTAGTGCCACAACTGCATCGTGCATCAGTTTGGTAGACTTGAACTGAAGTATCTCATTGGAGATATTGACCGAAGAGGTATAGTTACGGAAACGGTCCATACCTGCCACAACACCTAAGTTCTTGAAAATCACCGAACCACGGCAAGAATAAGAGAAGGGAGTGGTAGAATACTTATACCAGGTGTAACCGAAGAACAGCGCGAAAGAGATGACATACCAGAACCAGTTGACCAGCAAATATTTGACAATGTCAATAGGATTGATGTTCAACCCTTTGCTGACGGTGGTTTTCTCAGGTGCCAAATCCTGATTGTCACTTAATTTTACCATATCTTGTCTTTAACTTTTGGGAATAAATCTGTGCAATAACCTATATTAAAACTGAGTATAATTCAAAAGGAGATGAAATAGAGGAATTATGAATTCAGAAACTATAGTTTGTTGAAGAGCAGAATCAGCGAGATTGTGGAAGTGACAAAACCAAAGATAGACTGTAGCATGTAAAGGTTTGTACGGTTTTCCTGTCGAACTCTCTTGCTAGTGGGCTCCACATAAATAATGTCGTTCTGTTGTAAATAGAATGTAGGAGAGAGGAAGATATCTTTAGAACGAATATCGTTCCAGTAGATGCGACGGCTATCACCGTACTCTCGAATCACACCGATACGGTCAAGACGCGAATTGGTCGTGAGGTCGCCAGAGGCAGCGAGCGCATCTAGTATTGTGAAGCGGTCGCCCTGAAGGCTGATGGTTCCTACATGACCAACTTCACCCAAAACGGATATCTTGAGATTGAGGAACTCGACGATAACAATGGGGTCCTTGAGCAACTCCATGTCAACAATCTTCTGAGTAATCAAGTCAATCAACTGCTTGCGTGTCAAACCTTCAACATGAAGTTTGCCCAACATCGGGAAAGTGATATTGCCATCCACACCCACTGTGTAACCACTGACGCGTGAATCGGCAGACATATTGGTATTATTGGCATGGATTGAGCCATCATTACCAACAACGAATCCGCTCTCGCCGAAGATGTTGAACGCAAGAGCAAGTTCAGGACTCTTGCAACTCACCTTGATGCTTAGTTTGTCATCACGCTGAATCACGGTCTCATACTTCTGAACTACAGGGTATTCCAGTTTTTCGTCCATATCCTGGAGATAGATGTAGTCACCTCGTTTTACACATGATGTCATCATGACGATGACAAACAAACAACATAATCTTACAAATGTTTTCATATTTTCTTTAGTTTTTAATTTCCTAAACATATTGAATCCACAACTGTATTTGCGCTTCCTATGAAGTGCTGGTGTGAAACTCGTTGAGAGTCTATTATTATTTTCCTTTTGTAAGGTTTTCTTTCAACCTGTTATAAACCAACAGGAGGAGTGAACCTGTAGCTTCGCCGAATGAATGATGAGCGAAAAGGCGGTAATTGTGCAAAAGACGCCTTATGGTAGTCTTACGAGACACAGTTTGACCTGTATCTGTAAAGCGATTGTCGCCCTTACCGAAATTAGCGGTCAGCCATATCTCATCCATCAGTGTGTCGGGGGCTTTCTGACCACAAGGCTCCACAGGTGAATACTCAGGGGGCATACCTAAGTGGCGGATGAGTGCAGTCATCAGACAACGTGTCCAGCTTGTCATTTTCCAATCCGAAATCCAACGAGAGAATTCCTCACGATGGATGCAGATGTGTTCTTTCTTCAGGTAGAGAGCGATATCGGTCAACTGTCGTAAACCTATCCCGCTATTGATGACATGCTTGTAACTGTGGCAAACCAACAGCAGCAAGGTCAATGTGGGACGAAGTGTAGTGATGTCAGACCCCAATATATCAGATTGACAATAGGAATCACCTGATGACAACGCTTCTTGCAAACGCTTCCTCGCAGAGGACTTGACCAACGGGTTGTGACTCAAGAACAAGTGTCCATGATTCTCCACCACAACATTTCCGACCATAAAAGCCGATTCCTCGTTGAGTGTTCTCTGAACAGGAATCCCCCACCCCTCTATAACTTCATCAGCCGCACGCTTGCGGTCCACAGAACCATAGAAAAGGTCGATGTCACTTGAGAAACGGTGACGAGGACAAGGATAACATGACGACAAAACCAAGCCTTTCAACACCACTGGTGTGATGCCAGATGACAGGAATCGTCCATATAGATAATTAACAGCACGCAGCTGCTTTAGATGCTCTTTTTCCTGCTGTGTGACGACTTCAGCCCATATTGTCATGAGACGTGCTTCAGGCTTCAATGAATCAGGAAGAGCCGCGACAGCATCAAAAACCACCGACATCATAGTGTGCCTCGTCGCTGTGGCATAAACCCATTGCCACTCAGAGTCTGATATCGGCAACAAACTCGTGTCGGCCTTGGTCTCCCATATAGCAGAACGCAATAGATGTAGAAACAGCGTCCTCAGTTTGACCTCATCCAACATGAATGCTCTATATTCAATGTGCAAAGACCACTAGGAAACAATTAAGCCCAATGGTCAATGACAGGCAAAATCCTTAATGAGCCCCACAATGCGCTCCACATCGTCATCTGAGACCATAGGACCAGATGGCAGACAAAGTCCTAAATTGAACATCCTCTCCGACACACCATTGACATAGGCTGGAGCCTGAGAGAAGACAGGTTGCAGATGCATAGGCTTCCATAACGGACGGGTCTCGATGTCGTGACTAGCCAACAACGCAGACAAAGCGCTGTAGTCCTTACCTTCCTTTTTTGTATCATCCACACAGATGCAGGTAAGCCAATAATTGGGGCTGATAGGTCTGTCAGCCTTAGGCTCCTTCACACTGATGCCTTCCACTCCTGAGAGCATGGAGACATACATACGATGTATCTCGTTACGACGGGCTATATGCTGGTCGAGCACTTTCATTTGGCCGCGGCCAATTCCAGCGCTGACATTGCTCAAGCGGTAATTATATCCAATTCGCTCGTGTTGGTAGTAAGGATAGTTCTCACGAGCTTGTGTGGCATAGAATTTCACTCTATCGGCATCTTCCTTGCTGCGGCATATCAACGCTCCACCACCACTTGTGGTAATCATCTTGTTGCCATTGAACGACATCACACCGAAACGGCCGAAAGTGCCGCAATGAAAGCCATCGTATGTTGACCCCATCGCCTCGGCAGAGTCTTCAAGTACTGGTATATCGTATTTACCAGCCACAGCCATAATCTGGTTGATTTTTGCAGGATTACCATAGAGATAGACAGGAATGATAGCCTTGGGTTTTTTCCCAGTCTTACGGATGCGGTCGACAATGGCCTCCTCCAGAAGTTCAGGATCCATGTTCCATGTGTCGGCCTCACTATCAACGAACACTGGTGTCGCCCCCTGGTAAGTGATGGGATTGGCAGATGCGGCAAAAGTGAAACTCTGGCAAATTACCTCATCACCCTTTTCCACGCCCAGCATGACCAATCCCAAATGAATGGCTGCAGTACCGGCGCTCAATGCCACCACATGATTCTCATGGTCGCTCTTTTGATTAAGCCACTGCTCTAGGTCGTTCTCAAATCCATTGACATTTGGGCCAAGAGGCACCACCCAATTGGTGTCGAAGGCCTCTTTCACAAAATCACGCTCCGCTCCGCTCATGTGGGCAAGCGATAACAATACACGTGCCATGTTCAATTAATGTTTCTTAGCCTGACGTTTCTGCTCCTTCAGAGATTCCTTCTGGGCTTTCTCAGCCTCTTTGTTAGACTTCTTCTGGGCTTTTTCCGCTTCTTTGCTAGACTTCTTCTGGGCTTTTTCCGCTTCTTTGCTAGACTTCTTCTGAGCCTTCTCTCTTTCTTTGTTCAACTTCTTTTCGGCTTTCGCAGACCGTTTGCTGGTTGGCTGTTCCGATAAAACAGGACGAGTTTGCACTGCAGGCCTTTGTTCTGTGAGAGAAACTCCAGTCGTTGACTCGCTGATCGAGCCAGGTTTGTCATCAATATAAACCACTACCGCCACCTTCTCGGGATCAAGCGTCTTAACCACTTCAGGATTCCTCTCAATCATGATACTTCCGGCAGGGACGACATACTTGTCCATCATTTCTTCCCTTATAGACTTGGCGCGAAGAAGGAACAAGGACAGATTAGTTGGAGGAGTGTCTTTCACTGTCAAATAGATCTTCACACTACTGTTGTTCTCGCGGAACTTGTTCACGGCTTCTTCCACTACATTTCTTGCATTGTCGTCGAGCGACATGGAATCAGGAGTGAAGTAAGCAGTCGATTGGATTCTATTTCTGTCGTCAGTAGCGACTATCGCAATATACTCATTGGAAATCTTTCTAACCTTAGCTCGTTTGTGATGGTATGAGGTCATGTAGCGACGGCCCTTGAAAGTCATCAGATGGCTGCCTGTACTATTTAGGAAGCGATAGCCCACTGTAGCCATGACGTTGACATGGCCGTCGTAGCCCTTTCCACGATAACCGCCGTCGAAGGTGTTACCGGAGAATGTTACCACGCTTTCCACACCAAGGTCCACAGACTGGCTGACCCTGAATTTCAGACCAAGGCCAGAGTGGAGTGACAGGTGAATCTTATTGGCGTCGTTATAATAGAAATTGTTCACGTTCCAATACATGTCATCGAAGCCGAATGTATACTCAGCACCAACTCCAAGTATGAGCTGGACGTCGACCCATCTTTTAGGATTATACCTGAATAAGAGGTTCGAGATGCTCATCACAGCATCGCCAGTAGCGGCCACAGAATGGAATCCATAGTTTCGCTTGGGACCTAACAGTTGTGCTTTATTCTTACCCCACATGAACTGAAGCCTTGGGGCAATGTAGGGGTTGAACCACTTACCGACCGCAATACCTCCAGCAGGGTTGAAACGCTTGAAAAATGGGGTATACTTGAGGTTGGTACCCCAAGAGATATAACTACCAGCGTGCAACTCTACGAAGAAGTTGTCTGTGAACTTGGATTTGATTGTGACCAGTCGGTCATTGGGGTCGGCAAACTGAGTCTCTTCCACCTGTGCGAGCAAAGGCAAGGAGCCAAGCAACAGGAAAAAGGTCAGTAAAATAGTCTTTTTCATTTATCTTGTTCTTTTTTAGTTTCAGATTCTTGAGGGCTATCGAGTTTCTCATAAACGGAGTTCTGACTCTTATAATCGGGCACGATAGCCTTGATGATTTTAACGGTTTCCACTTTGTCGAAATCTTTTGCTGTGCTGATAAGGTTGTCAACTAATCCCGACACCTCGTCATAATCATAGCTGATGGTTTTGGCATGGAAAATCTTACTGTGGTTGGTGGGAATAGTATTCTCTTTCTGATAGAGCAACTCTTCGTAAAGTTTCTCACCTGGTCGCAGACCTGTATAGACAATCTTGATATCGATGTCGGGTCTGAGACCACTGAGCTCAATCATCTTGCGGGCCAAGTAGTCTATCTTCACTGGTTCACCCATATCGAAAACGAAGAGGTCGTTACCAGTGCCAAGATACACAGCCTCTAACACCAGTCGGCATGCTTCAGGTATGGACATGAAATAGCGTATGATGTCTTGATGTGTCACCGTAACAGGCCCTCCCTTTTCTATTTGTTTGCGGAAAAGGGGTATCACACTGCCGTTACTGCCCAGCACGTTGCCAAAACGGGTGGTGACAAAAGCTGTGCTTCCTTTTACCTTTCCGTCCAGTTCAGCCTTTCCGAGGCTTTGGACATAAGTTTCCGCCACACGTTTGGTGGCTCCCATGACATTGCTCGGTTTCACGGCCTTGTCGGTCGAAATCATCACGAATTTATCCACATGATACTTCAAGGCCATGTCAGCCACATTCTTCGTTCCAAGAACGTTATCGATGACCGCCTCGCAAGGATAACTCTCCATAAGGGGTACATGCTTGTAAGCAGCGGCATGGAAAATGATATCGGGTTGAGTGCGTTTGATTACCGTCTCCACCCGATCCCGGTTGCGGACATCAGCGATAACAGCATACACGTTCTTGGCTTTCAGGTCGCAACGAAGTTCCATATCGATGTTGTAAACACCTGTTTCAGAGAAATCAACCACCACCAGCTGCTTGATGTCAAAGTGAATCAACTGACGGCACAACTCACTTCCAATACTGCCTGCGGCACCAGTCACCATCACGACCTTGTCTTTGAGAACTCGTCGTATCTCGTCTAGGTCAATCTTGATTTCGTCACGCCCCAGAAGGTCTTCAATCTGAATAGAGCGCAACTGCGACTCAGCGTACTCACCAGTCATCTCAGAGGTGGGAACAATGCGCATGCTCAACTTGTTCTCAAGTCCATAATTCAGGAGGTCGTCGTTTTTCTTCAAATCGTCGCTGTTGGCGAACATCATGCAGTCGATGCTCAGACTACGCACCAACTTGTCGATAGTCTCGATATCTGCGCCATAATAGATAGGAGTGTCGTAGATACGGTAACGGTTGCGCTTGGGGTGGCGGCTGATGAAGCCAAGCATACGATACTTGCCATTCACCCCTTTCAGGAAGCTGGCAATCTTCAGCGAGTCCTCACCTGTGCCGTAAACAAGTGTATTGAGCACAGCTTTCTCAGTGTGCTGGAGCACATAATGATAGAAACTTTGTATAAGAATGCGCCAGAGTATGAGAAGCACCAAAGATATGAAGAAATCTCCGATGATGATGGCGTAGACGTGAAACGAAATATGCGAGAAGCCAAAGAAACCGAAAGATGAGAAGATGAGCAAAGTCAATGACTTGAAAAACATCGCCTTTACGATTCTGAACATCTCTACTGTAGTCGTGTGACGTATTACGCCATCATGAACCCTGAAAAGAAAAGTCCAGAACCCCGTGGCAATGGCACCCACTAACAGCAACTGCCAAATCAGACCTATAGCCAAGGTCACATTGAGCAGATAATTAATAAACAAGAAACTGAGAAGGAGAGACGACAATGAGATAATCAAGTCGAATCCCCAAACTATATACCTGTTGAGAATTTTGAATTTGCTGAATTTAAGAATTGTAGCGTTCATAAAAACCGCTTTTTACCTTTAAGAGTATACCTTTAGTTCATCCAATGTCTGAAAAACAGCCATTGAACTGATTGATACACACACAATTACAACAACGAACACCTAAAACGCTTTTAAATAAAACCCTTTTCATAAATGAACAGACGATTTTTCTGACGTAATGATGTCGTTGTCCCCATATTTTTTCACAAGTGCAAAGTTAAGAATTTTTATACTCCTAAAAAAATTTATCATGTCCTTTTCTCCCAAATTTGACAAATATCAGTGTTTTTTTCGTCAAAAAGACTCAAAAGTGACACAAACTTCTTAAAATAATTGACTCAAGAATCATTTCCGCGTTTTTTTTAGTAATTTTGCATTCAGTACGTGGAAACGCGCCTGTCGCGGCCGCAAAAAAACAACAGGAGTGAAGAAGGTTTTGCTTCATCCAAACAACCATAAACATTATAAACCCAAGACATCAGTGAGAATCGACATACTGACTGTGATTCCCGAGCTCATTGAGGGATTCATGAACGAAAGCATCATTGGCAGGGCACAGAAGAAAGGCATCGCCGAGATACACATCCACAACCTGCGAGACTACTCCACCGACCGGCACCGAAAGGTAGATGACTACCCATTCGGCGGATTCGCCGGCATGGTGATGAAGTGCCAGCCTATCGACGACTGCATTGCCAAGCTCAAGGCAGAACGAGACTACGACGAGATCATTTTCACCACACCTGACGGTGAACAGTTCGACCAACCGATGGCCAACGAACTGTCACTGAAGAAGAACATCATCATACTTTGCGGACACTACAAGGGCGTTGACTACCGCATCAGAGAGCACCTCATTACAAAAGAAGTGAGCATAGGAGACTTCGTTCTCACTGGAGGAGAACTCGCCGCGGCTTGTATGACCGACGCCATCGTCCGCGTGTTGCCGGGAGCCATTGGTGACGAGCAGAGCGCTCTCTCCGACTCCTTCCAGGACAACCTCCTCGCCGCCCCCGTCTATACACGTCCTGCCGACTACAAAGGATGGCAGGTGCCAGATATTCTCCTTTCCGGACACGAGGCAAAAATCAAGGACTGGGAACTGCAACAAGCGCTCGAACGAACCCAACGCCTACGTCCCGACCTCCTAAAAAAATAGTAATAGTGAATGTTTTAAGATAACCAAAGCTCTTCAAATCCATCAAACCCATCATCATCATGAAAAAGAAAATTTTCCTGAGCCTATTAGGACTTATAGTCTTGATTGTAGGTATTCTTGTGGCCATTTTCCTGTTCAAACCAAGCAACGATAACTACCTTTGCGCCATTCCCTCAGATGCAAAGATGGTGACCGCCATTGATGTTGCCAACATCGTTGACAAAAGCGGCCTGAGCGAATTGAATCTGACCGATAAATTAAAAAAGAACCTTTCTGGCTTGGTCTCCGGAGATGAGTTAGACAATGTGGCCGATTACCTTGAGTCGCCCAAGAAAATGGGCATTGACTTCCGTAGCAAAGTCTACCTCTTCACCACCCCAGACAACTCTTTCGGCCTAGTGGCCAAAGTGGCAGACAAAGAAAAGGTCAATGAATTCATGACCAAGATGGCGAAAAACGGTGTCAGTGAGAAACCCACAGAGAAAGAAGGCATCTACTGGACCAAACTATTCGGTGAACTTCATACAGCTTTCAACGACCAAACACTTGTCGTTATGATGCCAACCGACGGTTTTTACAATCCCAAGGACGCCATCACCAAGCTGCTTCATCAAAACAAGAAAGACAGTTACATCGCTACAGAGCAGGGAGAGAAACTCAGCAAAACAGATGGAGACATCGCCCTGTCAGCATCACTGTCGGCCCTACCCCAAAACATCCTTGGCGCCTACACTCAAATCATCCCAAAAGGTGTACGCCTATCCGAGGTCGATGTCAATGTCTCGCTTCAATTCCTCAATGGGAAATTGAAACTGAAATCGAGCATTTCAAGCCAGAATGACAAACTTCAAGAATTACTTAAACAAATCAACACAAATACCAAGAAAATAAAAGGTTTATACATAGAAAAGTCAAACTCAAATCTTTGGTTTTGGGCCAGTGCAGGCATCAATGGAGAATGGTTGCTAGAACAGATGAAAAAGAATGACAATCTGAAGCAAGAACTCTTCATAGTAGAACGCGCCATTGACATTGAAAAGATGATTAAGAGCATCGATGGAGACATCATGGTAACTATCCCCACCATCAATACAAACACCCTTGACGTACCTTATATGGTGGCCGCACAAACCAAGAACCAGGATTTCCTCGCCGATGTCGATTACTGGACCTCATCCATGCAGGAGTACGGACTGACTATGACGCCATCGGGCGACAAGCAGTACAGACTCACCGCCGACGGCCAGACCTTCTACTGGGGAACACGACCAGACGAACTATACTTCACCTCGGCACCTTCACTCGTTCAATCCACACTTGCAGGTACAGGGCTGAGTAGCCTCAAAGACATGAAGGACGAGATACGCGACTCTCGACTCTTTGTCTTTATCAACCTTCAGGAACTGGCCAAGGCAGAGCAAGGAGCTGCTGGCATCCCCTACTTCTCCATGCTTGCACAAGCTTTCGAAGGCGTCTCAGTCAGTTTCACAGAGGCCGAGAACATGGAAGTGGCTGTCCAATTGTCGAACAAGGATGTCAACGTGCTGAAATTCATCATAAACAACCTGATAGACAATTTCCTGCAATAACTCATCAGACATTCAGTCAGAACTCAAAGGACATCATCAATCAGCAGATAAGCATCAACTTAGTACTTAGACATTTACAAGTACGCACAATTAATTAGTACTCAGACACAAAAATGAACACTATTCAACTGAAATCGACTATGCCCAACGTCTTTCTCAACCGCGGCGACATCGTCAGCGACATCTGGCGGCAAGACGTCACTCTCGAGAAAGGCAAACTTTACCTGATAGAAGCCAACTCAGGTACAGGCAAGTCGTCGCTCTGCAGCTACGTCTTCGGATACCGTAACGACTACCGTGGCGAGATACTCTTCGATGACAAGAACATAGCCGAACTACGCCAGAAAGACTGGACCAAGATACGCCGCAAGCACATCGCTTTGTTATGGCAGGAACTGAGGCTCTTCCCAGAACTCACCGCGATGGAAAACGTGCTGATCAAAAACAAACTGACTGGCTACCAGAAGAAAAAGACCATCGTACAATGGTTCGACATGCTCGGCATCAGCGACAAGATAGACACTCCGCTTCAACTCATGTCGTTCGGTCAGCAACAGCGTGTGGCGCTCATCAGGACATTGTGCCAGCCCTTTGACTTCATCTTTGTCGATGAGCCTATCAGCCACCTCGACGACGCCAATGCTCTCATCATGGGCAACCTGCTCACCGAAGAGGCTAAGAGGCAAGGTGCCGGCGTGGTCACCACCAGCATTGGGAAACATATCGAACTGGATTATAATCAGATATTCAAACTATGAAACTGGTATGGAAACTACTGCGGCAGCACATCAGCATACCGCAGTTCGCGGGATTCTTCTTCGCTAATCTTGTGGGTATGCTCATCATCCTGCTGGGCGTGCAATTCTACAACGACATACAGACCGTCTATGACAGTGAGGACAGCCTCATGAAGTCTGACTACATGATTCTCAACAAGAAGGTGGGAACCCTCGGCAGCATCATCGGCAAGTCGGGAGCTTTCACTGATGACGAGATCAAGGACATCAAGCGGCAGGACTTCGCCAAGCGTGTGGGCTTGTTCACCCCTTCCAACTACAATGTGAGGGCAAGCTTCGACATCGAGGGATTCTCTAAATTCTCCACCGAGATGTTCTTTGAATCGGTGCCAGACGAGTTCGTCGACGTGAAGTCGGAGCAATGGGGTTACAGGGAAGGCGAAACCACCATTCCTATTGTACTGCCCAAGAACTATCTCGACCTCTACAACTTCGGATTCGCACAGAGCCGAAGCCTTCCAAAACTGTCGGCGGGCATACTCGGAGCCATCAAACTTCGGATTCAGATTGCCGGCAACGGCCATGTGGATAACTTTGACGGACGAATCGCAGGATTCAGTTCCAGGCTCAACACCATCCTAGTTCCTCAGGACTTCATGCTCTGGGCCAACAAGAACTACGCCGGCGGTGACCAGAAAGATGCCCAGCGCATCATCATGGAAGTCGACAACCCCACCGACGAGGCCATCACCACCTTTATCCGCGACCACAATTACGAGACCGACACCGACAAGCTGCAAGCCAGCAAGACCAACTACGTGCTGAAGATTATCATCGGCATCGTCATGTCGGTAGGTCTGCTCATCAGCATCCTCTCATTCTATATTCTCATGCTCAGCGTTTATCTGCTGGTGCAGAAGAACACCACCAAACTTCAGAACCTGCTCTTGCTGGGCTACTCACCGGGAAAGGTCTCCTTGCCCTACCAACTGCTCACCGTAGGTCTCAACATCCTGGTGTTCGCTTTGGCATGGGTGCTACTGATAGTTGTTCGTGAGGTCTATCTCAGGATGCTTGAGTCGTTCTTCCCCAACATGCAACGGCCTTCCATGATGATAGCGCTCTGCGTCGGCATTGTCCTTCTCGTTGTGGTTTCTATCATCAATGTCGTGGCAGTCAGGTCGAAAATTACCGGTATCTGGCGACAAAAGGAGTAGAGTTTTTAGTTTCCAGTAGTTTATTTTTGGCTGTTAGTTACTAGTAAAGTCTAATCATTGACTCGAAAAGCAAAAAGCAATCACACAATATGTCCCAATCACTCAAAGTCCTTTACCGCCGCACCTTCGGCCAAGAGCCTTCCATTGAGCCTTTGAGCGCCGCTGGCAGCAACCGTCGCTACTATCGTCTCACTGCGCCTGATGGTCAGACTTTGATTGGTGTGGAAGGCACCAACAAGGAAGAAAACCGTGCCTTCGTGGAGATAGCGCGCTGTTTCGAATCCCATCAACTGCCCACGCCGCGTGTGCTGGCAGTCGATGACGCTAACCTGGTTTATATCCAGGAAGATTTGGGCAACCTGTCTCTGTTCGATGCTATTGGTCAGGGACGCAAGCGCGGTGGCGACTACAACGACGAAGAGGAGCAACTCCTACACGCCACCATCCGCCAACTGCCACGATTGCAGTTCGAGGGTGTGAAGGGTCTCGACACCAGTGTGCTGTTCCCCTCGCAGCGGATGGACGAGCAAAGCTGCATGTTCGACCTCAACTACTTCAAATACATGTTCCTGAAACTTGTAGGCGTGGAGTTCAACGAACTCAAACTGCAAGTGGATTTCGACCGTCTTGCAGAATCACTGGCCAACACACAGCCTCAGGCCTTCCTCTACCGCGACTTCCAAGCGCGCAACGTGATGGTCAAAGAGGGCATCCCCTACTTCATCGACTTCCAAGGAGGCCG
>JAFXVU010000068.1 GCA_017534705.1 Bacteroidaceae bacterium
AAAAGTAAACTCCAAAAATCTGGAGCTTTCCTTGACGAACCTGCGGGTTTTGTTGACGAAACGAACTTTTGTACATGACCAATGCTCTTAAATGCTGTCGCTATTAATTCCCATTGAGTCTTTTGAGCGCATTCTTGGCATTTTCGTGACCTTGTGCTGCAGCCTTCTCGTACCATATTTAGCCTGTTTGATGTCTTTTTCACACCGTAAGATATATTCGTTTTCTACATAGCGAGACGTAAGCCGAGATGCCCATCGGGGATATCTTGTTGGCTACAGTTGCGGTTGGAGACACGGCAGTCTTTTGCATAGTCGTCGTAACTGCCTCCACGTATCACTCGACATATCTTTTGTTTCGAACCCTTCGGATTCATTTGGGGAGAATCATCGTAAGCTCCAAACCAGTCTTCGCACCATTCCCAAACGTTGCCGCTCATGTCATAGATTCCCAACTCATTGGGCTGTTTCTCACCTACAGGCATGGGCATGAAAAAATTACTGTACCATGCTACATCGTCTAACTTATCGCTGCCAGAGTACTTGTGCCCACGGCTTTGGTTGTCACCTCGAGCGGCATACTCCCATTCCGCCTCAGTAGGCAGACGGAAGACCTTTCCCGTGAGAGTATTCAGTTTTTTGATGAACTGCTGGCAGTCGTCCCAACTTACATTCTCCACAGGTAACTTCCCAACATTATCGAGCATCAACTCCTCTCCTTTGTGTCGCGAGGGATTGCTGCCCATCACAGCTTCCCACAACTCCTGTGTCACCTCCGTCTCGCCTATCAGGTAACTACGTAGCGACACACTATGAACAGTTTTTTCATTGCTGTCAGCTTCATCGGCCAGCTTGCCTGTCGCTCCCATTTGGAATGTACCTCCTTCCACATGAACCATGCGGAATGAAACCCCGCTCACTGTGAAACCAGAAACTGGCAACTGCGATTGCATTTCAGAAGGATCAGAGACAACAAGGCGGTACGTGTTTTTGGAACCCACCACAAGACCATAGTCACGGAAGTTTACCTCCAATGGAAGTTGGTCAGGAACACGAATAATCAGTTTGGTGGCGCCTTTGGCAAGCCAAACCCAGTACTCGCCCATATCCCATTTCTTCTGGTCAAGCAACATGCCTCCGTCGAACCTCACACCGTCCTTGGGAATCATCACCTTCACAATACTGGCATAATTGCCGTTGTTGTCAATCATTTGATACTCAAACATCGAAGCTGATACATCAGTTATCTGCTCCAAACTCTCCACCGTCAGTTTCTGGGCAGAAAGCTGATGATTGAACAGCAGAAAGAATGCCAAAAGCATAAATTGTAAGGAAAATTTCTTCATAATATAGTTAGGTCTTTTGTATTCTGTGCAAAAGTAATCATTTATCGGCATTTCAGGGGCAATTCATGGATTATTTTTGATGCTAAGGGTGATTTGCCGCATTCCAAACTCCCCACCCCTCTTAGGGGCGGGGTGCCTGAAAGGCGGGGCGGGGTCATTACCCGGCAGGTGAATAGAAGAGCATAGAGCCGAGCGTGAGCATTTTAGGCGAAGCCAACAACCCGATTAAGCTAGAGCAGAGGGCATACTCGTTTGCACTATGCCGAGCGTGAGGGTTGAAGACGAAGTCAATGGTCAATGTGGAACATTTATTTCTCTCATAATTTGGATAGTCTATGCGAATCATGTAACTTTGCATTTGAAGCGTTAACCTCAATAACCAAGCACAGAATTGCAAAAACTATTTATCCGAAGAAATGATGAAAACGAATGAATCCCTGCCTATAGGCACGATATTGGACAGCGGAGTAAGGAAATACGAGATTGTATCCACCTTGGGTCAAGGCGGTTTCGGTATAACCTACCTGGCCAAGGCTACCGTTAATGTGGACAACATACCCATTGAGGCAATGTTCGCCATCAAGGAGCATTTCATCTCCTCCATGAACGAACGAAGAGGCACTACGGTCATCACCACCAACAGCAACAACAAAGACGAGATTGCAGAAAGCCTCAAAAGTTTCATCACTGAAGCGAAGAGGTTGAACAAGCTGAGCCTGAATCATCCAGGAATAGTCCGTGTCAACGAGCATTTCCAAACTAACGACACAGCCTACTACGTGATGGAGTATGTGAAAGGACAGAGTCTGAGGGAATTTGTCAGGAAAGCGCCACAAGGCAAACTCTCCGAAGAAGACGCTCTGCAACTGTTCCGCCCAATTGCGAAGAGCATTGCCTATCTGCACGAGCACAAGGTCACACACCTCGACATCAAACCCGACAATATACTGATTCGAGAGAACGGGCAGCCTGTGGTGATTGACTTCGGACTCTCCAAGCACTACAGCTCCCAAGGTGCCCCCACCTCCTCCATCAAGGCTGTTGGGTGCAGCAACGGCTACTCGCCTATGGAACAGTATGCGGGCATCAAGACCTTCACTCCCGAAGCGGACATCTATGCCCTTGCTGCCACCCTCTACTTCATGCTCACGGGCAAGGATCCCGTTATCTCCACTGAAATCAACAAAAGCATCATCCAGAATGGCTTGCCCGACAATTTGTCGGAGCAGACTGCTAATGCCATTCTCAACGCCATGGCTAAACTGAAAGAAGACAGGACTGCGAAAGTGGAAGACATGCTGAAGGCTCTAAAAATCGGAAGCAGTTCTGACGAAACAAATGGAGAGGAAAAAACACCTCTCACAAAAACCATTAAGGAAAGAAAGGAGTCTCATATCCAGAAGTATCTCCTTTGGGGCATCGGTGGTGCGGCATTAGTGGTCCTTTTGGTTCTCTTCTGCCTGCCCCACGGCGAGAATACTCCCGACGAAGAGATAGGATGGCTCATCGATGACTCCATGTCATACACCTTGGGTATGACGTACAGCAAAGGGATAAAAGATTATCTGAGCTCCACGATGAATGTTGACACCACCCTACATGAAGAGATAAAAGAAGGATTCCGATATGGCTCAGGTGTTGACGAGGATTTAGCGCAACCTCTCTACGAAGGAGAACAATTAGAGGCCTACAATGCCGGTGTGGCAATCGGAACACAACTCAAAGAGACAATTATTCCATCTCTCAACAGCGATATTTATGGAAGCGATTCATTACAATCCATTAGCCTTTATATGTTTATGGAGGGATTTACAGATGCCTTTGACAACAATAACACAGGGCTATTCTATTTTGTGAATATGGAACAAGCTGAAGCTGTTGCAGAAAGGACGATGGCTGCAGTCAAAGCGCGACGCTATGAGGCCAACAAAGAAGAAGGAGAGGCTTTCCTGGAAGAGAACAAGAACAAAGAGGGTATAAGGGTTCTGCCCAGCGGTGTGCAGTACAAGGTCATCAAGGAGGGGACAGGAGAAATACCCTCTGCGGAATCAATTGTCACAGTCCACTATGAGGGACGGCTCATGGACGGTACCGTGTTCGACAGTTCATACGAGCAAGAAACACCAGCAGAGTTTTCATGCAGACAAGTCATCAAAGGCTTTGCCGATGCCCTCACCCACATGCCTGTGGGTTCTACTTGGGAGGTGTATATTCCTCAAGAACTGGCATACGGCGAGCAACAGGCGAGCGACATTATAAAACCTTATTCCATGCTGATTTTCAAGATTGAGCTCATCAGCACAAAAGAGGCGCCACCAGCGCATTAAATTATGAATCAACTACAGAAAATAGACCAAGAAATCGCCTATTGGAATCGTGAAAGGCTGAGACTGGTGCATCCCTTGCGTCAGTTGTTCTGGGAATGCACCTTGAACTGCAACCTGAATTGCCGCCATTGCGGCAGCGACTGCAAAAAGGATTCAGCCATCAAGGAGATGCCCTTAGACGACTTTCTGCCAGTTCTCGACGACATCAGACTCCACCAGCCTGAGGTCAAGACAATTGTCATCACAGTAGGTGGTGAGCCACTCGTACGGAAGGACATCGTGGAATGCGGACGCAGTTTCACATCCAAAGGTTTTTACTGGGGAATGGTCACCAACGCCCATCTGCTGGATGCAAACATGATGTCGGAACTATCTTCTGCTGGACTTGCATCACTCGCTGTCAGCCTCGATGGCTTACGGGAAGACCACGCATGGCTGAGAAGGTCGGAAAGCAACTACGACCATGTCTTCAACGCCATCGGACACATCAGAAAAGCGCCACATCTCTCTTGGGACGTCATCACTTGTGTCAACAGGCGCAACCTGCCCCATCTCAACGACATGAAACAGATGCTCATTGAGGCAGGAGTGAAGAAATGGCGCTGTTTCACCATCATACCCATGGGAAGGGCCAAGAACGACGACGAGTTGGTGCTTAGCGACGACGAATTCAAGCATCTGTTGGATTTCATCGTCGAGACTCGACGGGAGAAACGCATCAAGCTCTCCTACTCTTGCGAAGGGTATCTCGGGGATTATGAGGGTTTGGTTCGTCGCACCCATTTCACTTGTGTGGCGGGTCTGACCACTGCTTCTGTTTTGAGCGACGGCGGCATCTCGGGCTGTCTGAGCATACGTAGTCAGTACCGCCAAGGCAACATCTACACCGACAGTTTCTGGGACGTCTGGCAGAACCGTTTCGCCAAGTATCGAAACCACGACTGGATGAAGACTGGTGAATGCACCGACTGCGAAATGTTCAGATACTGCCAAGGCAACGGATTCCATCTGAGGAACGACGACGGGAGTCTCATGCTCTGCCACTACAAGAAGATTAGGTCATTGAACATTGAGCTTTAGATATATTAATACGAACAAAAACTATCGTCCAATTTAACTCCCTTTTATAACTCCCTTTATAACTTCCACTTTAACTCCCTTTTAATTTAACTCCCTTTTAAAATAAATTTATGGAAAACGAACAGGACAAACAAAAAGACATCGATTTGGGTGTTGTGGCTGCCTCATCCATTGTCGGTGCAGCCTCGGGCTTTGCCACTGGCAAGATTGCCGACCTGACAAGCAACTCGCAAAACGAGGGGAATAGCACTACAGAGCAACCCGCCGAACTGCAACCAACCGAACTGCAACCAGCCGAATTACAACCAACCGAACTGCAACCTGCAAACAACGACACCAACACAGAAGTGGTCGTTGAGGTAACAGATGAAGATATCGTCAACCCTAACGATGAAATCGAAGATATTTCCACCGTATATGGAGGACCTCCTATTGAAGAAGAGGATGTAGATATCGATATTGTTACTGATGTCTATGGACCTCCTGTCGATGACATCTATGTAGATATCGTCAACCCTAACGATGAAATCGAAGATATTTCCACCGTATATGGAGGGCCACCTATTGATGAAGAAGATGTGGATATCGATATCGTTACTGATGTCTACGGTCCTCCTGTTGACGACATCACACCTTTTGACGACTTAACCGATAGCCTTCTCGCTGAACCCGACATATAGGCTTTTCGATTATTTCGTTTTATTCGTTATTTCTGAATATCGTTATAACGTTAAACGTTATAACGACATCAAAATAAAAACGACACAGACTCCCTGCCTATATGGGCGGGGAGTCTGTGTCGTAACTGGGAGGAAACCTCTTATTCGTCCGGGGCCTCGTAGGAGATGTCGGCAAGGATGTCGTCAATTCCGTCGCTGTCGGCGAGGATGTCTTCAGGTGCCTCATAGTCAGGCATTCCTAAGTCCGCAGTTGAGTCGTCGGTGAAGATGATGTCGTCTATTTCTGTCACTTCTTCAACTGGAATGTTGTCCAATTCAGAAACTGCATCAGAATCGTTCAGAACCTCGGTATCTGCATAGAGATTATCCTCTACGTTATGGTCGTTCATAGCCAACTCATCGCCGTTTTCGGTATAGACGATATCGTCCATGGTTACTTCAACTACAGCCAATTCCTGGTCATCGTTAACTGGGTCGTTGACGATATGTTCTGCCACGGCTATGAGTTCTTCTTCATCAGGATTCAGGGTTTCCACATCAGCTAACAAATCGTCAGTCGTATTGCTGCTGGTCTGGCTATCAGGAATTCCAGGTCGGTCGGGTGCAATAGGAGTCGGTTCGTTGGCATTAGCCAGCTGTTCCGTCTGTGGCGTCTCCACTACTGGTTCCTCTTCCTGATGAGAGGGTTGGGCCTGTGTCTGAGGATGTGATGCTTCACCGACAGGTTCGGTGCCGTCGGATTGTGTTCCTTCTTCGGGCGTTTCCTCATCTCCTTTGGAGAGTTGGCTTGCCACCACACCTGCTGCGATGATACCGCCTGCTCCCATGAGCAGCCCTGTCTCGTTCAGTTCGTCCTTCTTCTTGTTCTCTGTATTCTCCTGACCTTTGTTGGAGTCAAATTTCTGTGTATCCATAATCGTGTGTCTTTAGGTTGTTAAACTGTATTGCAAAAATAATCCATCGTGATAGTGATTTCAAAATTTCAACTCTCTTTCTTGACGAAACCATAGGTTTTTCTGACGAAACTAACCACCAGCACTTTCAAATCACCACACTTTGGCTGAATCGCCCAACCCCGGCCGGTGGCAACCCCTCCCTTGAAATCGGAGGGGAAATGCCACGCGGATGGTCAATGGAGATGGATTATAGTTTCTTCAGGAGGTCAAGGAGATTGTTCTTATTGCTGACTTTTCCCAGTTTGAGGATACGCTCCTGGGTATTGTCGAGGTCAGGAATGGAGCTGATTTTCTTCTGGTAGCATTCTACGAGCATACGGGCTGCGTCAGGGGTGAGCGATTGCATGCTTTCTGCCTGCAAGAACAACTGGGCTGCTTTCACGAGGTCCTGTGTCACTCCTTCACCCTTGAAGTACTTCATACCCATAGCGCATACAGCTTCGCCTAAGCCCATATCTGCGGCCTTGCTGATGAGGTCTACGCCTTTTTTGGAGTCCTTGTCAACGTTCTCGCCGTTCTCGTACATCTTGCCCAGTGTGTAGGCGGCCAGACCACTCTTAGAAGAGGCTTCGGTCAGAAGCTTCAGACCTTTCTTCACATTGCCCTTCTTGTTGTCGCCATTGAGAAGGCTAAGCGCCTGCATCGTGGTGCCTTCGATGTTGCCGGCTTTTGTCAGAAGCTTGAAGTTCTTCATCGCATTGGCAAAGTCCTTATTGATATAGTAGTCCTTCAATCCCTCAATATAGGTCTTGAACAGGCTGTTTCCGCTTTCGTCGAGCAGGCCCTTGATCTTGTTGTCGTAGTCTTTGTTGTCGCTCAGCTGAGAGAGGCAGTTCAAGGCGCGGTTGAAATCCTTGTCAACCCCTTCGCCACCAAGGTATGCGTTGCCCAAAATGTACCATGAGTCATGCAACAGAGGGGAAGAAGTGGATTTCTGCAACAGGTCCACTGCCTTCTTCACGTCTTTCGCCACGCCGTCGCCCTCATAATAGGCTTTGCCCAGGTAGTAGTTGGCATTGGGCATGTTCAAGTTGGCTGCCTTGGCAAGGTACTGCAGTCCCTTTGGCTTGTCTTGTGTCACACCCATTCCCTTGAAGAGCAGGTATCCTGTGTAGTAGATTCCTGTCGGGTTGTTCTTGGCGGCCAGTTTCTCGAACACTGGAGCGGCGGCCTGATAGTTCTTCGTGTTCATGCAAGCCAAACCGTATTTCACCTGACCGTCTGTGGAACCTGCGTCGCTGGCTAATTTGAGCATCTCCAATGCCTTGGCGGCGTCCCTTTTCACTCCGTCTCCGTGAGTGTAGCAGTCTGCCAGAAGCATCGCGCTGAACAAATTGCCTTTCTTGGCCAGTCCCTCGTGCTGCTTCACCAAATCGGAGTTGCCCAAAGTGAAGGCTTTCTTATAGAGCTTCACTGCCATCACAGAGTCCTTTGTGATGCCGTTGCCGGTCTGGAAGCACATGGCGAAGTTGCCGATGCCGAACATGTTGTTTTTCTCTGCTGACTTGGAGAACCACTTCACGGCCTCCCGGTAGTCTTTCTGAACGTACTGACCTGAGTAGTACCAGCTGCCGAGGATGTTCATGGCAACATCATCCCCTTTCTCCACGCGTTCGCGGATGACGGTGAGGGTGTCTTTCTTCACTTCTGTCTTGTTGGGCTTGTTAGCCGCACGTTTCTTCTGAGCATTGCACTCCATTGTTGAGAGGGCAAAGAAAAGAATCATCAGGATATAAAAAGTCTTTTTCATAATTTTGTATCTTTAGTTATTATTTATTTGAAAATCTTGTTGAATAAACGAATTAGGAAATTTGAAGTTTCACCTCTTTCAGCTACGGACTCAATCTGTCGTGTCACAGGTTTCTTAGGCTCGATTTCCACCTTGAGGTTGTCTCTCTGCTCATCGCTGTCTTCTGTTGTCACTGTCTCCACCTCAATAAGAATGGCGGTGGCGTTGTCGTCGGCGTTCTCGCAGAATGCAGCGATAGTGGCAAGCTTGTTGTCGAGTTGTTCGTCTGAAAGGATGATGTCGGTAAGCGATTTTTCGGATACTTCTCCAACTACGCCGTCGGAACAGATGAGGAAGCAGTCGCCCACTCTGACATCGGCTGTGAAGAATGCCGAGGCGTTGTCACGTTTGCGGTTCAGGGTTGAGGGCTCCATGCATCGTGTGATGATGTTCCGGCGAGGATGTGTGAGCGCTTCTTCTGGAGTGATGGCATGCGCTTCTACCAGGTCGTTCACGAGGGAGTGGTCTTTGCTCCGATAGACGATGCCTTTGCTCTTACGGAACTGATAGACACGGCTGTCGCCCATGTTCACCATCGCGCAACCGCCTTGATGTAGCCAGAGCATTGCCAGTGTGGTGCCGGTGTCGATGTCCTTGCCATCTGTGTCAAGTTGTTCATAGGCCTGCCAGAGGGAAGCGGAAAGGGCATCGGGAGTGAGAAGGAATTCACCGTTCAGCGCATCATGCATGCGTGCCAATGTGTTGGCCACAGAAGTGCTTGCCACATCACCCTGTTCGGTGCCGCCCATGCCGTCGCACACTGCGAAGATGTGCTGATGCTCGTCGTGGGAGCTGTCGGCAACAGGATAACGCCTGTCCTGCTGGTATTCTCTCTGACCCTGATAGGAGAAAGAATGGAAAGAGGTCTTGAACTTCATAGAACTTTATGGTTATTTGGATTTTGTCAGCACCAAGATGGTCTTGCCTGCCTTGATTTTGTCACCGAATTTGAGATAAACGGAATTGCCTTCCTTGCACTCCACACCATTGACTGTGACAGGATTGGTGGCGTGAACGACTTTGAGTGTGCAGATACCTCTCTGGCTGTCCTTTTCAATAAAGAAGGAATGGGCGCTGACATACTTGTCGTCTATCATCACGTCGGAGGGTGCGGTTGGTTCATTGCGGCCAACCCAGGTGATGCCTTCCTTGATCTCGGCCTTGTGGGGACGGAAAATTGAGCCCCAAACCAGCATGGCCTTCTGGCCATTGATGGCATACATCTCAGGATTGTGGCGACGAGTATTGGACGATGGAGCTTCCTTGGTGGGCTCTGGCGTTGGCGGCATT
>JAFXVU010000069.1 GCA_017534705.1 Bacteroidaceae bacterium
AACTAGAACCTATTTCGTTGTGTCGAGTTGTTCCGTCGCGTCAGCGGCGGCTTCTTCCCATCCGCATGGATATCTTGTTTAAAGTTGTGAATTGTTGTTTCCTTAATAAGCTAGAAGCTAACAGCTAAAACCTATTCACTTGTTTCCGATAAATAAAAGATACTCAAGTTTCGGTTTTGCCATAGAACGGCCTGAAAGGCCAATAAACCAATAGCCCAGGGCAACGCCCTGGGGTGGTAATGGCGGGTACATTCGCCCTGTAAGGGCAAAAGCATTGAAGCATTTATCGTACTTTTGCCCTTTGGATAAATTTCTCACACTCGTCATAGTCAAACTCGTTTGACTTTGAGCTCACTTAATCGAAATTTTCGGGGCGCTGATATACAACAACTTCATTAAATTCGAAACTTGAGAAAGTTGAGTAAAAGATAGCTAATTTTCTATGGAAGAGAGGTTGAAAGTCTTTGTATCTGCCTACGCTTGCGAACCTGGACTGGGGAGCGAGATCGGTGTGGGATGGCACTGGGTGATAGAGATGTCGAAATACTTCGAGCTATGGGTGCTGACACGAGAGAGCAACCGGCATCGCATAGAACCATGGATAGAGGAACACCCTGAATATAAAGGCATACACTTCCTCTACTACGACCTTCCTCGTTGGGCCAGGTTCTGGAAAAAAGGACTTAGAGGCGTGCGTCTTTATTACAACCTGTGGCAGTTGCTTACTGACAGAATCGTGGAGCGCACAATGAAAAAGGAAAACATCAAAGTGTTTCACCACCTTACCTACGGCAACGCCCTTTGGCGGGTGAGCAGCTTTGGCCAGCGGCAGTGCTTCATCTGGGGACCTATTGGCGGACTGGAAACCATCCCGAAGGAGTTTTCCAAACATTATACCCTGAAATGGAGAACGGTTGAAGCCATCAGACGTTTGGTCGCCTCAGCAAGCCGTTGGAATCTGGGAATGAGGAAAAAAGTGAGAAATGCTGACCTTATACTCTGCAAAACGAGGTCAACACTCCAAAAAATCGATTTTTTTCACCATAACCTCAAAATTTTGTTTACAGATGTTGCACCCGATTCTAAAAAATGTTATAATTTTGCAGTTAATACGGCTCAAAGCGTAAATTACATCTCTGTGGGGCGCCTCGATGCTTGGCGTGGATTTGACCTCGCAATAGAGGCTTTCGCCAAAGTGCATGCGGAGAAACCTTTGACCCGCCTTACCATTCTGGGGGAGGGCAGCGACCGCAAAAGGCTTGAAAAGCTGATAGCAGAGAAAGGACTGAACGAAAGCGTGAGTTTGGTCGGCGGTGTGGAGATGGATGAATACTGGAGACTGATGGCAGAAACCGATGTTGTGGTCAATGCCAGTCTGAAAGAAGGTGGTGTGACGGTGGCTTTCGATGCCATGTCAATGGGAAAGCCGATAGTATGTGTGGACTCTGGTGGCTATACACGATATTTCAACGATGATTTCGCAGTGGTAGTCGGGATGGCTGGTCGAGATGAGGTGATTGAGGGGTTGGAAAACGGTATGATGATGCTGGCAGACCCCGAAGTTCGCAGGATTTACGGCATGAAATCCATTGAGGCCGCGAAGCACTTGAGCTGGGAACAGCATGGGCTGGAAATACGTGATGTAATCACGGAATGTTATGAGAATTGGATTGAGAAAAAAGTATAAACAATAAAACAATATGTTTTTTATGAGAAAGTTCTTACTCTCTTTCGTTGCCGTAACGGCAATGACGTTGAATGCTGTAGCACAGGATTCACAAGTAGTGACTACGGTGGAGGAGACCGAAAACGGACGGATCGAGACCACTATTAGTCAAGATAAGTACAGGGTCGAGACCAACCGCTTCTGGAACAACTGGTTCATCAGTGCCAATGGCGGTGCACAGATTTTCATGGGCGACCTTGATAGTTACATGAAATTCGGCGAGCGTGTGGTTCCTGCCATCGACGTGACCATCGGCAAGTGGTTCACTCCTTCAATCGGTGTGGGCGTTTCTTATTCTGGTTTCAAGGTAAAGGGTGCCTATAACGATGCCTTGCTTGCTCAGCGTTGGCGTACCAATGACGTCGCTAAACTGAGAAAAGATTATCCCGGCAATGGTACATTGCGTGAGCAGAACGCTTCGTTCTTTGATTTCCATGCTGACGCATTCTTCAACATCAGCAATATGCTCTGTGGCTACAACCCCAAGCGGTTCTATAACTTCATCCCAACTCTGGGCGTGGGTTATTTCCACAGCTATGACCATGACGGTGATAAGGCTAATTACATCTCTTTCCATGCTGGTTTGATTAACAAATTCCGTCTGAGCAGCCGTTGGGATTTGGACCTCACCCTTCGTGGCACCATCTTTGATGATGGTGTGGACGGCGAAATCAGTGGCAAACAACCTGCTGCCAATAACACATGGAATCCTGGATATGGTCAGAACATTGACTTTGACGGTCTCGCTGGTGTGACTCTCGGTCTTACTTACCGCATCGGCAAGCAGGGATGGGATAAGTACAAGAGCGTGAGAGAGTACTATGTGGACAACACCGAAATCAACCGCCTGAACAAGGAAGTGGACCGCCTGATCAAGGAGAACGAGGCTCTCCGCAACAGAAAGTATGAGACTGGCAAGGAAATCATCACATTCCCATACCTCGTGAACTTCAAGATTGACAAGACCAACGTTCAGAACCGTGAACTCGTGAACCTCAAGACTGTGGCCGACATGATGAAGGCTACTCCTGAGAAGAAGTACAATGTCGTGGGT
>JAFXVU010000070.1 GCA_017534705.1 Bacteroidaceae bacterium
TATCAGCAGGCTTTTGAAGTTCTGCTCGCTGTCGGCCATTTGTTCGATATTGATGTGTTCCTTAATCATCTTGTTGGTTACGAACGTCTTGCAGTGTTCGTAACCTCTGTCGAGGTAAATGGCTCCGATGAGTGCCTCGAATGCGTTGCCGCTTATATAGCTGTTGTGCGCCGATGTCACCCTTCCTGTGTGCATGATGAGTTTGTCGATACCCATCTTCGAAGCAAGCTCGTTGAGTGTCTCGCGCTTGACGAGTTTGCTGCGGAGGTTGGTCAGAAACCCTTCCTGCTTGTCGGGATAGCGGTTGTAGATGATGTCGGACACCACTGATTCCAGGATAGCGTCGCCAAGGAATTCCAGTCGCTCGTTGTTCACTTTAGCTCCATTGTCCTTGATGTCGGCATACGATTTGTGTTGTAGTGCCGTGCGGTAGAAAGAGATGTTGTGCGGATAGAATCCAAGTATTTCTTTCAATAGCAAAAAAGGCTCTTTCTCCTTTCGGAAAAAGAGCCTAATTCTGTCAATAAGATTCTGTGTCACCACTGCTTAAATGTATTTCTTGAAAATCACACAAGCGTTGTGTCCACCAAAGCCGAACGTGTTGCTGAGTGCGGCGCGAACGGTTCTCTCTTGAGCCTTGTTGAACGTGAAGTTGAGGTCGTAGTCGATTTCCTCATCCTTGTCCTCAGGGTCGTGGTTGATGGTAGGTGGAACAATGTCGTTCTTCACAGCGAGTACACTGATCATGGCCTCTACAGCACCAGCAGCTCCGAGCAGGTGTCCGGTCATGGACTTGGTGGAACTGATGTTGAGTTTGTATGCAGCCTCGCCAAACACCTCCTTGATGGCCTTTGCCTCAGAGATGTCGCCCACGTGAGTGGATGTGCCGTGTACATTGATGTAGTCAATGTCCTCGGGGTTGAGGCCTGCATCGTCGAGGGCTCTTTGCATCACGAGCTTAGCACCGAGTCCTTCGGGGTGTGAAGCAGTGATGTGGTAAGCGTCGGCGCTCATGCCTGCTCCCACCATTTCCGCATAGATCTTGGCACCGCGTGCTTTTGCGTGCTCAAGTTCTTCAAGCACCAATATGCCAGCGCCTTCACCCATCACGAAACCATCGCGGCTTGCGCTGAAAGGACGTGATGCGTGCTCGGGGTCGTCGTTGCGTGTGGACAATGCCTTCATGGCATTGAATCCACCAACGCCAGCAGGCCAAATAGCAGCCTCCGAACCACCGGCAATCATGGCCACAGCCTTGCCCAGACGTATCAAGTTGAAAGCGTCGGCCAATGCGTTGGATGATGATGCGCAAGCAGATGTGGTGGTGTAGTTGGGACCATGGAATCCGTTTTCTATGGAGATGTATCCAGCTGCGATGTCAGCAATCATTTTCGGGATGAAGAAAGGATTGTACTTGGGGCCGAGTGTAGGTCCGTTGATAGCATAGTTCCCAGCTTCTTCCTCGAAAGTGTGGATACCACCAATGCCAACGCCGAGCACAACTCCTATATTGTCCTTATCTTCGTTCTCCAAGTCGAAGTTAGCGTCGCTGAGTGCCATTTTGGCGGCTGCGAGAGCGTAGTGGGTGTAAACATCCATCTTACGAGCTTCCTTGCGGTCAATATAGTCGGCGGCATTGAAACCCTTAACCTCGCAAGCGAACTGCGTCTTGAACTGTGAAGCATCGAAATGTGTAATAGGTCCGGCTCCGCTTACTCCTGCGACGATGTTCTGCCATGTCTCATCGGCTGTGAGGCCAAGAGGAGTAACAGCGCCCATACCGGTTACTACAACTCTTTTTAATTCCATAATAGTTGTTGTGTCTTAGTTGTTGATTACTGTGCCTGGTTCTCAGCGATGTAAGCGATAGCGTCGCCTACAGTTGTGATACCTTCAGCCTTGTCGTCAGGAATGTTGATGCCAAAAGCCTTCTCAAACTCCATGATGAGTTCTACAGTGTCGAGTGAGTCTGCGCCAAGGTCGTTGGTGAAACTTGCCTCTGGCTTTACTTCTTCCTTATCCACTCCGAGTTTGTCAGCGATGATGTCAATCACTTTTTCTTCAATTTCTGACATAATAGTAATTGTTTTAAATGTTATTAATAAAATGGTTTGTCTTTTCGAGTGCAAAGTTACGGATTTATCTCATTTCGTGCAAGAAAAGATTTGGGCAAAATGTCAATCGTTGCACAAAATTTGCCATTTGTGCAACGATTTAACATTTAAATGCGTTATAATTCAACTTTTCAGCACTTAAAAGTGATACGACATGACGCATCAACTTTGGACTTATAGGTCTTAAAGTCATTGTGACCTTAAGGTCCATAAGGGTCTTATGGTGATGTTGAAGTCGGGTTGTCAACCTTCGCTGCGGTTGTTGCGCTTTCTCTCCAGGTGGTCGAGGATGATTTTGCGCATGCGCATGCTCTTGGGTGTCACTTCCACATACTCATCTTCCTTGATGTATTCGAGTGCTTCTTCAAGCGACAGTACCACGGGCGGGATGATATGTGCCTTCTCGTCGGTGCCTGATGCTCGGACGTTGGTGAGTTGTTTTGTCTTGGTGACATTGATGACGAGGTCGTTCTCGTGGACATGCTCACCTACGACCTGTCCGGCGTAGACCACATCGCCCGGGAAGATGAAGAACTTGCCTCGGTCCTGCAGGTGGTCGATGGCGAAAGCGACTGCTGTTCCGCTTTCCATTGCGATCATTGAGCCGTTGACACGCCGTTGCATGTCGCCCTTATAAGGTTGGTAGTTCTTGAAGCGGTGTGCCATAATGGCCTCTCCCTGGCTTGCTGTGAGCACGTTTGTGCGGAGTCCGATGATGCCTCGTGAGGGAATCTCGAACTCGATGTTCACTCGGTCGCCCTGTGCTTCCATAGAGAGTACCTCGCCCTTTCGTCGTGTGACCATATCAATCATCTTGCTGGAGAAGTCCTGTGGTACGTTGATGGTGAGTTCTTCTATGGGTTCGCACTTCACGCCGTTGATTTGGCGGAAGATGACCTGTGGCTGGCCCACTTGCAGTTCGTAGCCCTCACGGCGCATGGTCTCAATCAAGACAGAGAGATGGAGCACACCACGGCCGCTGACAATCCAGCTGTCGGTGCTGCCTTCCTTTTGTTCTACCCTCAGTGCCAGGTTCTTTTCCAGTTCTCGGTCAAGGCGTTCGCCGATGTGTCGGCTGGTACAGTATTTGCCCTCCTTGCCGAAGAGAGGCGAGTTGTTGATGGTGAAAAGCATGCTCATCGTCGGCTCATCGATTTTGATGGTGGGCAGTGCGTCGGGTTCTTCGAAGTCACAAATAGTGTCGCCAATCTCGAAGTTTGTCAGTCCGATGACGGCGCAGATGTCGCCGCTACCCACACTTTCGGTGGCGCGGTGTCCCATGCCCTCGAAGGTGTGCAGTTCCTTGATTTTTGTTTTCTCCTGACTACCGTCTCGATGTGCGATGGTGATGTTCATGCCGTTCTTCAGCTCTCCGCGGTGCACTCGTCCCACGGCGATACGTCCGGTATATGTGGAATAGTCGAGCGAGGTGATAAGCATCTGTGGGCTACCCTCCAAGTATTCGGGTGCGGGTATATACTTCACGATGGTGTCGAGCAAGTAGGTGATATCGCCGGTGGGGTTCTTCCAGTCGGAACTCATCCATCCGTTCTTGGCCGACCCATAGACCACGGGGAAGTCGAGTTGCTCCTCGCTGGCGTTGAGGTTGAACATCAGGTCGAAGACCATCTCATACACCTCCTCTGGTCGGCAGTTGGGTTTATCGACTTTGTTCACCACCACAATGGGCTTCAGTCCTATCTCCAGGGCTTTCTGCAGCACAAAGCGAGTCTGGGGCATTGGTCCCTCGAACGCATCGACCAGCAGCAGACAACCGTCAGCCATGTTGAGCACACGCTCCACCTCGCCTCCGAAGTCGCTGTGTCCCGGGGTGTCGATGATGTTGATTTTCGTCCCCTTGTAGTTGATTGACACGTTTTTCGAGAGGATGGTGATACCGCGCTCGCGCTCCAATTCGTTGTTGTCGAGCATGAGTTCGCCTGTCTGTTGGTTCTCACGGAAGAGGTTGCCTGCCATAAGCATCTTATCCACCAGTGTGGTCTTTCCGTGGTCCACATGGGCAATGATGGCTATGTTCCTGATGTCTTGCATAAAGAATCGTCTTTAAATGTCTGTTTATCCTTTACTTTCCAACCGCCCCAACGTATATAATAGGAAAAACGGGGGGCGTTGGCTCTTTTTACCTTGTTTCTCAGCACTTAAAACTGAATTTCGGCGCAAAGTTATGAAAAAATATTAAGTTTTTTATTGTAGTTTATAAAAAAAACGCTACCTTTGCACCCGCAATCGGACAAAACGTGTTGTCCGGGGGCAAAATCATTCACAAAATTCATATATTAACTCACAAAAACTTATGTACTTAGATCCAGAAACTAAGAAAGAGATCTTTGCCAAGTACGGGAAGTCCAACACAGATACTGGTTCTTGCGAGAGCCAGATAGCTTTGTTCTCCTACCGTATCACGCACTTGACCGAACACATGAAGGCCAACCACAAAGATCATAGCACTAACCGCGCCCTTGTGGAGCTTGTGGGAAAGCGTCGTCGTCTGCTCGCTTACTTGAAGAGAAAGGACATCAACCGCTACCGCGACCTCATCAAGGCTCTTGGTCTGCGTAAGTAATCCAACAGGAAACTTGCGAAACGCTAAGGAAGGTGTATTGCCCAACGCGGGTGATACACCTTTTTTTAAGTGGGAGTTAAAAGGGGAGTTAAAATGGAAGTAAACTCGCTACGCTCATGGGAGTTATGTGCTATGCACAGGACAATAGGTTTTAATAGCAGTTGTATCGTCCTGCACGAAAGTGCTTAACTTCCAGTCAGCACGGCTGACTTAACTCCCTATTTAACTCCTTTTTATAACTTCCGAAATTTTAGTCATTAACCATATGATTACCTTTTTGAAGAATTGGACACTGCCTGTGGCGATAGCCCTTGGCACATTGATATATTTGCTGTTCGCCTTCGTACCATGTCTTGACACGGCCGGCGACCTGCTGTTTCCCGTACTCGACTTCATCTTCCCCTCCTTGGTGTTCTTGGTGTTGTTCACCACGTTCTGCAAGGTCGATTTCCATAAGATGCGTCCTGTCAGGTGGCATCTCTGGGTGGTGGTCTTTCAGGTTTTGCTGGTGGGTCTGGTCACTGTGATTATGTTGACCATGGCCAAGGAAAGAGAGCAGAAGATTCTGTGGGAGGGTGTCCTCACTTGTATTATTTGCCCCACAGCTGCGGCAGCTGCCGTGGTGACATCCAAACTGGGAGGCGACATCAATACCATGACCACCTACAATCTCATCTCTGGTTTGGTGGCGGCACTGCTTATCCCCACCATATTCCCTTTGATAGAGAAAGCGGAGGACGTGACTTTCCTGACCGCTTTCCTGACTATATTATATAAGGTGTTCTTGGTGTTGATTGTTCCTTTGGGTTGTGGATGGTTCGTGAAGCATTATGTCCATCGGTTGCAACGCGCCATTGCTAGTCATCCCAACCTCAGTTTCTACCTGTGGGGAGTGAGTCTGATGGTGACCACGGGAATGACCGTCCGCAATATCGTCCATTCCGATGCCTCCCTGTCGTTGCTCCTCTTGATTTCCCTGCTCTCGCTGGTGATATGTATCGTCCAGTTCGCAGTGGGCAGACTCATCGGTCGTTTCCACCATGCGACAGTCAATGCAGGTCAGGCTTTGGGGCAGAAGAACACCGCTTTCGCCATCTGGGTGGCGTGCATGTATCTTAATCCTGTGGCATCCGTCGGTCCAGGTTGTTATGTCCTCTGGCAGAACATCGTCAACTCCTTCGAGATATGGCACTACAGGGTGAAGGCAAAATAAGCCCTCTCGCATTTCCTGTATGATTTCTTGATATTATTAGTTGTTTCCCATAAAACATCCGCAGCGAAAGACATGTTGTTTTTTTGCTGTTTTTTGCTGTTTCCCTTGATATTGTTACTTAATCCGCCATTTATTTTGTTTTCAGACGGATTTGGTGTTAATTTGCACTATACTTTGAATATGAAAACAAAATAGCATTACAATGAATAACGAAAAACGCTATGGACATTTTGACGACGGGCATCGTGAATATGTCATTACTGACCCATGCACTCCGTGGCCTTGGATCAACTACTTAGGAACAGAGGATTTCTTCTCACTCATCTCCAACACCGCAGGTGGCTACTCCTTCTATAAGGATGCCAAGTTCCGCCGTATCACCCGTTACCGTTACAACGACGTGCCGATGGATAATGGAGGCCGTTATTTCTTTATCAAGGACGGCGACACCGCTTGGAGTCCTGGTTGGAAACCTGTGAAGACGCCGCTTGACCATTACGAATGCCGTCACGGCATGGGTTACACCCGTGTCACAGGCGAGAAAGACGGTGTGGAGGCCAGTGTGCTCTTCTTCGTGCCGCTCAACACTCATGCCGAGGTGCAGAAACTCACACTCACCAACCGTTCCAAGAAAGAAAAGAACCTCAAGGTGTTCTCCTACACGGAGTGGTGCCTATGGAACGCCGCCACAGATGGTGAGAACTTCCAGCGCAACCTCTCCACTGGCGAA
>JAFXVU010000071.1 GCA_017534705.1 Bacteroidaceae bacterium
CCCCAGCATTCCCGTTAACTTTGGAGTTTAACTCGTAGCCATAAGCCCTGCCACAAAAATACGCTAATTGCGCTTTGCTTGCATTGCCATCAGTTCCCAGCCATTTAGCCCCGCCTGTGGTTTTCTTCATCCAGCCCCGTTCGATAGCCTTAGGGAAAACCATTGGTGCCAAACCCGTATTGAGGTCTGTGTCACCCGTTGAGGCTGGCAATGGTGTTGTATCGTCTTGAAGTTGTTCGAGAATCATATCTAGCCACAGGTTTAAGTTTTGCCCGAATGTGATTTCATTAAAAGACCTGCAAAACGCCTCTATCTCGTTTGCCGTGTCTTTTCCATACGGATGGGCTTTAATGTAGTCGGGCAAAGTCACGTAGACTTTAATAATTACGCTATTGTACGGTGCTGCATCCCTCTCTATCCACTCGTTATAACGCTGAATCAGCCCAACCAATTTCCTCAATATAGGCTTATTCGGATTGTCGGATAAATACTCGGTAATTTCCCCGTAATACTTGTTTAGATAATCATCCAGCCGCCACAACTTCCCGTCTCTGTGGATAGGATTCAGCCCGAACACGGTGCGCATTACCCATACCGTCCTGTGGATGTCGTTCCCGTCAAAGTCAAGTTGGCGAAAAACGTTATAGACCTGTGTTATTTCGTTTGTTGTCATAGTCCCCTTGTTTGGTTAATGCCCTTTATTGCCTCTGCTCTCGCCTCTGCGGGTGTTTCGCTGTGCCTGTGGTATTGTGCACCGTCAGCAGGGAGAGACGCGCCCACACGGCGTTAAATCGTCACCGCTCCATTCTCCACACGCAACCATCGGGCAATGGAATGCCCCACGGCTTTCGTTGCTTCAATCATAAACGCGTTATATGCCTCATTCGTTGCCTCGTCATATTCAGCGATGTACCAATTACTATCGCCCCCGTCATTCAGACTTATTGCCTTGCTGATAAATGCATCATAACTGGCATCAATCGCCGCCAAAGCCTCAATCATTGCTCTTGTTTCTTCACTGATTTTGATTTCCATAATTGTAGTGTTTTTATCGGTTAAACGTTGATGTGTCCTTATCGTGCCGTTATACGTCCCTGTTTTGGCGTTTCTCCCCTGCGGTGGTACACTTGCCCATGGAGGGGATGAAACGCCCTGTAACGGCTTTATTTGAACAATGCGCCAATCTTGTTAACTGCCTCGTCCTTTTTCTTGTCAATGATTTTGGCGTAAATCTGTGTTGTTGACACGTCCGTGTGTCCCAACAACTTCGACACGGTATAAAGGTCTGCCCCAGCTGTTAAACCCATGGTGGCGAATGTGTGGCGGCTGGTGTGGAATGACAAGTGCTTGTTAACCCCTGCATCCGCCGCCCATTTCTTAAGTACGATGTTGGCATGGGGGAGAGTAGGCAAGTTGAAAACTTGCTCATCATCTTGCTTTTCCTCTCTCTCTGGCATGAAAGCCTTTGCCTCATCAGATATTGGCAAGACTAATTCACGATTCGTTTTCTTCACAATGATACGAATTCGCAACTGCCCTGCGTCCATGTAGATGTTACCCCATTTCAAAGCCCTCACGTCACTGATGCGCAAACCGCAAAAGCAACTGAACAGATAGGCGTTCTTCACAGCCTCATTCTTGCAGGGTGTTGCCATCATGCTTTTCAGTTCGTCAACGGTTAGAAATTCTCGGTGGCTTTCTGCCCTCTTTATCCTGTCCTCATTCTTGATTTGATTGGTGGGGTTGAATGGGATATAGCCCTCTTTGACGGCATAATTCAAAGCACTGATAAGCATGGAGAAATATTTGTATCTCGTACCCTGCGAAAGGTCGGTGTTGTTTAGATATTGGATGAATCCCAAACAGATTTTTTTATCAACGTCCGACAACTCCACTTTGTCAATGCCATAGGCGTGTAAATGATTGCAAAGATTGTCGATTTGCTTTGCGTGTTCTTCGCTCCGCCCTTTTGCCTGTTTGATGCCTCTATATGCTTTCATGTAATCAGAAAACAGTACTTTGGAACGGTTGGCTTTCTGTAGTCCAGCTTTGCCGTTGGCAATGTCCATGATGCGTTGCGACTTCAAAGCCGTTGCAGCCTGTAGGGCGTTCTTGTTCTTGGCTTTCGCCTGTGCATCCGTTTCGGGTACAAGATACAACTTCAAAAACTCATAGGTGCGCTTCCCGTCAACGTAACAATCAAGGTAAATGCTTTGATTGCCGTTGGCGAGTTTCTTGAATCTGATTGTGATTGGTTCTTTGGCTTTCGCCTGTTTCTTCTTTGCCATACGCTTAAACGATTAAATTGTTACCGATGCAAAGATAGGCTTTTATTCTGATACCGCCAAATGAGTAACAAAAAAAGTAACAAATAATCGCTAAAAAGTAACAAAATAATAGAAAACAAAAACGGACACAACTAAGAGTCATGTCCGTAAGTGCTTGTTTTTATTATGTTTCTATCTGTTTTTGTTTGTCTGTAACTGAGTTGTTTGTGTTTGTCCTTGAAACATAGTTATGATTGTTTTTTAGTTTTTTCTTTTTCCGGATGTTCAGATTATCGAAATAACGATTACCCGATTACCCGATAAAATCTCCTGAATAATCTATTTGATATTGGGCTCTTCGAGACCGAGGCCGCGCTTCTTATCTACCACCTTGAGCACCAGGCCGAGTAACAAAGCGGCAACACCGAGGCACGCCAGCATGACAAGGGGCGCGGTGTAGTCGTAGCTCACTGCGGCTTCCTCTGCGGTGATGGTGCCGTTGGCCAGGCCTGTGACGATGTCGGGATTGGTCTTGTCGAGCACCTTGCCAATGAGCAAGGGGAAGAGCCACAAACCGATGTTCTGAATCCAGAAAATAAGTGCGTAGGCACTACCAATCACCTTGGCGTCAACCAATTTTGGCACGCTGGGCCACAGCGAAGCGGGCACAAGGGAGAACGATGAACCAAGCACCAGAATGGTGGCATAGGCAACAATCACTCCACCGACAGCATTGGCCTTGAACAACGGAAGGATGAACGCAAAGGTGAGGTGGCAGCCGATAAGCAGCAGCGAACCCAACACCAGCATTGAGGCGGCCTTGCCTTTATGGTCAACATAACTGCCGAGGATTGGAGTGATGAGCACTGCCAGCAATGGGAATACGGCGAAGATGGACTCTGCCGACTGGCGCATATATCCCATATAACAATACGTGACGAGTGCGATGATGGAGACACAGAGCAGTCCGTACTTTGCGTTGTTCTTCTTCTGGAAGTTGCTGGCGAAACCTGCGGCGGCTACGATGAGCATGATGACATACTGCACGATGGTCACTGTAGAACCTGCCCAGAAAGAATCGGCATCTGGGGCTTGCAGGGTAAGGTTGCACTGCAGCATGTTCACAGCATATTTCTGGAAGGGGAAGATGGCGGAATAATAAAGAACGCAGAGAAGGGCAACAAGCCAGAAACCACCGTCGGTGAGGATGGTCCATATATCGCTCACCTTGAACGGGTCGTCTTTTTCCTCTGCCTCACCTGTCTGGGCGTCGAGTTTCTTGTCCATGAAGAAATAAACGATGGCCATAATCAAGGCAATGCACATCAACACCACACCGAAGGCTACTGAACGGCTCACGCTCACATGACCACCCAAACGGGCGAAGAACGGTGAGAAAATCATACAGGTGGCCACACCCAGACGGGCAAGGGCCATCTCGGAACCCATAGCCAAGGCCATCTCACGGCCCTTGAACCACTTCACGATACCACGGCTTACAGTAATACCTGCCATCTCGCAACCGCAACCGAAAATCATGAATCCACAAGCGGCGCATTTGGCAGAGGCGGGCATGCCCTCATAGAAGGGACTGACGCCTAACTCTTCAAATACGGGGATGTAGTTGAGGTTGTTGGTGAACCATGTCTCCAAACCACTACCATAGAATGCATCGCTGACGGCGTACCACTTGATGATGGCACCGATGAGCATCACTGCGCCTGAAAGCACCATAGTGAAGCGGACGCCCATCTTGTCGAGAATGATGCCGGCGAAGATGAGGAAGAAGGCAAAGACATTGAGGAACACCTCGGAGCCTTGCATCGTGCCGAAGGCGGTGGAGTCCCAACCGCGCTCGGAGAGCATGAGGTCCTTGATGGGGGAGAGGATGTCCATGAAAATGTAGGAGCAGAACATCGCGAGCGCCAACAGCAGAAGGGCTGTCCAGCGCATGGCTGCGGAGTCACGCAGCGTCTTTTGGATTGCTTGTGTCATATTTGTGTGTTATTTTGTTTTTTAGGGCTAGGAGATTCTAGGAAAATCTTTCTTTCAGCCAGCACTTCTATTTCAGCCAGCGGTCGAGCCAGGCGAAGAAAGTGCGCTGCCAGAGAATGCCGTTCTGTGGCTTGAGCACCCAGTGGTTCTCGTCGGGGAAGATGAGCAACTGCGCGGGCACACCACGATAACGGGCGGCGTTGAATGCCGACATGGCTTGAGAGGAAACGATGCGGTAGTCCTTCTCACCATGGATGCAGAGGATGGGAGTGTCCCACTTGTCGATGAAGTGGTGGGGAGAGTTCTGGAAAGTGCGCTGGATGGTGGCATCGTCCTTCAACCATGGTGCGCCGCCGAGGTCCCAGTTGGTGAACCAAGCCTCCTCTGTCTCTGTGTATTGTGCCTCAAGGTTGTAAATACCGTCGTGAGCGATGAAAGCCTTGAAACGTTTGTCGTGATTGCCGGCGAGCCAATAGACGCTGAATCCGCCAAAGCTGGCACCCACACAGCCCAGACGCTCCTTGTCAACGTATGGCAGTTTGCAGGCGTCGTCGATGGCGCTCTTGTAGTCGTCCATGCAACGGCCGGTGTAGTTGGTGGAGATTTCCTCCAGCCATTCCTGACCGAATCCCGGCAGTCCACGGCGATTGGGGCATACCACAACATATCCGTTGGCGGCCATGATCTGTATGTTCCAACGATAACTCCAGAACTGGCTTACAGGACTCTGGGGACCACCCTCGCAGAAGAGCAGGGCAGGGTATTTCTTATTGGGATCGAAGTGCGGTGGGAGGATAATCCAAGAGAGGATGTCCTTGCCGTCAACCGACTTGCACCAACGAGGCTCCACCTTACCCCAGTCGATATTGTCGCGGAAGTACTGGTTCTCGTGGGTCAGTTGTGTCACGACCTTGGTCTTGGGATTGACCAGGTAGAGTTCTGTGGCTTCTGCCATCGACTGTCGGCCGCAGAGCAACTGTTTGCCGCAGAGCGCAACACTGGTGTAGTCGTACTGACCGTCTGTAATCTGGTTCACTTGTCCTTTGAGGTTGGTGGCATAGACATGGGTGGTGCCGTGCCAGGTGCCTACGAAATAAATGGTCTTGGAGTCGGCCGCCCAGACGAAGGCATCGACATTGCTGTCGAACTTTTCGGTGACGTAGGTCTTCTTGCCCGTCTTCATCTCATAGACGCAGAGACGGTTGCGGTCGCTCTCGTAGCCATCCCGCGCCATGCTTTGCCAAGCCACGTACTTACCGTCGGGCGAGAACGCGGGGTTGGTGTCGTAGCCGAGGTTGTAGTCGTTGGGGGTTGGGGCAGGGTTGCGGAGGCAATGGGTGGCCATGAGCATCGAGTCGCGCTCGAAGTCTGGGTCGTTGGCTCTCTGGTGCTGCAAGGAGCGTGTATAGTCGTAGGCGGCAGCCTTGTAGCCTGCGGGTTTGCAGAGATTGGTGGTGGTGCCTGTCTCAGTATCGTAAAGGAAGATGTCGGAATCGGTGGAGACGGCGTAGTCGCGGCCTGTCTTCTTGCGGCAGGTGTAAGCCACATAGCGTGAGTCGGGACTCCAGCAGAGTTGCTCCATACCTCCGAAAGGCTTCATGGGGCATTCGAATGGCTCGTTGCCAAGTACTGCCTTGCCTTCGCCGCTGACCTTCTCTCCCTCAAAAGTATAGATGTATGGCTGTGGAACGGACTCCACCCATTCGTCCCAGTGGCGGTACATCAACTCGTTGACCACATAGCCAGATGTCTTTGGCAGGTCTTGTGGCTTCTCGGCGATGGAACCGTGGTAGGGGTTGGAATGAATGACAAGCACTTTCTTACAGTCGGGTGAGAAGAGGTAATCCTCGGCGTCTTTGCTGAATGATGAAAGACGTGTTCTGCCTGAACCGTCGGTGTTCATCGCCCACAGCTGTGTGGTTCCATTCTCGTCTGCGGCCAGGAAGGCGATGCGTCCATCGTTCATGAACTGTGGCGCGCTCTCGCTGCCAGTGCCGTTGGTGAGCAGGCGGTTGCCTTCTCCGTCAGTACCGATGGTATAGACGACGGTATGGCTCTTGTTCTGTTCCACACTGTAGTAACTCACGTTGTAGGCCACCTGTTTGGCATCTGGGGCCACACTGGAACCACCGATGCGGCCCATAGCCCATAGCGCTTCGGGTGAGAGCAGACGGTTCTCGATTCTGGGTTGCTGACGGAGGATGGGGGCGGCTGTGTTCTGTGCCTCGGTGCTGATTTGTGCGGACATAAGGATGAGGGCAGATAATATGATTCTTCTCATATACAATTCTATTTGAAGGATGGTTGGATTATTGACGGTTGTTTTTCCGTTGCTGCTCTTCAAGTTTCTTCTGCTGCAACTCGGCGAGTTCCTGGAGTCGGCGTGCCATGCCCGACATGCCTCCAGGTTTCGACGGGTCGGCCTGGCGGCGCTTGTAGCGCTCCTCAAGTTTCTGTAGCAGTTTGGCATCGTCGGTCGTCTTCCGCAAGTACCACATCATTAGGATGGAGATGATACCGGAAACAAAGTAATAGTAGTTGAGGCCTGAAGAATAACCGTTGAATGAGAAGAAGAAGACAATAGGCATGAGGTAGGACATCCACTTCATCATACCCATTTGCTGCTGTTGCTCCTCGGTCATGGAGTAGGACTGCTGTCGCATGCTTATCCATGTGTTGGCAACAGTGGAGAGGCACCACAGCACACAGAAGAGGCTGAGGTGGTCGCCTATGCCCCAGATATGCTTGCCCCAACGGATAACGTCGTCATAGGTGGAGAGGTCACTCGCCCAAAGGAAACTCTGTCCTCGGAGTTCGATGGCGTTAGGGATGAAGTTGAAGAGCGCAATCCAGATAGGCATCTGGATGAGCATTGGCAGACAACCACCCATAGGCGACACGCCGTATTTGCTGTAGAGCTGCATCACCTCCTGGTTTTTCTGCATGGCGTCTTCTTTCTTGGGGTATTTCTTGCTGATTTCATCAACCTTGGGCTTCAGCACCCTCATGTTGGCACTGGAGAGGTAGCTCTTCTTCATCAGAGGATACACAAGGAACTTGATGACGATGGTGAGCAGGAGCAACACAATACCCATGTTGAGCCCAAGGCGGGTCATCCAGTCGAAAAGGTAAACGAAGAAGAAACGGTTGATATATCGGATGAGCGGCCAGCCAAGATAAACGAGCGACTGAAGGTCGAGGTCGCGGTCCTTGGTGATTCCAGCTGAGTTGTTCTTGTAAAGGATGGCCTCGTTCTCCTTGAGGGTGTTGAACCTGTTGGGACCAAGGTAGAAGTTGAGGTTGGTGGGATTCTTGCCTGTGGGGTCGAAGTTTGCACTGAACTCTGCGTCGTAGGTCTTGATGTAGCCTGACTCGCGTTCAGCCTGTTTGGAACTGAGTTTCTCAACCTTGAAAGCCTCGTCGGCGATGAGCACCTGACTGAAGAATTGGTCCTTGAAAGCGAGCCAATAGACTCCCTTTTCGAACTCGGTCTCCTCTTTGTCGGTTCCACCCGAACTGAGAACTTCGGTGTCGTGGTCGTCCTCGCGGTACTCGATGGTGCTATGCTGGTTCTCGAATGAGAAACCTTTCTCTTGCTGGCGCATCTTCTCGTTCCAGACGATATCCACCTTGTCGGTCTTGGCGGGGAAGAAACCTTCCAGACCGTTGGCCTGTATGTCGAGGTGAAGCAAGTAGGACTCTGGTACAAGAGAGTAAGCGAAATCGATGCTTCCTCCGGCTATGGGGAGCCTCATGGTCACAGAACCGTTGTCTTGGCTGGTGGGGGTGAAGTAGAGCTCGTCAGTGATGATGTTGTGTTCCTTGCCGTTGAAGAGGAACTTGAGGTTGGAGTCATCATTGTCGAAGAGGACCACCTGGGCTGTCTTGTCCCATGTCTTGTAGGTGCTGTCCTTGAGTTCTGCTTTGCAGAGCTGTCCACCCTTGTTGTTGATGGTGAGTCGGAGCAACTCGTTCTCGATGACGGTGGTACCCTCGTTCTTGGTGCTGGCCTGGAAGAGTGGGTTGAGTGTGTCGGTCTGCTGCTCGAGCAGTTTGTCGGCTTTCTCTTTTGCCGCTTTGGCTTCCTGTGCTTCTTTCTGCTCTTGCTCGGCGGCTTCCACAATGGCGTTCTCTTGCTGGGCAATGGCGTTCTCTTTCATTCGGTGGCTGTCGTACATCATGAAAGCGAAAACGACCAATGCCATCAGAACAAACCCAATAATGGTGTTTTTGTCAGTGTTCATCTGTGTTGAATGTGATATTTATTATTCTTTAATTACCAGTTTGTTATAATGTTTTGTTGAAGTAATACTTTATGTTTGGAGAACGTGTTATGATACCGTATTTCAGATACCTCCCTCTTCTGAGGGAGTTGTAAAAACAACACTCCAATCTGCAAAGATAGCACTTTTTTCCCAAATAGTTGCTATACAACGTAGTAATATAATAAAAAAATCGGAAATGAGAACATTCCCGATTTTTATTATTTCGCATGGTTCTCATCTGCTATTTGATGAGAACCTTGGTTTTGCCATGGATATATAATCCTCTTTCGGTAGGCTTGCCTTGGAGCTTGACGCCGTTGATGGTGTACCATTGCCCATTGTCCATTGACCATTCACCGTTGTGCATTGACCATTGCAGATTCTCGACACCCGAAACGCTATCGCCGAAGTTGAGTACAAAGGTGTTGACTTGGTTGGCTGGTTCACCTGCATAGAGGTCCTCTTTCAGTGTGAAGTAGGCATGGCATGCACCAATGGTGATGTTGTCTGCGTTGGGATAGTATAGTGTATTGGTGGCTCCGAGATACAAAACCGACTTGTCCCCAGCCTCGAGTTCGACGGGAGTGAAAGTGCCTATGAAATCGGCGTACGTGGTTGTAGTGGGTTCCAACGTGTTGTTGATGGTGACACCTGAGAAGACTGGGTCCACTGAGTTGTTGCCTTGGTTCCACTTCACGATGTATGGCTGACCGGCTTGGATTTCAGTGGCGTCTGTGAAGTTCATTGTCAGCGTGTGAGTGGAGGCGGTGTAGTCGGTCGAAGTGAGCGTCATCAGTCCTGCTGGTGCCAGTTGAGTAGCCACTTGTTCTTCCGTCATGTTGAAGGGCAGGCAGATGGTGTTCCAGGAGTCGTCCTTGTAGAGTGTGCGGCCGCTGAGGGTGACGTTAGCCTGTACATTCTGTGCGTTTGCGATGATGGTGCTGTTGTCTTCTCCGTCGACGGGCAGGTTGATTTCGGCTGGCAGTGGGTTTCCTGGGGTCACAAGTTTGAAAGTAACTACTACAGGCTTGTGGTCGCCAAGCGGCGTTGTGTTGTCGGTTCCTTGGACATTGCCGTAGGTGTAGTCTTGTTCAATACGGAATTCCACAGGCACGAGTTGGGGTGTGTTGGGGACAGTAGGATTGATGTAGATGATTTTGTCCACAATCTCGTAGTTGGTGTAGTTGGTTGGGTCGCTTTGGTTGGTGAGGTCGCCCATGCTGGTGTTTGGATATACGCCACTACGGTAGAACTCCACCCAAACGTCGGATGCTGTGAGGTTGTTGTTGAGGCGGTTCATGAAGTTGGCGGTGATGTCCTCTCTTGTCCACCGGCTGTTGGTGTCGCCGATAATGAGTTTGGGACGCGATGAGTCGGTGCTGTTGATGGCATCAGCCAGTTGTCTCCACTGTGCCTCTCGTGATGCAGTGGCATTGGTGTCGCCAGCGTCCATGTGTAGGATATAGACATCGAAGATGTTGTCTTGGAAGGTCATGTCGTAGTGGCGATAACCTTTCTTCACGTATTGGTTGCCCTCGGTTTCAACCATACTGTTCCATTGGGTCCATGTCTCGTTCGCGGCAGTTACTGTGCTGTTTTTCCAGATGAGGTTCAGACCGTCGGTATCAAAGCGGAAGCCGTTAAGCAGCATGGACAATGACAATCCTTCGACACTGAGAGTGGCACGCACTTTCCCGGAGCTATAATTATTATTTAGTGATGACATTAACGTACCATGGTAGTTGAAATCCTCGCTACAACCGATGAAGTCATATCCTTTCGATGCCAGATATTGGCTGATGAGTGCTGTTCCTTCTTGACCTGGACCATCGGTATTAAGGTTTATAGTAAATACTTTATTAGGAAGTCCATCCACGTTCAATGCCACTACAGTGAAAGTGTCACTTTCATTCACCTCACGTGCAGGAACAAGGCTGAGTGTGGCGTCATTGCGGTTGGTCTTGAAATAGATGCGCCCGTTTGGCAAGGTCATCTGCCTGCTGACAGTTTCAGAGGTAATGGCAGAAATGAGTTTGTCCCCGTCAGTGGTATAGACCATTCCATCGATGTTGCCGATGAGTTGATAGTCGGTGCCGAAGGCGACATTGTGATAGTACCAGGTGTCGGGCAGCAATAGGGTGATGTTGTCGTTGGGCAGGGGAAGTGCCACACCGTTCAAATACAGTCCCTTGCACTTGAGTTGGACATTGTCGAGTTTGAAGAAAGTCTGTGTTTCTCCATTATGTCCATCGACCCACCATTGGCCTGTGCTTCCTGCGCTGATGGTGAGTTTTTGGTCGTTGCCGATAGTGATGTCCATCGATACAGGTATGCCTGTCGCGTCGTTGACACCGTTGGTAGTGATGGTGGTCTCGTTGCCGGTGAAGGTCACGGTTCGTCCTTCCCAGGTGCAGACCACAGCCGAGAGTTCGTATTCGCCACTTGGAATATTACTAACAGTCTGGCTGATGTTCATCGATGTTGCCCACCAACTATAAGCATTGAAAAGGAATTGCCCATCTTTGTTGGACATCCCATAATCTCTGATTTTTGTTTCATCGTTAAGAGACAAGGCGTTTCCATCACCGTCGTAACCCTCGAATGTCCAGCCAAAAACGGAAAGTTGGTCATTGGTTGATTTGTCGATTTCAAACGATGGATTGGTAATCAGGAATGTAGCGTCGATTTTGTTGTTGGCCGAAGCGGCTTGCCAAAGCAAGCCCCATTGGGTCAGAAAGTCGGTTTTGGAAATACGGAAGAGGCGGTAGTGCCCTGCC
>JAFXVU010000072.1 GCA_017534705.1 Bacteroidaceae bacterium
TAGGGTCTTTCAACTCTCAACTGACCCTCAACTCTCAACTTTCAACTGAAATACTGACTCTACACTCTCAACTTTACACTTTACACTTCAGGCGTTGCCTGATTACCCTTCTCCTCCGCCTCCAGGCAATCCACCGCCACCAGTGTTGCCACCGTTGCCAGTGTCAGAGCCAGTGTTGGAGCCGCCGCCAGAAGAGGAACCGTTAGTCACCACAGTTGTTCCATCGGCATTGATGGTAGTCGTAGTGCCGTTTTCAGCCACGATGACGATCACGGTGCTGTCACCACCAGCGGAAGCATTGAGCGTGATGGTCGAAGGCCACTCACCAGTGAGGAACACCTCATGGTAGCCGCTCTTCGAGGCGATAGTGATAGCAGTAGGATGCTCAGTAGCGTAGTCGCTGATAGCCTGTTCCACATCGTCGATGCTCACATCCTGTCCCTCCACATAGAGTTCAGCCAGGGTGTCCAGAGCCAGAGAGAACGCCTTGCCGTTCAGCGAGTAGTAGCGGTTCGTTGCCGTACCGTTGCCCTTGGGCGTGATGGTCTGCTTGATCGTACGAAGGTGGTACTTCATGTGCATCTGCACCATCTTGAAGATAGCCTGACGCTTCTTCGCCGCTGGCGTGTTATAGACGCTTGCTGGCATGGTAGGCGCAGCACGGGCGTAGGTCACGCCGTTACGAGTTACATACGTGATACCGTCGATGGTACCAGTTGTTTTGCGGCCAGGGCCGACTTGTTTGATTGTTGCCATTCATTTGCCCCTTGCCGGTAGGGGACTTGGTATTTAGCACAGCTTTTGCCATGCCCCGGCGGGTTGTTAATAAATTGTATTAAAGTTTATAGTTTAACGTTTAATAGTTTAAAGTCAGTTAGAAAGTTTAGGGTATAAAGTTTAGGGCTTAGGAACTCTCAGCTTTCAACTACCAACTGACCATACACTCTACACTATCAACTTTTCAAAGACCTCTCAACTATTAAAGTCGGTTGTTCCAAAATGTCAAAGATCGTGCGAGCTGATTTTCGAGACGCAGTCTCAACAACGCTTGTCAACTTTCAATTGACGATGCAAAGGTATTATTGTCCTTTTCTCATTTCCAATAGATGGACAAAAGTGAGGACGAAAGTAATGACACATCAAGGGACATGCAGCGTGTCCCACCAGCAATAAACACCCAGACGAAATGTCCATCCCATCCAAAAGACAGTCCACCTCACACCAGCAGGACAAGTCCGACGTGTTGTCCCTCCTGTTGTCCATCGAGAGCATGTACCAAACGTGTCAGACCGTTCTGAACACCTACACGCAGACCACGCTGATGCTCTCCATCACCATCGAGGCTCAGATGCTGCTCATGAAACTGCAGGTGATGAAGGACCGCTGGTTGCACCACTTGCCCTTCAAAGAGGCATGCAAAGTTGATTTCTATGACTGGAGCAAGAAGGTGGAGAAGATGGGAAATAGTCTGTGGACACCTGATGAAGAGGCAGACAATGGCGAGACCATGCCCGAATACTGTCCATCGAAACACTTTATGCTTGACCTCTATGAGAAGTTGCAGGAAGAACAATCCACGGACAGGGAGGCTTCCTGTTACTTCCGTGAACTGAACATCCCCAAGTTCGTAGCCGCCCAAGACAAGATGCGCAAGCAAATATCCAAACATTGGAAAAGATACCAGTATGAGTTCTCCGACATGATTGCCCGCCAGATAGATGGACGTATTGGAAATGTCCTGCAGCCGCTGGCAGGCAAGAGTGTTGTCATCCGCATGACCTGCTGTGAAGTGCTCAATCAATTGTCTCAGACGCTTTACCAACTCTACGAGATGCCGGCCGGTGTCATTCAGCGTGACCAGTTTGCGCGTCTGGCGGAACGTGTCATCAGCGAACCAGAATATGGAGGCAAGAAAGCGCAGACCAATGCCCGACGTGACTTGGAGAATCTGAAGAATACCACGCCAGAGGAAGAATGGGAAGAACGTTGCGAGGATGAAATAAATGCTTCTATCGATATGATCAACGAGATGAAGTACGGCTGCAAGTCATCTCACTACCTTGGCCGCAGCTATGACATCAAAGGGCACTATTCAGGTCTTGGCCGTTTCCTCAACAGTGTCCGTCGTGACATCAGCGAGGAGGAATTGGCTTATTTGCTTGAACAGCTATTCCGTTTGCTCTACTTCCGTGAAGATCTCGAGCAGCTCCGAATAGCTGCTATGCCCATAGAAGCAGAGGAACCCTCTTCACTCTCAGCACCCACTCCTTCGACATCTCCGAAGGATTCCCGTGCCGTTTATCAGAAACGCAAGAACACGAAAGCAGAAATGCCCAAGCTCCCCTTCTACTTTCATGAGCGGCTGGCAGAAAACGATGAAGCCCGGCAAGCGTTCTACAAGACCCTTCACCATTGTGGCTTCTACATCGGACGTACCCTGTTAGAAGAAGAGAAGCGTAATTCAGAAATCAACTGTTACAATGGTTGGAAGTGGTGTCACCTGCGGGAGGCCTTTATGAACATGGGCGTCATCCGCAAGGACACCCCTAAAAAGTCATTCGCCGAATATTTGGAAGCGGTATTCCCTTTTCTTGATGCCGACAATGTGAAGCGTGGCTTCAACAGCAGGGGAACCATTCCCGATCAGGCTGCGTTCAACCGAATAGTTGGTGAGATGCAAAACGAGTTCAAACCAGTAATCGACATCATCAATGGAGTGAGTGACCATACGTGATTGCCTCGAAAACCCCTAACCAATAACCATTTAAGGTTTAATACCCCTCCTCAATAACCATTTAACAACGATTTTGAATTAGATTTTTGTTGATTTTGAGCGTAGCGACCTCACTCCTCAAGAACTTCGCAAAGTTCGTCACCTCTCACTCTCATCCGAATCACCTCACATCCTCCTATGGAGATTTTCCACATGATTTTCTGATGATTTTGAGCGTAGCGACCCACCCCACAGCTTCAATAACCAATAAACTATAACTAATAACCACTCTAAACTCTAAACCCTCAACTCTACACTTTATAAGGCCCTAACACCCCCCTTCCCACGCTCTACCCAAGTCCTACCCAAGCCCAAACAGCACCTTTGGACTTGGCTACCCCTTGGGAAGTACTTGGGTAGGGCTTGGGTATAGCATCAATTCAATAACCATTAACCTATAACCAATAACCATTCATGGTTCAATAACCTATAACCAATAACCGTTCAACATTCAATAAACTATAACCATTTACAGGTATATGTCAGAACAAAACTTAAAAGATAAAACCGTCAAAGGTGTCGGTTGGTCAGCCATAGACAATGTGTCCCAGATGGGCGTGTCCTTTGTGGTCAGCATTGTCTTGGCACGACTGTTGTCTCCGGATGACTACGGATTGATAGGCATTATCACCATCTTTACGATGGTATGTAATACCCTTATCAATGCAGGCTTCAACTCAGCTCTCATCCGCAAGAAGGATTGTTCCGATGATGATTACAACACCGTCTTCATTTGCAATCTGGTGCTCAGTCTGCTGCTTTATGCAATCATTTTCTTCTGTTCTCCACTGATAGCCGATTTCTTCGGCCGTGAAGAGTTGACGGCTCTGACGCAGGTGTCCTCTCTGAGCATGATTATCGGTGCTTTGGCCATTGTGCAGCAGACACGCCTCACCAAGCGCATTGACTTTAAGACTCAAACGAAAATCACGCTCATCGCCTCCATCGCAAGTGGGGTGATAGGCATTGTGATGGCGTTACTTGGTTTCGGTGTGTGGTCGCTGGTAATTCAGCAGTTGGCCGCCCAAGCACTCCGCACGTTGCTACTCTGGTTCTACAATAAATGGTTACCCCAACTTCGATTCTCACGTGACAGTTTCCATGAACTTTTTGGTTTTGGCTGGAAACTAATGCTGAGCGGTTTGTTTGACACGTTATGGAAAGAACTCTATCAGGTGGTGGTCGGAAAGTTCTATAGCCCCGCAGCTCTTGGTCAGTACACAAGAGCTGGTCAGTTCTCCAAGATGTTCTCCAGCAATCTGACCAATGTCATTCAACGAGTGACTTTTCCTGTGTTAAGTAATATTCAAGACGACAAGGAACGGATGGTGTCAGCCTATCGTCGCATCATCAAGTTGACCATGTTTATCACCGCCATCAGCATGTTTTTCTTGGGTGCCATCAGTGAACCGCTACTCTATTGTCTGATTGGTCCGAAATGGCATGACGCTGCAGTTTATCTGCCTCTTATTTGCCTCACTGGTTCTACCTATCCTCTGCACGCCATTAATCTGAATATGCTGCAAGTGCAAGGACGAAGTGACCTTTTTCTTGGATTGGAAATCATCAAGAAAATCATAGCCTTAGGTCCCTTGTTTGTAGGAGCCTTTGTGGGTATTATCCCCATGCTCCTCACCAATATCATCACCTGTGTCATCAGCTATTTTCTCAATTCTTATTTTCCAGGTAAACTCATTGGTTACAGTTCGTGGATGCAAATCAAGGATTTTGCCCCCTCGTATGGTGTAGCCATCCTAATAGCCTTCTCCGTCTATTTCTTGAAGTATCTGCCCATCACCTACTGGGTAGTCCTTCCCATCCAAATAATCCTTGGCGTAGCAGTGTTCTTTCTTGTCACTCGAAAGATGGAGGAATCTAAGGAATTAAAAGCGATGGTATTGCCAGTGATGAAGAAACTCAAAAAACGTCATCATGATTAGAAGTTGTTGGTTCAGATTATCATCCCTCTTAAAGCCAATAACCAATAAACAGTAAAAAAGAATATATGAATATAAATTTCATAGTGCGTGTCAGTTGCATGACATTTAACCATGCACCCTACATAGAGGATGCCATGAATGGGTTCACAATGCAAGAAACCACATTCCCGTTCGTCTGTACGATTATTGATGATGCCAGCACTGACGGAGAGCAGGAGGTCATCAAAAAATATCTGCAAGAGCACTTCGATTTAGAAGATAGTTCTGTAGTCCGAAATGAAGAGACAGATGATTATGTCCTCACCTTTGCTCGCCACAAAACA
>JAFXVU010000073.1 GCA_017534705.1 Bacteroidaceae bacterium
AAATCCTAATCCTGCCAAGACTTGTAAGGGTGTGTGGTGAGGTAGGAATTACGATAGCGACGGTCTTCAGTTACATCCTCCCCGAGAAAATCCGGGATTTCAAAAGGCTCATTTTCGTAGGCGAGCTCGATTTCTGCCACGACAAGTCCCTCGTTTTCACCGAAAAACTCATCGACTTCAACTGTATGTTTCCCATTTTTCACCAACCATCTTTCTTTTTGAATACGTCCTGGCCGACATAGTTTCATCATCTCCTTGGCGTCGGCGATGGGTATCTCGTACTCAAACTCGCTACGGCCCAATCCCTTTGTGTCGGATGGACCTTTAATGGTGAGAAAACCTTTATCGCCGTAAATGCGGACGCGTACTGTGACGCCTGGTGCCGTGGCGAAATAGCCTTGTTCGATATAGTTGTGTTCGTATGCTTTGCTCTTGTAGTCGCCGACTACTAAGAACTTGTGCTCAATCTCTATTGCCATTTCTTTATAAGATAAAGGGAGTTAAAAAGGACTTTACAATAATTACAGACACTTCTGTTCTGTTTAGACAGGATTTGCAGCGAACTCCATGAGGTATGCTTTGATGAAACCATCGATTTTGCCATCCATTACCCCGCCTACGTCCGATGTCTGATATTGGGTTCGGTGGTCTTTCACACGGCGGTCATCGAACACGTAGCTTCGGATTTGAGAACCCCATTCAATCTTCTTCTTTCCTGCTTCGATTTTCTGTTGTTCGGCCATGCGTTTCTGCAGAGCGCGGTCATAGAGTTGGGAACGGAGTAGTCGGAGGGCGTTTTGTCTGTTCTCCAGCTGTTTGCGTGTTTCGGTATTTTCAATGAGAATTTCTTCTTCCTCACCCGTGTCAGGGTCAACATACTGGTAGCGCAGTCGCACACCCGTTTCCACCTTGTTGACGTTCTGTCCGCCAGCGCCGCTGGAACGGAAAAGGTCCCAAGATATCTTGTTCTTGTCGATGACCACGTCGATGGTGTCGTCAACGAGTGGTGTGACGAAGACGGAAGCGAATGATGTCATGCGCTTGCCTTGTGCGTTGAAAGGCGAGACACGTACAAGCCGATGGACCCCGTTCTCACCTTTGAGATATCCGTAGGCGGAATCACCCTCAATTTCCATGGTTACAGTCTTGATGCCGGCGTCATCACCCTCCTGGTAGTTGCTGATTCTCACCTTGTAGTTGTGAGCTTCTGCCCATCGCTGGTACATGCGCATAAGCATTTGCGCCCAGTCCTGACTTTCTGTACCTCCAGCGCCAGAGTTGATTTTGAGTACGCAATCCATGCTGTCGGCTTCGTTCCGGAGCATGTTCCTCAGCTCAAGTTCCTCGATGAGGCTGAGCGCTGAGTTATAGGCGTTGTCCACTTCTTCCTCGGTGACCATCTCGTCCTTATAGAATTCAACAGCAAGGGTGAGTTCCTCTGTGGCGTTCTTCACTTCATCGTATCCGTCAATCCACTTCCTTATGCCCTTCACCTTTTTCATCTGCTCCTCTGCTGCTTTGGCATCGTCCCAGAACCCGGGTGCTTGAGTGCGCAGTTCCTCTTCCTCCACTTCAATGCGTTTGTTCTCGATGTCGAGGTACTTATAAAGCGATTCTGTGCGTTCCTGGATGTCTTTCAGTTGTTCTATTGTGATCATATTCGTTTCGTTTGACTGCAAAATTACGAAAAATATGCTGAATATGGAAGATTAGGCGTATAATTTCCTCAAGATAAAGAACCCGATGAGGAAACCCAGTACTACGCCGATGCAGTTGGCAACAAAATCTATCAAGTCTCCGCTTCTTACTCCAAAAGTGCAATATCGCTGAATGACTTCCATAAGGCCTCCGAAAAAAATGGGGTAGAAGGTGGTTCTTTTCAGGTCTTTTGGACCGAATTCTTGAGTTCTTCTCACATGATAGATATCCCACCAGACGCATAGGCTCAGTGCTCCGTACATGACGAAATGCACCCACTTGTCGAGCAGGTTGAAGTTGTGCAGCGGCTCATAGTCGGGAATGGGAATTACCGATGCGATGAATATCAGGAAATAGGCCACCGATGATAGTTTGTAAGCTCTAAGGTAGTTTCTCATCTGTAGTTTCTCGTTTATGATGAAATAATGTCTTGAAACACTCAGCAAAATTAGTCGGAATTTTGTAAATTTGCACGATTTTCTTCGTATAATCTTTCAATTTGACACATTAATCCATAATAGTTGACGAAAATGGCATTGAAAAACAGAGAGAATTTCGGTCGTATAGGCGCTGTGCTTGCCGCTGCTGGTTCAGCTGTAGGACTTGGCAATATATGGCGTTTCCCCATAGAGACAGGTCGCAATGGAGGCGCGGCTTTCGTCTTAGTGTATATTATCTGTGTGATTGTTCTGGGACTGCCTGTGATGATTAGCGAGTTCATGATAGGTCGGTCCACTCAGTCGAACACTGCTGCCGCTTATCGTAAGTTGTCGCCAGGCACTCAGTGGAAATGGGTTGGTCGGCTCGGTGTGCTGACTGGTTTCCTCATCTTCAGTTATTACTCGGTCGTTGCCGGTTGGACTGTGGAGTATGCAGGTTATGCGCTCACAAATGTCTTTGCTCATGAGAGCGACTACAAGCAAATGTTCAGCAATTTCGCATCCAATCCATTTTGGCCGGTACTGTGGCTTTTCGTCTTCATGTTTATCACCCATGTGATTATCGTCCGAGGTGTGAAGAGCGGTATAGAACGAGTTAGTAAGGTGTTGATGCCTACTTTGTTCTTGTTGATTATGATGCTGGTGTTCTGTGCCATCACTTTGCCGGGGAGCGGACCTGGCATCGATTTCATCATCCGTCCCGACTTCTCAAAAATCAACGGTATGGTGGTGCTCAGTGCGATGGGACAGGCCTTTTTCTCCTTGAGTATAGGTATGGGGTGTCTTTGTACTTATGCCTCTTATTTCCGTTCCGATACCAACCTGACTCGTTCGGCCATTAATGTGGCGTCAATCGACACGATGATAGCCATCATGTCGGGTTTCATCATCTTCCCCGCTGCAGCCAGTGCCGGTTATACACTGACGGCTGGCGATGTGGGACCTTCATTGATTTTCATTACCCTTCCTCACGTGTTCCAGCAGGCCTTCTCGGGTGCTCCTATTTTGGCATACGTTTTCTCTGTGATGTTCTATGTGCTGTTGATACTTGCCGCGTTGACTTCAACCATCTCCATGCACGAGGTGATAACAGCTTATCTGAAAGAGGAGTTTGAAATGTCACGCAAGAAAGCCGCTCGTTTTGTCACTTGCTCCTGTGCGTTTCTTGGCATCTTCTGCGCGCTCTCTTTCGGTGTGCTGAGTGATGTCAAACTCATGGACAGAACCATATTCGACTGGTTCGACTTTGTCTCTTCCACCATCCTTTTGCCTTTTGGCGGGATGTTGATTTCAATCTTCACGGGCTGGTATCTCAACAAGCGGTTGATGTATGATGAGCTGACCAATTACGGTACCATTCGTATCCGTTATTTCAAGGTGTTGGTGTTTATACTCCGTTTTGTGGCTCCAGTGGCGATTGGTTTCATCTTCCTCAACGAGTTGGGCATCTTTGATGTGTTCAGGTAGATAGTATCTGCGCCTACAAACAACAGATAACTCAATAAGGATGAAGCGTAGTTTCTTTTATTTTACTAAAGCCGACCGTCGGGTGATTGTCATTCTTGGGGCAGTGGCGGTGATGGCTTTTGCCATCCTGCTTATTGCCAAGTTGCTGTAGAAGTAATCTGAAAATTCTGAAAATTCAGAGACCCTAAATCTTATGAGTACTTCGAGTGCCCCAAAACTTCCTATATAAAAAAAGACTTGCTGAATCAGCAAGTCTTTTTTGTGGTACCTCCAGGATTCGAACCGGGGACACACGGATTTTCAGTCCGATGCTCTACCACCTGAGCTAAGGCACCAATTACAAATGGCATGTTTGTCATTTGCGAGTGCAAAGTTAGCGCATTTTATTCAAGTACCCAAATTTTTCCGCGACTTTTTTCTACAAATGTTGATTTTTATTGTTCTAAGGGCACTTTTTGTACGAAAGAGTTGTGAGTTACGATAAAAACCTTTAACTTTGCATTGTCTTTCGAGACAATCGGAAAGTAGCGCAGTTGGTAGCGTACTACGTTCGGGACGTAGGGGTCGGGAGTTCGAGTCTCCTCTTTCCGACCAAAGGTGTCAAGCGTTTTTTTTGCTTGACACTTTTTTTGTTTTTTTTGGAGATGGTCTGTTGACATGATAGGGTTAATGGCATGATGGGGATTGACGAGAGAATAGGGAATTGATGTTTTTTCCGAGATTATTAGCAAAGAAGAATTGATGATTCATTTTATTTTTGTAAATTCGCACAAAATCAACAGAATTAACAATTTTAGACTTATGAAATCTTTACTTTTCGCCTCATTTGTGGCACTGTTGGCAAGTTCTGGACTTCACGCGCAGACAACCACAACTTACACTCCACCAGCATCCTGGACAGCTGATAACGGCAACGGCACTTTCACTAACCCTTTGTTTTATGATGAGTTCAGCGACCCCGACATCCTTCGTGTGGGTGATGACTACTATCTTGCCGGCACCACCATGCATGCAGTGCCAGGACTTGTCATCCTTCATTCCAAGGACTTGGTAAACTGGGAGAACATCAGTTATTGTTTCGACCGTTTCGACTTTCCTGAGGATCGTTTTTCATTGAAGAACCACGAGGAAATTTACGGCCAAGGTGTATGGGCTCCTTGTATCCGTTATGCCAACGGCCAGTTTTATGTCTTCACCAACGTGAATGGCAAGGGTTTGCAGTGCTACACGTCGAAAGACATCCGCGGTCCCTGGGTACACCACAATATGCAAGGCAACATCTACGACCTCGGTGTGCTCTTCGACGATGACGGCAAGGTCTATGCCATCCACGGCTATGGACAGGTGAAATGCACGGAGCTGAAGCCCGATATGAGTGGTCCCAAGGATGAGACTGAACGAGTCATTATCCCTGAGGGCAATGGTGTGGGCGAAGGACACCACATGTATAAGATCAATGGCATGTACTATTTGATTTCCACTGACTACCGCCCCAATGGACGTACACTCTGCTCGCGTTCCAAGAGCATCTGGGGACCTTACGAGACTCGTGTCATTACTGCCGACGAAACCTACGGATACCATGCCGCATCATTGACTCAGGTGCCACGTGGTACGAAATACCGCATCGGTGAGGACGGAACGCAGTTTGCGCTTGGACCTCTCGATAAGAACGCCACTGCGTGTACCAATGCCCATCAGGGTGGGATAGTGAGTACACCCGACGGACAGTGGTGGGCACTCTTCATGCAAGACTTCCATTCCATCGGACGTACCGTCTGCTTGATGCCCATGACCTGGGTTGATGGTTGGCCGATGGTGGGTCTGGAAGGTAATCTTGGACGTGCGCCCCGCACATGGCTCAAGCCTAATGCCAGCAGCAACGTGACCCCACATGCGCCCTATGACCGCAGTGAGAACTTCGATGGCAAGCAGTTGGGCCGTGTATGGCAGTGGAACCACAACCCCGACGACAAGTTGTGGTCGCTGAAGGGTGGTCGCCTGCGTTTGAACGCCATGCCTGCCGAACAGTTGATGTGGGCGCGTAACACCTTGACGCAGCGTGTCATCGGACCCCAGAGCGTGACAACGGTTGAGCTCTTTGCAAAAGGCATGAAGGACGGAGACGTGTGTGGTCTTGGCAACATCAATGTGCCTTGTTCATGGATAGGGCTGGTCAAGCAGGGCGACCGTATGGTGCTTCGTTCTTTCGAACAGCTGACCAACGACACAGTGGATGTTGCTGTTGAACTTCCGAAAGGCAAGATTTGGCTCCGCAGTATAGGCGATTACGACAACGACCAAGCGCAGTATGCCTATTCCACAGACGGGGAAAACTTTAAGACGCTTGGCCGGATGATGCCACTGTCTTACCAGTTGATTTCATTCCAAGGCTCGCGCCACGCCCTCTTCGCTTTCAACGTGAAAGGCAAGAAAGGTGGATATGCTGAATTTGATAATTTCACAGTGCAAGAAACCAAGGCCGACCGCCGCCAGAACATCCCGTATGGCAAGACTTTCCGCATCATTAACCTGGCTACAGACCGTCCTTTCTCGTGCGACCCTCATGGCATCCTGTACGATAGCCGCGCAGATGACCGTAGTCCCCGCACGCAGTTCCAACTTGAGGACCGTGAAGGAGGCAAGGTGGCACTGAAATGCGTCGATGGACGCTATATCAAGGTCTTTGGCGAGGGACTGCCCGGCGACGTGCGTTTCACTCGTGATGCCTCTGAGGCCGAGGTTTTCCTCTGGCAGGATTATCTGGATGGTGAGTTCATGTTGATGTCCATGCGGACACATCTTTATATGGGAAAAAGTCCAACCACTGGCAGTCCCTACTCAATGGACTATAAGGGACCAGACCCCGCTCGTGTGAACGGATCTGTGTTCAAGTGGGAGGAAATGAAGTGACAGAACAAAAAAGGCATCCACCGAGTGGATGCCTTTTATAAGCTTTGCTGTAGTGTAGTCCGCTAGCGTTAGCGTCTCTACGTTGCTTATTTCTCCTTGTTGGTAGTAAGCTTCTCCTTGATGCGTGCTTTCTTACCAGTGAGCTTGCGGAGGTAGTAGAGCTTGGCTCTGCGTACTTTACCCACCTTGTTGAGCTCGATGCTCTGAATGTTGGGGGAGTCGTACGGGAAAATACGCTCAACACCTACGATGCCAGACATCTTGCGTACGGTGAAACGTTTCTTGTCTCTTTCTCCGCGAATTTTGATGACCACACCGCGATAGGCCTGGATACGCTCCTTTGAACCCTCGATGATTTTGTAGTTTACGGTAATGGTGTCACCTGCCTTGAAGCGTGGGAAATCTTTGCTGTTTCCAGTTGCAAAAGCTTCTTCTGCGATTCTAATCAAATCCATTGCTTGAATCTTGTTTTTAATTGTTATTAGGCAAAACGAAGCATACTCAGCTATCTCTTTTCTGGCAGCGGCTTCGCTAAAGCGGTGCAAAATAAGTGTTTTTTTCTCAAATAACCAAAAGAATCCGCAAAAAAAGGTCGTTGTTAGGTACAAAAAACTTTTTTTACGAAAAAAGTCGAGTTTTTTCACTATATAAATGATGATAAATAGCTAACTTTGCATCCTAAAACCTTTTTGACATATATACGTTGTGTACGTAAACACCCGCTGAAACTGTCAGAAAAGGTGAAAACCGAAAAGAAAAAGAATAGTATACTATAGACCCAATAATTATCGATTCAAAGTTTTATGGCCGAAACGAAGAAGATTAAGACTGCTTTGGTGTCAGTCTATCACAAGGACGGGCTTGATGAATTGCTCGCCCAGCTCAATAAGGAAGGTGTAAGATTCCTCTCAACAGGTGGTACCCATTCGTTCATCACGAGTTTGGGTTATGAATGCGACAAGGTCGAAGACCTTACTACTTACCCCTCGATACTTGGTGGTCGCGTGAAGACGCTTCATCCCAAGGTTTTCGGTGGTATCTTAGGCCGTCGTGAATTGGAAGACGACCAAGTGGAAATGTCTAAATACGGAATACCTGAAATCGACTTGGTGATAGTCGACCTCTATCCTTTTGAGGAGACTGTGGCGACAACCGATGACGAGAGTGCTATCATCGAGAAGATAGACATAGGCGGTATCTCACTGATACGCGCTGGTGCGAAGAACTTCAATGATGTGGTGATTGTTCCCAGCAAGTCGGAGTACAAGCCGTTGCTTGACATTGTGAAAGCACAAGGCGCTTCCACGACCAAGGCACAGCGTAAGTGGTTTGCCAAGCAGGCTTTCGGTGTGAGCTCTCATTACGACACCGCCATCCACGCTTATTTCGAGAAAGAGTAGTGGCGGGATTGACCCCCTCATGACATCTCGGTTTTCCGTTACGTCGTCATCTCGTGTTATCGTTATATCGAAATAACGTTATAACGAAACAGCGAAAAGACATCTATGGACTACGGGAATTCGGCATGTCGACTTTAGAGAAAAGAAATTAAGAATTGAATAAATACTAAAACGAGATTTTTTGTATGGGATTTTTTTCACTTTACCAAGACATAGCGATGGACCTTGGTACAGCCAACACCATCATCACCAACAATGGTAAGATTGTGGTTGACGAGCCATCTGTTGTGGCCTTAGACAAGACCACCAACAAGATGATTGCCGTGGGTGGTAAGGCAAAGATGATGTATGAGAAAACACATGAGAATATCCGCACAGTGCGTCCTCTTCGCGATGGTGTCATAGCCGACTTCTTCGCTTGCGAGCAGATGATGCGCGGTATGATTAAGATGGTTCACTCTGGACACCACTTGTTCTCGCCCTCTCTCCGTATGGTCATCGGCGTTCCTTCAGGTTCGACAGAAGTGGAGCTCCGTGCCGTGCGCGACTCAGCGGAACACTCAGGCGGTCGCGACGTTTACCTCATCTATGAGCCCATGGCTGCGGCTATCGGTATTGGTCTCGATGTTGAGGCACCTGAGGGCAACATGGTTGTGGACATAGGTGGTGGTACCACAGAGATTGCTGTGATCAGCCTTGGCGGTATAGTCACCAACAACTCCATCCGTGTGGCCGGTGACGACCTGACCTCCGACATTCAGGAGTATATGAACCGCCAGCACAACGTGAAGGTGAGCGAGCGCATGGCCGAGCGTATTAAGATTAACGTGGGTTCTGCTTTGACAGACCTTCCTGCTGAGTTGGCACCCGAGGATTTCGTGGTTCATGGTCCAAACAAGATTAATTTCCTTCCGATGGAGATACCAGTATGCTATCAGGAGATAGCTCACTGTATTGACAAGTCGGTGGCTAAGATAGAGTCAGCCGTTCTCAATGCACTGGAATACACTCCACCAGAGCTTTACGCCGACATCGTGAAGAACGGCATCTGGTTGACCGGTGGTGGTGCCTTGCTCCGTGGTTTGGACAAACGTCTGACCGACAAGATCAAGATTCCGTTCCACATCGCCGACGACCCATTGCACAGTGTGGCCAAGGGAACAGGCATCGCGTTGAAGAACATTCGTAACTTCACGTTCCTCAGGAGATAAACATACTACGATAGAAGAGCATAGCGGACTGTGTAAAAGCATCAGCCGCTATGCTTGTGCTATAATATATCGATAGAGATGCGTAATCTTTTCGACTTTCTGGTAAAATACAGTTATTGGTTGTTGTTTCTGGTGCTTGAGGGTATCAGTCTGGCAATGCTAGTGTCTCACAACAGCTACCATGGCAGTGTTTTCCTTTCTTCTGCCAATAGGGTGACGGGGAAGGTGTATGAGTGGGAGAGCGAGTTGACGTCTTATCTGTCACTCAAGGAGGTGAACCGCCAGTTGGTTGACGACAATGTGGCGATGCGTCTTCGTTTGGCTTCTCTGGAGAAGGAACTGGAAGATTTGAAAAAGGACAGCATGTCTCTTGACTTTGTCGCACCTGAATACCATTTGGTTCATGCCCAGGTGGTCAAGGCGACACTTCACCGCAACAACAACTACCTGACCATCGACAAAGGTGTTCACGATGGCATTCGTCCTGAGATGGCAGTCATCAGTTCAGGTGGTGTTGCCGGTATCGTGTATCTCACGTCGGAGCATTACTCGATAGTGATTCCATTACTGAATATTCGTTCGAGCATCAGTTGCAAGGCGCGCAATTCCAAATACTTCGGCACCTTGCAGTGGCAGCGTGGGGCGGTGAACATCGCCTACGTGATTGATGTTCCGCGCCATGCAAATGTTCACAAGGGCGAGATTGTTGAGACCAACGGCTATTCCGAGGTCTTTCCTGCTGGTATACCTATTGGACGTATACTGGATATCGGCGACTCGCCTGATGGTTTGTCGTTCATGCTGAAGGTCCAGCTGTTCACCGATTTCTCTACATTGCGTGATGTGTGTGTGCTTACCAACTACAGCCGCATGGAGAAGAAGCTCCTTGAACAGAAAGCCGACTCCCTTGGCATCGACCGTTAGAGAAGTTTGAGTGGCAATACTCTTTTAACAATCATTTTATCATGAACAGAGGGGTAATAAACAGATTTCTTGGCTTCTGCATCGTTCTGCTGGTGCAGGTGTTGGTGCTCAACAAGGTGCATATCCTCGGTGTAGTGACCCCCTTGCTATTGGTTTATCCCATCCTTTGTTTCCATCGCGATGCCAAGCGCGTGAGTCTTTTGCTCTGGAGTTTCTCTTTCGGCATCATCTACGACATGTTCTCCGACACATGGGGAATGGGTACTTTCACAAACACCTTGCTGGCTTTCATTCAACCGGGTTTGCTCAATCTTTTTTCCCCTCACGACGAGGATGATGAGGAAACAGACTTCGAACCCGATATTTTTTCGATGGGCATCGGCCATTTTCTTGCCTATTCCTTTTTCGGGACGCTCATCTACCACACGGTGTTCAACCTTCTCAATGCGTTCAATGTCTCCAACATCGTCTATACCCTCATTGCGATAGGCGGTGGCACCGTTCTCTCCATTGTCATCATCTTCTTTACCGAACTTATCATCCGTAAACGTCGATAAACAGGAAAAAGCGTAGAATTGATGAAAGAGCAGGATTTCGGTTACAGGAAATACGTTCTGGGTGGCATTGCCTTCGTCATCGTGTTGCTTTATATAGCCCGTCTGGCTGTTCTTCAGTTAGCTAGCGACGAGTATGCCGGTAGTGCCAAGAGCAATGCCTTGTTCAACAATGTGCTTTATCCTTCACGTGGTTTGGTTTACGACCGAAATGGTCAGTTGCTGGTGTATAACCAGCCCACCTACGACATCATGGTTGTGACCAATGAGATAGAAGACCTTGACACATTGGACTTCTGCCACACCATCAACATCACGAAGAAGGAATTCGACAAGAAAATGCGTAGCATACGGAATCTGAAAGGCTACTCACCCTACACGCAGCAGGTGTTCAGCACCCAAATCAGCGGTGAGGAGATGGCGATTCTTCAGGAGAAGTTGTTCCGTTATCGCGGTTTCTACATTCGTAAGCGCTCGATGCGTAAATATGAGTATTCTTATGGCGCACATCTTTTAGGTGATATCGGTGAGGTCAACCAGCGCGAGATAGACCATGATGAGTATTATCAGAGTGGAGACTATATTGGCAAGAATGGTGTGGAGCGTTCATACGAAGCCGA
>JAFXVU010000074.1 GCA_017534705.1 Bacteroidaceae bacterium
ACGCAGTGACTTTTTAGAATCTGTGACTATACCCAACTCCATCACCAGCATAGGTCCCGCAGCTTTCATGGGATGTAAAAAGCTGCCACAGGTTAAGCTGCCCGATTCCCTCACGAGCATAGAAGATTCCGTGTTTATGGAATGCAGCGCCTTGACCTCTATAACGATTCCATCCTCAATAAAGACTATCGGAAAAAGAGCGTTCTACAACTGTCAAAGCCTGAGTTCCGTGGTGATTCCCAATTCAGTGACAACCATCGGAGAGGCTGCTTTCTTCATGTGCTATAACCTGACTTCCATTGAGATACCGAACTCCGTCACTCTCATTCAAAGATATGCTTTCTCTCGCTGTATAAGACTGACCTCCGTGAAAATGTCCAATGCTATCATCTGTCTCAACGACGGATTGTTTGGGGGCTGCAGTGACTTGGCATCGATAGAGATTCCCAATTCTGTCATTTTCATCGGTGAATCTGTATTTGCTAGCTGTTCTTCCCTTACCTCCATCAGGATACCTGAGTCCGTCACCTTGATTGGACAATGGGCCTTCGCGAGTTGCCAAAAACTGACTTCCATTGACCTCCCCAATTCCGTCACCGCTCTTGGAGCCAATGCATTCAATGGCTGTTGGGAACTTTCATCAGTTCGCCTGTCCAATTCTATCAAAAGTATAGGAAACTCGACTTTCGAAAGCTGCTGGAACTTGACCTCCATCGTTATACCCGCTTCTGTCACCTCGATTGGAGACAATGCATTCAAGTCTTGCTCTCACTTGACTTCCGTTGACATTTCCAATTCCGTCACAGAGATAGGAAACTATGCATTCCAAACATGTTCCGACCTGCTCTCTGTTCGCTTGCCAAATTCTCTGAAGACAATAAAAAGTAGTGCGTTCTCCGAGTGCATCAGCCTGACCTCCATCGACATCCCCGATTCCGTCACCTCGATTGGAAAGAAAGTCTTCGAGCGATGCAAGAACATAACCTCCGTGACCCTGGGCAGCTCCATTGAGAGCATAGGCGAGTTTGCCTTTGCTTCCTGCAACGCATTGGTGAAGGTGGACTCCAGGATAGAGAATCCCTTCAGAATCAACGAGAATGTATTTCCAACGCTGGTGAAGAAAGTCGGTGTTCTGAATGTTCCTAAGGGTAGGAAGGCCGCCTATCGTGCAACAGAGGGTTGGTCGGATTTCGCGAATGTAGAAGACGGTGGCAAGTATCTCCACCTGACGATGCCAAGTGGTGGAAACCTTCATGCGTTCTGCCATGACGAGCCGCTGGACTTTAGTTCCGTGTATGGCTTGAAGGCCTACATCGCCGCAGGCATCGACTCCTCCACTGGCGAGGTCCTGCTGACATCGGTGGAGGAGGTTCCTGCCGGCACAGGCGTCATCCTGCAAGGGGCGGCTGGCAGTGGCTTTGACATCCTTGTCAACGAGACTTCGTTCATCTATTCCAACCTTCTCAGGGGCACTCTCTCGCAAACCACCGTTTCGGATGGCTATGTGCTGAATGGCGACCGCTTCGAGCGGGTGAGCGTTCCGACCACGGTTGCTGCCAACAGCGCCTACCTCGTCCTGCCAGCCTCGGTTCAAGCAGACCAGACTCTCGCCCTGCGACTGACAAGTGGAGTCACCGACGACATTGACGCAGTCGTGACAGACGTGCCAGGGGGCAACGGCCACTGGTACACCATGCAGGGCATCCGCCTGAATGATACCCCTACCACCCCTGGCATCTACATCAGGAACGGCAGGAAAGTGATGGTGAGATGAGGATGGATAGAGATTCAAAAAGGACAAATGTGTTATTCATAAGATGTGTAATCCAATAATCCATCAGAAAATATGAAAACTTATATGATAAGGCTCGTACTGTCCGTGGTGGCGCTTCTCTCCGCCAGCATGACCCGTGCATTCGACTTCTTCGCGCTGAATGAGGACGACGTGCTGATTTATTATAGCATCCTCAGTTCCCTGGAAAGAACTTGCGGGGTGTCAAGAGATCCATCCGGCTATTCAGGCGCTATCAGAATCCCCGAGAGAGTCAGCTACAACTCCGTCGAGTTCACAGTGGTAAAAATAGACAATTCGGCATTTTACAGTTGCCCTGATTTGACTTCCGTGGAGATTCCTGAAACAGTTACCAGTATAGGTAGTTATGCGTTCCTGGGTACTGGTCTTAATTCCATTACAATTCCGTCGGGTGTATCTATAATCAATATTGGTACATTCACAAATTGTATCAATCTGGCCTCCATAACGATTCCAGATGGTGTCACCAGCATTGGGGTAGGGGCTTTCAGATCTTGTACCAATCTGACCTCCATGACGATTCCAGACAATGTCACCAGTATAGGGCAATACGCTTTCCAGGGATGCACTAATCTGACCTCCATGACGATTCCAGACAATGTCACCAGTATAGGGCAGTACGCTTTCTCTGATTGCACAGGCCTGACCAGTGTGACCATAGGCAAGTCGGTTCAGACAATGGAGAATTACGCCTTTGATGGGTGCAATGCCTTGAAAGAGGTAACTTCACGAATAGAGAACCCCTTTGCCATCAGCAGCCACTGCTTCCCTGAAAAAGTGAGAAACTCCGCCCTGCTCAAAGTTCCAAAGGGAACATTGGCGAAATACCAATCGACAAGGTACTGGATGACTTTCAGCAACATCATAGAAGAAAGCACGGCATACCGTTCCTTGAAGTTATCTGACGACTTACAGCTGTTCAGCTATTCAGAGAATCTTGACTTCAGCGGCTGTCAGAGTCAGAAGGTGTACACTGTATGTGGTTTCAAACCGGAAACGAGCGAGGTAATCATGATGCCTGTGACAAATGTTCCCGCTGGAACAGGCGTTCTGATTAAAGGAGGAACTGAGACTTTCTATCCTATAGTTTGTGACCAGAGCTCTTCCTTCTATTCCAACTTACTGGTCGGCTCACTCACAGCAACATCTCTGACCGATGGTTATGTGCTGAAGGGTGATTGTTTCGAACGAGTGGACGTACCTACCACAATCGCTGCCAACAGCGCGTATCTCACTCTGCCAGCATCCGCTCAGGGAGTGAAGAGGCTCACATTGAAGTTTATGGAAGAATCCACCGACATTGACCTTGTGAAAGATGAAATGCCTCAGGGCAACAGTCACTGGTACAACTTGCAGGGTACACGCCTGAATGGAACACCTACCACCCCAGGCATATACATCAGGAACGGCAGGAAGGTGTGGGTGAAGTAAAAATGTAAGACAAGATTTATATTATTTGGGTGCGTTGACTGTTATTCTCAACGCACCCATTTTTGTAATAATAGGATTAATAATTCAAGTTATGTATCCTTTTATCTGGTCGAATATAATTATCAAATTATCTTTCCAGACATCTATGATGCAATAGAGGCTGAGTATTATAACACTTAGCCTCTATTTTTTCTTTCAATTCCCTCAAAAAAGAACTAAAAATCAGTTGTATTATGAAAGAATTTTGCTCATATCACTGATGCTATCTGTCATCAGTTTCAGTTTGCATCCACAGCATCCATTTGTTGAAAAGGGTAAAACTTGGCATGTGCTGAATTTTAATATGGGTAGTCACATCATCGTTTAGGACTATGATGTGGTGTAGCTTCCTTCTTCCGTTCCTTCATGTACTCACGATACTTTTTGATTGGCATAATCGTGACTTTCTGATCAGAGAACATGAGGTCGATACCTTCGAGTTCCATTGTAACCTCTGCATTGTCACTGAAATACTCATGAACATAGCGATTGATGTCCTTTTGCCTCCGAAGGATGGCATTGTCCCTGGCAATGAAGAACAGAAGCCCGAGGCTAATCAGCCAGATTGACCATGCGCCCATCCTGAAGAATCCTCGCACTTGCTTGCTGGAGTAGAAGCACTTGAAGCAGTACCAAGGGTACAGATACAGCGAGTTCAGCAGTATATGTCCGCCCTCATCCCTGAATTTGGGCTTTTCAAAAGGAGAGAGATTCACACGGCCAAGAATCTCACAAAGGCGATCAACAATGTTCTTGTACTGGCTCTGAATGACATGAGTGTTCTTGTTGAATTTGTTGATGGCTTCGGTATAGTTTCGGGTCACGTTCTCATAGGCTTCAAAAACAGTCCCTGGTTTTCCCTCTGCTCGACGTTTTTCTTCCATTGCCGCCTGTTTTTCGTCATTCGCCTTCAAGTGCTGCTCGACAGCATCTTTGAAAGCCTCATAGACAACCTCACAAAGAGAATCCTTCTTTACATCCAGTTGGAAATTATCCAAAGTGTTCTGGAGTCCGAGCAACGAACTGTAAATTGCATTGCCCTGAGTCTTCTCAATGTCAATGTTCATTTCAACTGGTGTGTTGGGTTGTTTTTCCGACACTTCCTCCTGCTTAGAAGGAGTTTCCGTTTCTGTAACCCCATTGTACTCTGCACTTTCTGCACTTTGCACAGGGTCATCCTGAGTCGGGGTTGTAACTGGCGGACAGGCAGGCGCTGAAGACTGTGCCATTTCAACAGATTCCATCTCAGTACCATCCGTATTTTCAGACTGTGAATCAGCAATGGGGAAGTCGATTACGTACACGAAGATTGGTTTCGACCAGTTGGTGGAGCATATCGCGAAGGACTCGGGCATGAGTGAGGGTGCGTGCGATGGTGCTGTGCGCTCGATTGTGAAGCAGGTGGAGGAGATGGTGCTGAACGGGCATACTATCTTCATCAAGGACTTGGGCTCGTTCAAGATGTCTATCTCGGCGAAGGCTCCGCTGGTGTTGGATGAGGCGGGTGCCAAGCAGGTGTATCGTCGCAGGCTGCTCTTCCATCCGTCAGAGAAGCTCAAGGATGAGGTGGAGAGCACGGAGCTGGTCAGCGTCATCAAGGACTAATCAGGGACGTTTTTTATCAGGGATTTTAAGGATAAAAAAGGATTTTCTTTACAACTCCTATCTGAGATTTTTTATCAAGGATTTTAAGGATTGAAAGGATTTTAGTGAGAATGCCATCCGGATGGTTACTCTCCTCCCCTTTGGGGGAGGACGGGAGGGGGCCAAGAAAGCGACCTGGATAGTTGTGGTGCTATTCAGGCCGCTTGGTATGAGGGATGAATGGAAGGGTTTATTCCTCGTTTCCTCCGAGGATTTTGTTGACGATGGCTACGACGTCGGAGATGTCGATGAGGGAGTCGGAGTTCATGTCGGCATAGGTGGTGACTCCGTACGCTGCGGTGGTGTCGGTGCTGCCAAGTATGTAGTTGACAAGGAGGACTACGTCGGAGATGTCAACGGTGCCATCCATGTTGGCGTCGCCCAGTTCATAGGTGGCTGCGGTGGTGAGTTCCTTGAACTTGGTGTCGAGATAGGTGAAGCGCTCGGTGAGGTAGTCCTTGATGGCTTGTACGGCTGTTGCGTAGTCGCCTTGGAGTTCCCATCCTGCTCCGCCTTGGGATTGTGGAGCGTAGTTGTCGGCTTGGGTTAGGGCTATCTCTGCTGCGAGTTCGTCTATCTTGGCGGTGAGGTGGTTGAGGAGGTCGGTGGTCTTGGTGTCGCCGTAGATGGTGCTCCATTTGCTGATGACGGCTTCCTTGAACCATTGTTCTTGCCAGAGTGCTCGTATCTTTTCGCTCATGACTTTGTAGTCGGCGTGGTTGAAGAGTAGGCCGTTGTAGGAGCCTGCGGTGCTGAGGTCGCTCATATCGACTGGATGGGTTGGGTTGTTGCCATAGGCTTTGTCGTTGCTCCAGAGTGGTCCGAAGTGGAGTTTTCCGTCGGCGTTGTCTTTATAGACGTAGATGTCGGAGAGTTGCTTGTAGCCGCCGAGGATTTCGCTGGCTACGTACCAGTTGATGCATGAAGTTGGGTCAACTTGGTTTTCGATGTCTGTCCAGAAGGTGTTGAAGTAGTTGCTGACTGCGTCTTTCAGGGCGGCTTGTTGTTCTGGTGTGAGCTCGTCCTTGTCTGGGTTCTTGATGATGATGTTTGGATTGGTTTCGTCGCCTGCCACATAGAGGTCGTTGGCTCCCACTTCTCCGTTTGATGCTATCTCGAGGAGCCAGTCGTTGTTTTTGTCGCTGACTAACACTCGTCCGCCTTCTACTTTGACGCGGTCGGTTATCTGGTAGGTGCCTACGTAGATGCCGTTGACGATGAGGTCGGCATACTGGCAGCCTGGTGTGAAGCTGAGTCCTATCTGGTCGCCGAGTTCTTCTGTGAGTCCGTTACGGAGCATGGTTGGGTCGTCGTCGTTGGACTCGAGTACCCATTGCTTGTAGGAGCCTGACTTGCTTCCCAGGAGTGCGTATTTATTCTCGAACTTCAGTCGGTAGGATGTCTTGATGTCGTTTCCGTCGCCCACAAATTTCACGCTGACTGCTGTGTTGTCCCATGTCTTGTTGCCGCCAATCTTGTTGTTTTGGTCGAAGAGCTCGATGGTTGCTGTTGTCCAGTCGTCGGCATTGATGGTTGCATTGGTATCGATGTAGATGGTTGGCACGTCGTTCTTTTGGGTGCGCTCAGTAGGGTCTTCAGATTCATCGAAACTGATGGTAGGTGTTTCTGCATTGTTAGCGATGGTGATGTATGCCATTGAACCATTGAGAGGAGATTGGGAGCTATGGTCTTGCAAGCTGCCATCGGCACCTACAATTTTGATGGTTTTGTAGAGGTAGGCGTTTGTGACATGACCTATGAAAGTATAGTTGCCAAAGGTGATAGCTCTACCAGCATAATAACCGTCATTAGTCCAGCCTGGAGCATTGTATGAAAGCATGACGTTCTTGAACTCGAGAGTTGATGCTACCGTCTGGGATGGTTTAATTAAATAAGGTGTTCCAGCCACGATGGCATTGTCAGCTGGGGTTTGGAAAAGCATGGTTTTTCCGTCATTTGAAACTCCTGTAAACTCTTTCAGCTCATAATTGTTTCCGAAGGCTGCTTTCAATTGCGTCTCGTTCAAATTGAATGGGAGTGAAATAACGTTCCATCCATTGGCTGTAAATGAACGATTCTTCATGGTCACATTCACCATTTTGTCCATGTTGGATGACAAGTTAAGGTTGGAGTTAGTGACATCATATTCAAATTCTGAAACTGAATTAACCGCTGCCGCAAGGTTTGTGAATTGCTGCTGCACGAAGTCAATGCGTGCGCTCAGCCAGTCTTTCAGCTGGTCAACGTAGGCTTGGTAGTCGGCAAGACCAGATATATGTGGGAAACCCTGTGGTTTGTTTTTCCATTTCTCGTAGTCCATTCCTTCGGATTCTCTCACTACATCAGCCATCTCGTCAATTTTCCCAAGCAGAGTGGTCTTCATTCCACTGTTGACAAGATAGTCCATGGTTTCTTTTACTTGTGTTAAGAATTCGGGGTCTTTCAATAATACGTCGGTGAAAAACGATCTTACTAACCATCCGTTGTTGTTTTTTGAGTCGGCAACTAAACGGCCGTCTGGAGCTGCCATCTCACCATAATTGCCGTATGCTAAATCCTTGTCCCACAATGGACCCCAGCAGAGTTTGCCGTCGGCTTCACGGTATGCTTTTACGCTCATCACTCCATCGTGATCACCTGTTAGCTCAGTTGCAATCCACCATTTAATCAATGTTTCCTCGTCATTATAGGCGCGCCATCCAGTTTCAGGGGTGGTAAAGCCAGCGACGTATGACTTTTTCCAACTGTTTTGAAACCAATCTTTTATTGGGTTAATAATGGCAGCGCGCTGGGCGGCATCGTTTTCATCAGCAGGCTCAGGGTTCTTGATGTTCATCGTAACACCGTCTGTAATGCACATAGGATAGTCGAACATGTCAGGACGACTCTGGAATTCAACGTACCAGCCAGTGTCCTCATTGATGTTGATGCGGTCGACATCCACTTCGCAATGGTCAGAAATCTGGTAAGTGCCACGGTATTCGTTGTTGATGACGAGGTCCACGAACTTGTAGCCTGGGCAGAAAGGTAATCCTACATACTTTCCAATGTGATAAGTCAGTGCATTGCGGAGCATAGAATGGTCCATGGCGTTGGCCAGCAGCACCCAATTGCGTTTTGCATAGCCATTGCCAAGGAGGTCGTGCTTGTGAGCCTGTCCGTCGGTAGAGGTCTTTTTGCTGGCAAATTTTAGGCGGTATGGTCGTTTCTCTGGATCAGCTGTGGAGTTTCCTCTGACTTTGATTTCCAGATTGGTGTTTCCGTTTGCGTCGATGGCATCTTCGATGAACGACTCAAGATAGTCGGGACTTGTGACGTCGGAAGTTGCTACAACCTGAATCTTGGCAGGACGGTAAGGTGCTTCTTCAGGAGAAGAACCGCTACCTCGAATCTTGTATAAATAATCTTTCAGCGCTTGGTTGCCAATGCCTGGGAGGTCAATATAGACGGTAGGTACATTGGTGATTTGGGCACGAGCTGCTATTTTTCCTTCAAGAGTGGTTGGGGTAGGCTCATCGCCGCCTCCGCCTTCACCACCTTCACCACTGCCTGAACTGGTGATGTCGAGGGAGAGGGATGGGGTGGTTGAGTCGAGAGTAGGGTGGAAAAACCATGCAAAGGCACCGTAGTATCCATCATTGTTACCTCCGTTTTTGTCTTCTGCTCTGAATGTACCCCAGTTTCGCCAGTTGCCAAAGCCAGTGCCATCGGATTTGAATGATAAAGCAGTGGTTGGGTTGCCTTGTCCCTTTACAACTTGAT
>JAFXVU010000075.1 GCA_017534705.1 Bacteroidaceae bacterium
CAGGCGCCGATAAAGATGTCGAGAGGGCGATTGAGCAAGACCTTGAAGTCGTCGGTCGAAAGAGTTAGTCCCATCGTAAGCATGATGAAACCGAGAATGGCAGTCTGTATGTTGCCTTTTACCCAGCCAAAGATGCCAGGGACAAAGAATGTGAGTACGGCTATGCCGATGATGAAATGAGATGTGTAGCGTGCAAGCCAACGACTTGCTACCTGTAGGACTTTTACCATTTTTATTATTCAAACTTTATAAGTATAACACGGGATGCAGGCTCTCGTCCGCATCCCGTGTTGCTGTGTTATCGGCTCATGCCACCTTACTTCTTGATTTTAAACATATAAAATGTCTTGGCAGGTACAGACGTTGTGTAAGTATTGCCTTCTATCTTCAAGTTGGTGGTCTTAGGCACATATTTTGTCGGTTGGTCGAGCGTGTTCTCTCCATCCATGTTGTCAGCCGAATAAGCTGTCAGGCTTGCATCGTATGTGACTTTGGCCTTGAGTCCCTTGAGATTGAGTGTCACCTCCTGGGCTCTGTCACCAGTGTTCACCACTTTCACAATTACCTCACCTGTGGATTTTTCCACCACTGCGCTGGCGAAAAGTCCATCCTGGTCAGCGTTGCCAGCCACAGGTTTGTTATTCATTGTGAGAGGGATGACATTCGAACCTTTGTTGAGAGAGAACATCTGCTGCACATAATACGAGCATGAACGCATCGAACGGAGATTGTCGAACCAAATCATATCGGGACGCCACTGCCAACCCTCAATGTGAGCGAAGAGTGGTGCATAAGTGGCCATGTGAACGATATCGGCATTGCGCTCCATACCAGTCATGAAAGCAGCCTCCAAAAGCGCGGCCTCGAAATGGTTCCATTTCTTGCCTCGACCATGACAAGCATACTCGCCAGCAAACACTTTAGGACCTTTTCGGTCGTAGTTGTCGTAACGGTTGCCTTGGGCAAGGAACCATGACTCGGGACGATAGAAATGCTCGTCCACCAAGTCTGCCTTCATGCGCTTCATCTCTGGCCAGAGGTAGTCGAACTGCTTGCCTTCTGAATCCGGACCAGAGGTGCCGATAATCTTGATTTCCGGATGTACCTTTCGCACTTGGTCGAGGAACGGCTGTAGATGCTCAGGATAGATCTCGCCCCACTGCTCGTTACCGATAGCGACAAACTTCAAGCCGAATGGCTCTGGGTGTCCCATGTCGGCACGCAATTTTGCCCACTGATTCTTGGCAGGGTCTCCGTTGGCGAACTCTATAAGGTCGATTACGTCGTCGATATAGGGTTGAAGTTGGTCAAGTGGGACGTGTGCATTGCTCATCCTGTCTCCATTCTGGAACTCGCAAGAGAGGCCTACACTAACCACAGGCAAAGCCTCGGAGCCGAAATCCTCGCAGAGCTGGAAGTACTCGAAGAAGCCAAGACCATAGCTCTGGAAGTAGTCGGGGAAGAAACGATAATCGAAGGTGTAATGCCAGCGGTTCTCGTTGAGTGGACGGTTCTCAACAGGACCCACCGAGTTTTTCCACTGGTAGCGGGTTGCAAGGTCGGTACCTTCAACGATGCATCCGCCTGGGAAGCGGAACACACCTGGATGGAGGTCTGCAAGAGCCTGTGCAAGGTCTTTTCTCATGCCGTTCTCACGTCCTTTCCATGTGTCCACAGGGAAAAGACTGATATGCTCAAGGTCAACCACTGCACTGTTGCGGGCAAGCATCAGGCGAAGCGTACCCTTGTTAACGGTCTTGTTTGATTTCAGCACCACCTGATACTTCTTCCATTCTTTGGAGTCAACTTTCACTGTTTGTTCAGCGAACTGCTGGCGCTCACCCATTGTGGCGGGGTCGCAGAGCATGACTCGCACTTGGGCTTCTCCACCTTCTGGCACACGAGCCCATACAGAGAAGCGGTATTCGGCGCCGTTCTCATAACCGATACCGAAGTAACCTTCGTTCTCCAAACCCGAGAATTTGTCGCTGTGGCCAGAATAACCCAAGCGAACATAGTGGGGATTCTTGTCGAATGGACCGTCGTTCTTCAACTGAATGTTACCATAGACATCCCATCCCATGTATGGGTCGGGAAATTCGAACGAGCGGTTTTTCACTAATTCACCGTACAAACCTCCATCGGCGGCGTAGTTGATGTCTTCGAAGAATATTCCGTACATTGTGGGTTGTACGGGAGCACCAACTTTGGTGGTGTTGATGTCAAGCTGATGGCTTTGCGCACAAATACCCAGCGCAAAGGCCATAGTGGACAATGTCGTTGTCAATCTTTTCATAAATGTGTGTTTAAGTTAGTTGTTATCTTTGTTGCTTGATTATGCAAAGGTAAGAAATTTCATGAAAAAACAGAGGGGATGATGTCCTTTTTTTCACAAATAATGAAGAAAGGTCTATTTCGAAAGATTCATGGCTTTCAGCCATGCGCTGAGGTCTGCCAACATTTCCTCGTGAAACCTGAAACTTGACCTGTAGCCCCATCCATGGCCTCCCGATGGGTAGACATGCAAGCTGGCGGGTACGGCTTTCTCTTTCAGTGCGAGATAATAGCCGACACCATTGTATGAAGGAACTGCCCCGTCATCATCGGAGAGAAGGATGATGGCAGGCGGTGTGTCTACTGTAACTTGCTTCTCGTTGCTATATTGATTAGCAAGACTCTCGTCGGCATCTTTACCAATAAGGTTGTTGCGCGAACCCTTGTGAGTAAAACGGAGGTCGAATGTTACTACAGGATAGAAAAGCACCTGGAAGTTAGGCGCCACAGATGCTTCACTATGTGTGGCAATGGTGGTGGCAAGATGACCACCTGCTGACGACCCCATAATTCCAACTTTCTGTGGATTAACATGCCATTCCACAGCATGCTCACGCATCACACGTAAGGCTTCTGTAGCATCACTGATAGGCACATCCTTGTTTCCATGGGGCATGCGGTATTTCAAAACAGCGTATGCTATGCCACGTTCTGTGAAGAAAGAACTCCAGTCATAACCTTCATGGTCGAGCGCAAGATGGTCGTAACCGCCCCCTGGGCAAGCCACAACCGCAGCGCCTGTTGCCTTTTCAGCATTTGGAAGATACACACGGATGGATGGCTTGAAATTGCGCTTGGTGTCATCGAAAGGTTCTGAACTGTCGATGCCATTTGTGTTGGGAAGCCCCTGAGGCCAAAGGTCGATATCGACCACTTGTTGGGCGGAGCTGAATTGGAATGTTGTGAGCATAATCAATGCCGTTACAATAAGTCTGTTCATAATCATCTGAAAGGCAATTTGCAGGTAGTTGACATATAGGATTTTACGTGGTTAGTCGTTGCCAATACGTAAGCGGTTTTCGCAAAGCTCTCCCACTTTTTCACGATGGGTGATGAAAATCATCGTTTTCTTTGGATAATTGCGGAACAAGCGCTCAAACATTTCTTTCTCGGTATTCATGTCGAGCGAAGAACTGATTTCATCGAGCAAGAGGATGTTGCCAGGCCTGAGCAACCCGCGGGCTATGGCTATACGTTGTGCCTGGCCTTCGCTAAGTCCTTTTCCATGTTCACCGCATTTGGTGTCCAATCCTTCCGGCAAATCCAGGACAAAGTCGGCTGCAGCTGTATGTAGCGCGTTGAGCATTTCTTCTTCTGTAGCATAGGCATTGGCTAACAACAGATTCTCACGTATAGTGCCACTGAGAAGCGTATTGCCCTGAGGTACAAAAACAAAATTACAACGAGTGGACACATCGATAGGATGAGATTCTTGTTCACTGTAAAGGGTAAGTTTTCCCTTACTGGGTGAGACAAGAGCGAGCAAAAGGCGGAATAGGGTGGTCTTACCCGCTCCTGTGCGTCCAACGATGGCAGTGTGACTGCCTGGCTGGAAATCATGACTGAAATCATGAAGGACATCTTCCTCGCCACTTACATACTTGAAATCTATTTCCTCTACTCTCACACCTAATTGCCCCTTCAACTCAACCGGTTCCAGTTGTTCTTCTATGGGAAGGTCCTCAAGCTCGTCAAGTCGGTCAATGGAAGCCGTTGCGTGAATGAAAGAAGGTATAATGCCAATAAGGTCAATAATGGGGCGTTGTATCTGGCCAACAAGTTGAAGAAAGGAGGTCATCACACCAAAAGTGATGACGCCGTTTCTCAACTGCAAGCCACCCCATACGAAAGCGACCAGATAGCCCATGCTGAAACATACGGAAACGAGTGCGCGGGTGATGAGGGTAAACTTTGCTCGGTTCCTTATCTTGGAAATAAGGTCGGTCTGCATGCCTGACAGGTTGCCAATGACGGATGTGCCAGACTCCAGCGACCTAAGCAATGCGTTATGCAATAATCCCTCTTGCAGCAATGCCTGAATCCGGCTGTCTTGCTCCCGTATGTCCTTGGTCATTCGCTTGAGTTTCGAAGACAGGAACTTACCCAGTCCTATTACAGCGGGGGTGAGAATCACAAGTATCCATGCCAAGTGAGCGTCAAGGCGGGTCATGAAATAAAAAGCCGCTGTAAGCTGGAAGAAAGTGATGAAGAAGCCTGGAATCAGAGTGATGATGGCATCGGTCACCACGCCCACATCGGTACCAAGACGAGATGTGAGGTCACCAGTATGCATATCCTTGGCATCAAACATCTTCCGTTCAAAGAGATGGGAGAATATTCGAAGGCGGATTCTATTATTAAGGAAGGCACTGCCATTGACCTGCATATAGTACTGCACTTGGCCGAGGAATATATTCAGGAGGCTCAAGAATGCAAGAAAGGCCACTTCCCACCAGATTTCACTGCTACCGCCCATGGCTGTAGTGACATCGATGAAATGCTTACTGACATAGATGAAAAACAAACCGAGAAAGACGCGCGAAACACCAAGAACAATACGCACGGCATCGTTCAGACGAACGCCGCGCATATTATGCCAAAGCCATTTCAGGTATCTCACCAGTCCTTCCATCGTCAGTTACCTCAATAAGATCAGATTTCTTACTTGGAATTTGTCATTGTCGTTCAGAAGAGCAAATGCTATATCGCAATGCTAAAAGAGCCAATGTCAGTTCTCAATCAATCCCATATCCAACCACTTGTCTATTAAGCGTTTCACGTCGGCAGTGGCAATGTCGGAATCCACATCGTATTGCTGGGTCAAAGCCTCAACAAGAGACTCTACTGTGAAATCACCTTTGCCGGCCTCTTCCCAAAGAAAAGCGGCAGTGTCATTAAGAGTGAGGAGTTTGTTGAAGTTTATCTGTTCGATGCCTTCACCAACGATAACATTGTCGCCACAAACGTTGCGCATCACAAATCCTTTTTTCTGTCTCATTGCGTTATTTATTCGTTTGATTAATTAATTGTAATATATTCACCTTATGCTTTCTCAACCACCTGCCAGCCTTTAGTCTTCACACCTGCCTTTTTCAAGGTCCACTTCATAATGGTTCTGCGATAAACTGCCAGTAAATATCGGCGGAGAGGCAACAGTTTCCACCATATGCGCGAAGCGAACTTGCGCCAAGGTGTGTATAAATAGCGTTTGTGCCCTTTGTAGTCCAATGCATAAATAGCAATGCCAATAATGTCTGTGTCATGGCAGTGTTCCACACCACGGTTGTTACCATCGCCCATCAGTGTGACAAGGCCATCGGCATCCACGCTGATAATCCTGTGAAGTACGAAATGACCTGACTCGACCTTCGCTAAGACAATATCGCCAGCAATGGGACGACGTTCAAGCCTGTGCAACTCAACGCTTTCAGCCCATCCTGTGATGAATGGCAACATACTGTAGCCTTTCACCAGGAACACGACTTCACGACCTTCTTTCAGGAAAAGGTCGATGTCGGCTATCAGCACTTCATTGGCTACAGTTCGTCTAGTCATGATTCCTTATTTGTATTCTTGACCGCAATCTCAGAATGGCTGAGTTGGGCAGCGGCATCATCTGGAAGGCATTCCAGAAAATAGACTGGCAGATTCGAAGCTATCCAGTTCTCTGTAAAATGAATACCTTCAGAAAGAGTCTTATCCCATCTCATGCCCGAAATGGATGGCAAGAGATATGAATATGCCTTAATGGGCGACAAGCGTGTAATCTTGTTGTATGGAGCCTGCTTCAATTGGACCAGGGCTCCTATAGGATAGCGCAGGTTGCGGTAGCATGGAGTCTTTCCGCTCCAAGGAGTACCGTAGATATAGCCTCGGCCATCTTCCACGCGCATCACGGGGTTGTCGTCATTGAGCAGATGAGCCTCGGGGAAATTCTTCAACCACAACTGGCTGTGGGTGCTCTTACCCGTACCGCTCTTGCCGAGGAACATATAGGCATAATCATCGAGCACGGTGACTGATGAATGGAACAATACGGTCTGACGTGAAGCCGTTGCAAAAGCGTAGGTAAGCATGAGAGCATTGTTGAGGCCGTAAAGTTCATTGTTAGTCAACAGCACCATCGCTTTGCTGAAATCGTCGTTAGCTATCACCCTGCAGGTCACAAAACCATAGAGAATGAACATATAACAACGATAACCATCCACGTGTCCCGCTGCGATTTCCATACTCTCTTCCTCTTGGCGGTATTCCTCTTCATAATTGTTGCCTTTGCACCAATTCTCTTTCTCCACCACCGACATGGTGAATAGCGGTTTACGGTCTGGTGAAGGCTCCATCACAAAGGGCTTGTACTGGTCCATCATCTCCCAAAGCCGCGCCTCACTATTCATCACGAGACGAACCACAAAACCTGCTATGCAGTAATCCTCCACATGGGGATTATTCACTTTGATTTGGTTAAAATCAATTTTGTTTACCATTAATTTTATGTCTGTTTCGAAATTTTCTACAAAAGTAGCATCTTTTTGGCGATTTTCACCTATTTATATGCCATCTTTTGCATTTTCACCCACAAATTGGAATGAAACAGCCTCCATTCATCAGCTCATACCCTCCCTAACACAATGATAACGAATTGGCATATTTCTGAAGATACAGAGTGCCGTTTTCAATTCTTCTTCTCTTTTTTTTATATTTCAAACGAAAAAAAGTGACGATTTCTATGTTTTGTCAAATGAAAAGACTATTTTTGCACTTAGGTGCGTATATTGTTCGTCAGCTTTCAGAAACAGACAATCTCAAAAGCACCCACCTGAATAACTTTATAGATATTATGGACCAAATCAAACCTTATGTTATCGGTGTTGACCTCGGAGGTACTAACACTGTTTTTGGAATAGTTAACGCGCGAGGAGAGGTGGTTTCTGACAATTCCATCCGGACTCAGGAATATGCCACCATCGAAGATTTTGTCGATGCCAGTTGCGCCAGTCTAAAACCACTTATCGACGGTGTCGGAGGAATTGACAAAATCAATGGAATAGGCATTGGAGCTCCCAATGGCAACTATTACAAGGGAACTATCGAGTTCGCTCCTAATCTACCTTGGAAAGGAGTAGTTCATTTGGCTGACCTTTTCCAGGAGAAACTAGGTATACCTGTGGCCGTTACCAACGACGCCAATGCCGCCGCCATCGGTGAAATGACTTATGGAGTGGCACGAGGTATGAAAAACTTCATCGTCATCACACTCGGTACAGGAGTGGGAAGCGGAATCGTCATCAATGGACAACTCGTTTATGGGTGTGATGGTTTTGCCGGAGAATTAGGACACGTCATTATGGTACGAGGCGACAAAGGACGTCTTTGTGGTTGTGGACGAAAAGGATGTCTTGAAACTTACTGCTCTGCAACAGGAGTTGCACGAACTGCACGGGAAATCCTCTCCACAACTGACAAGCCATCTCTGCTACGAGAGCTCGACCCAGAGAAAATCACCTCGCTCGATGTGTCTATCGCAGCAGGAAAAGGCGACCAAGTAGCTAAGGAAATCTTCGAGTTCACAGGAAAAATGCTTGGTGAGGCATGCGCTGACTTCGCAGCATTCTCAAGCCCCGAGGCCTTTATTTTCTTTGGAGGATTGACAAAAGCCGGTGAACTCATCATGGAGCCTATCCGGAAGGCATACAATGAATCCGTCCTTCCTATCTTCCGCGACAAACCACAATTCCTTGTTTCCGGACTCATGAGCAGCAATGCCGCAGTGCTTGGAGCAAGTGCATTGGGATGGGAAATCAAAAACGATTAACGGCCAAGGTCGTTTTTCTTCGATACTCTGCTTGAATAACACGGAAAAGTTATAACTTTGCATACAGTTTTGAAAGAAGTGGAAAACACTTGTTCAAGACTTAGCGAACATTATTAATTATTGAAACAACTCATAAACTCACAAAAAAACAAACAGGAAAATGAAAATTGAGAAAATTGTTGCTCGTGAGATTCTTGATTCACGCGGCAACCCTACAGTTGAAGTAGACGTGGTTTTGGAAAATGGTGTTCTCGGACGTGCTGCAGTACCATCTGGTGCTTCCACTGGTGAGAACGAGGCTCTTGAACTCCGTGATGGCGACAAGAACCGCTATTTGGGCAAGGGCGTTTTGAAGGCTGTTGAGAATGTCAACACCATCATCGCTCCCGCACTCAAGGGCGACTGCGTGTTCGACCAGCGCGCACTTGACTACAAGATGCTTGCACTCGACGGAACTCCAACAAAGAGCAAACTCGGCGCCAACGCCATTCTCGGTGTTTCCCTCGCTGCTGCCAAGGCCGCTGCCAACGCACTCGGACTGCCTCTCTACCGCTACATCGGTGGATGCAACACTTACACACTGCCTGTTCCTATGATGAACATCATCAACGGTGGCGCTCACTCCGACGCTCCCATCGCTTTCCAGGAGTTCATGATCCGTCCAGTAGGTGCTACAAGCATCAAAGAGTCCATCCGCATGGGTGCTGAGGTGTTCCACAACCTCGCAAAACTGCTCAAGAAGCGTGGCCTCTCCACTGCTGTAGGTGATGAAGGTGGTTTCGCACCAGCACTCGACGGCATTGAGGACGCTCTGACTATCATCTGCGACGCCATCAAGGCTGCAGGTTACGAGCCAGGAAAGGACGTTAAGATTGCTATGGACTGCGCAGCTTCTGAGTTCGCTATCCAAGAGGACGGCAAGTGGTTCTACGACTACAAGCAGCTCAAGAATGGCAAGCAGAAAGATCCTAACGGAAAGAAACTGTCTGCAGAAGAGCAGATCGCTTTCCTCGAGCACCTCATCGACACTTATCCTATCGACTCTATCGAGGACGGTCTGGATGAGAACGACTGGGAGAACTGGGTAAAACTCACAGCCAAGGTAGGCAACAAGTGCCAGCTCGTAGGCGACGACCTCTTCGTAACCAACACCAAGTTCCTCCAGAAGGGTATCCAGATGGGTGCTGCCAACTCTATCCTCATCAAAGTGAACCAGATTGGTTCGCTCACTGAGACTCTTGAGGCTATCGAGATGGCTCATCGTCATGGTTACACTACTGTCACTTCACACCGCTCTGGTGAGACAGAGGACGCTACTATCGCCGACATCGCTGTGGCTACTAACTCCGGACAAATCAAGACCGGTTCTATGAGCCGCACAGACCGTATGGCTAAATACAACCAGCTCATCCGTATCGAGGAAGAACTCGGTGGTGTTTCCAAATACGGCTATACTAAGCTGAAGTAAGCAACACTCTGACCTAAACTATCCAGCAAACACGCTGAGATTCAATAAAAAAAGGGGGAAGTCATCATTGGCTTCCCCTTTTCATTGTAAATGAAAAACAAGTTTTTGGGAAAAAACTATTTTGCGAAAAACTCATTCCAAATCTTCATGATGCTGCTTTCATTCTCCATGATGATTTCAGCGGAACGAAGAAATGGCCGGAATTCCTTGCGCCGTTCAGCAGGAATGTGGTTGATGATGTTTTTCTCAGTAGCCTTGAACAATTGCTTGTCAATTAAGAAATAAAACTCATTCAATAGGGGAAGAGGCTGGTCGTCTGGACGTGAGTCATAGGAATTGATCATGTCAATGGTGATGGAAGGGAACAAACCATTCCCATCCAGCGTGAAAGCATTGAGGTTACGCCCTCTAGCATCCTGCTTCATTTTCTTGAAATCAACCAACTTCACGTTTATGATACGGCCATGCTCATCCTCGTGGATAATCTTGCCGAACGTATTTCCAGACACAGGCACATAAACACTGCTGTCCGAAAACTCCACACGTAAGATAGAGCCAGGCAATGCTTCCATCAAGGTGTCATTGTCAGAATACCAAAGCGTTTGATTGCCCACATGGATATTGCAAGGCACCACAGTCTTCTTTGGGGTGACAAAACCACTGACAACCGTTGCCACCATGAACTTCTTGTTCAGGAATGGCCAGTTCCCTGTTGGGGTCCACTTGTCTTTTTGGGCGGAGACTGACAAAACACTTGCCAATACCGCCATTAATACCATGAAAAATCTTGTCTTCATTGTTCAGTGTTTTGAAAAAGGAACTTGCGACTGTAATCAATCGAATATGACAAGACCTTCTATCACTTCACCTTGATTACCAAGTATTTTGAGACACTCCAGAATCTTGCGGGGTCACTGATTCTCAACGTATATTGGCCATTTGAGTCCTTCAGCAAAGAGTAGCTACCTGCTGGGTGAGTGGTGTAGAGCTTGGCATATTTAGAACCCAGAGGAATGGAGGTCGTCTTGCGGATATCAATCTTCGTGAAATAATCCTTGTCGAAATTCTCATTCTCCAGCACATCACCCTTTACCAGAATCCTGTGTTCTTTCAATTCTTTCGATGTGCCATAGACATACCAAGCGGTATTGAGTTGTGCGTCTTGGTTGTCAGTGAGTTGCTTGTAGCTTTCGTTGCTCGCCTTCACCTCGTTGTTTTCCTCAGTCAAGTTGGTGACAGCGGCACCCAGGTTGCTGATCTCAATGTCCTTCTCGGCCAACTGCGCTTGGAGTTCCTCTATTTCCTTATTCTTGTCCTCCAGCTGCTGTGTAAGCTTCTGAATAGCCTCTTTCAGCTTCGTCGAGACGATGCTGCTCTCTTTGGCTTTAGCTTGGAGTTCTTCTATCAGGCGCTTGTTCTCCTCCATAGTGGTACGGATGAACTCCAGATTCTCTTTGATCACATCAGCGGCATTGTTGTTCTCGCTGTTGCTTCTCAACATGTTGATACGCCCCTCAGCCTCGTTAATCTGATTAAAACCATCTTGAATCTGAGTAAAAGTATTCATCAAGTTGTTCACTTCATCGTTCTTCTGGTTGATGATGGTCTGAAGAGAATCGATTTCATTCTGAGAGTCATTCTGCTTCTGATTACCATTCTGGTCGCATGAGACCAGCAAAGCCATTCCAATGGCGATTAAAAACAAATTCTTCATATTATTACTGTTTTTTGTAGATTCCTTTTCTTATTGAACAGGCGTGTCGCCACCCTGTTCTTTTTGTTTGTACTTGTTCTTTGAAACATTCTTTTGAGAAGATGGCTTTCCCTCGCTGCAGCCCTCAACCACTATGGCGAATTCGCCCTTCGGCTCATGTTCTCTGAAATAGAGAATCACTTCTGCAAGAGTGCCACGCACATGCTCCTCATGCACTTTTGAAATCTCTCTGCTCACACACACACGGCGTTCAGGTCCAAACACCTCGGCAAACTGTTCCAAGGTCTTCAACACCCGATAAGGAGATTCGTAGAACACCATTGTCCTTGCTTCATCGCGCAATTGTTCGAGACGTGTCTGACGGCCCTTTTTCTGAGGCAGGAAACCTTCGAAACAGAACCTTTCATTGGGCAAGCCCGAGCTCACCAAGGCGGGGACAAAGGCTGTAGCGCCTGGCAGGCATTCCACCTCTATACCTTCACGGACACATTCCCGCACCAGAAGAAATCCAGGGTCGCTAATGGCAGGAGTGCCGGCGTCGCTGATGAGAGCGACGTTTATGCCTCCCTTCAACTTACCCACTAAGGATGATACCGTTTGGTGTTCATTGAACTTGTGGTGCGACTGAAGCGAATTGCGGATACCATAATGCTGTAATAGCACACTCGAAGTACGTGTGTCCTCTGCTAAAATCAAGTCCACTTCGCCCAACAATCTCACAGCTCTATAGGTCATATCCTCAAGATTGCCCACCGGTGTCGGTATCACGTACAGTTTGCCCATTTTTTCTGCTTTTGTCACACTGATGATATACATAACGTGACATCAATCAGCAAAATTATCAATAAAAATGATAAATACGCATCAATTAATATATTTTTTGATAATTTTGCCTTACTTTCGCATTCTAAACAACAAAAAACGACAATCACTATGGCTCCTTTTCAGGAAAAAATCACTTTCGACAAATTCATACGTTACGCTGCGGTGGCAGTCATCTTCTTTTTGATTTACTTGCTGATGAGAAGGCTCAGCAATGTGCTCATGCCATTCTTCATCGCTTGGTTCCTCGCATATCTCCTACACCCCATTGTGTGTTTTTTCCAGTACAAATGCAAACTCAAGAACCGTATCCTGAGCATTTTGGTTACACTGTTAGCCATAGGATTGGTCCTCTGGCTCTTCTACCTGCTCATTGTGCCCCCAGCTGCCGCGGAAATAGAGCGAGTGAAAGACCTTGTCACAGCATATTTCGCATCCCAAGCACAAACCAATTCTTTTTCATCGGATGTCCTCGAATGGATTAACGAACATATCAATATCGAGCGGATGATCAGTGCCATCAGTTTCGACGAATTGTCTTCATTCGTCGAAAAGGGATTGCCAAAAGTGGTGGGCATTGTGTCAACCTCACTAAGCGCGCTGGTCGGCATCTTAGCCTCGTTCATCGCCATACTGTATATGATTTTCATCCTTATGGACTATGAGCAGATGTCCAACGGTATGCTCAAGATGTTTCCTAAGAAATACAGACCTTTCGTCGATGGATTGCTCACAGACGTGAAAGTCGGCATGAACGGCTATTTCCGTGGACAGAGCATTATTGCACTCTGTGTGGGTATACTCTTCTCCATAGGTTTCCTCATCATAGATTTCCCTATGGCCATACCCCTTGGACTGTTCATCGGATTCCTCAACCTGGTTCCATACCTACAGACCATTGGATTCATACCAACCATCTTCCTCGCCATGCTCAAGGCTTTCGACACAGGAGGAAACTTCTGGCTCATACTCATCTCCGCATTGGCAGTCTTTGCCATAGTCCAACTCATACAGGACGCCATTCTCACTCCAAAGATTATGGGTGATGTCACAGGACTCAATGCTGCAGTCATCCTCCTCTCACTCTCCATCTGGGGAAGTCTGCTGGGAATGATAGGACTCATTATCGCCCTGCCGCTGACCACTCTCATTGTTTCATACTACAAACGATATGTCTTAGGGGAAGACCCTCAAGTAAAATCATCCACAACATCAAAAACCGACGAAAAAGAAAAGGCCGTAACGGAAACCAAGACAGAGAAGGCCGTGGAAATAGGCGAGAAAAAATCGTAATGAATGATTCAATCATTCAATTATTTGAAAACGATGCACAACGCTCTGGATGATACCTTTTCACAGTGAGCAAAAAAACTAATTTTGGAAGTCAAATTTTGGAGCAGTGAAAGCAGAGCATAGATGAAAAACAGCGACGGCTGCAATTCCATGAAAATCGTTGAAATTGCAGCCGTCGGCTTTCAAGCCAGTCGGGCGATGGCGGACTTGGCCTCATGTGCTTATCTATGTCCTCATCCGTAAAGTTCCTCGTACTGTGAGGCTATATGTTTCCAGATGTACTTCTTGTGCGCCAGTTCGCTCATGGCCGCTCCATCCAGTCCGTCCTGCTGCAGCAGCTGCACAAGTTGGTCGCAGTCCTTGAAGTAGTATGCCTGGTTGTCGGTGGTGGCTCGGTTGTAGACGGCGTCGAATGCGAGTATGGGCTTACCGAAGAACATCGCCTCCACGAGCGAGGGGTTGGTGCCCCCGGCGCTGTGTCCGTGTATGTAGAGCGCCGCGTTCGACCTGAGCACGTAAAGCGAGTCGAGATCGTACTCCGGCGAGTGTATGTTGATGTTCGCGAAGCCTGCATACCTTCGTTTGAGCTCCCTTCCGTACTCGTTCTGCTCCCAGTTGCCGATATACACCAGCTTCTGTCCTGTCCTGGCGAATGCCTCAAGTATCAGGTGGCAGTTGTTCTCAGGCTCTATCCTGCAGACAGAGACGGAGAACCTGTCCTTCCCCACTCCGTAGTGCTTCAGGATCCACGCCGCTTTCGACTCCGACACTTTCCTCTCCACGTGGTCGCCCCCGTAGGCGATGAGCGCCGAC
>JAFXVU010000076.1 GCA_017534705.1 Bacteroidaceae bacterium
ACCATGCGGTTGGCTCGTTATAATTTCAAGTTTTACTTGCTGTAGTCAGGTATTCCCCAACCAAACACATTGTCGGGATGTTCGGCATTGTCGCCCAAAGCACGCACCAAGCTGATTACCTGCTTGGCGGTGAGTTTCGGATTGGCCTGCCAGAAACAAGCTACACTACCACACATGATGGGTGATGAGAAACTGGTGCCATCGGCTGTGGTCAATGTACCGTCACGGTCAATCACGGTGCAGTCCTCACCCTGAGCGCATACATCCGGTTTGATGCGTCCGTCGTAGGAATTACCAATTGACGAGAACAGGGTGTTCACGCGCTTGCTGTTCACAGCACCCACCGTGAGTATGTTGTCAGCGTCAGCAGGAGCACCAATCAGTTTCCATGCGTCGTAGAAAGCGCTGTTGCCAGCCGACTGGCAGCAAACCATACCCTTGTTGGCAGCCATGGAAGCAGAACGCGAGATGAGATGAGTCTTTCCATCGAGTTCATAGTAACGAACATTGTCGGCCTTGTTGTCAAACTCCGTATAACCCAATGAGGTGTTCACCACATCGGCTCCGACACTGTCGGCAAACTCTATGGCTGCGCACCAAGTGTCTTCCTCCACCAACTGCTCGCTATGTCCGTCCTCGCTACGCAGCAACCAGAACGAAGCCTCGGGAGCGGTACCGACGAAAGTACCTGGCTGGTTCGTGCCGATACAAGAGAGCACCATTGTGCCGTGCAATTCCTGCTCAAACACATTGTCGATGCCAGGATTCACGAAATCCCTGTAACCCAAAACTGTCACATTCTTCAGCATAGGGATGATGTCGGCATTGTAGAAACCACCATCGATGATGGCAATGGTCATGCCAGCCCCCTTGTATCCTTTATTGTGGAGAGCATCGAGATTCATCATATGGAGCTGTCCCCATCCCTTACCATAGTAGTTGTATGGTTCTTTAAGTGTGGATTCCTCAGATTCAGGAACAGGCATCACTTCCACATTCTCCAACTCTTCTTCTTCCATCTCTTCGGCTTCTTCGTTTGCATTCCTTCGATTGGTGAGTTCCGAGAGCGCCAATTTCAGCATCATGGCCTTGAAGACATTGACAGAGTCCTTCTGCTGGGTTGTCAAGTTATCGCTATTAGGATAGATTCTTGAGATGATGGGTCCCAGTTCGTTTTCGAGCATCTTAGCGGCCTCTTCCTCAATAGCTTGTGGAGGTGTTTCCTGCACCACAGTCATGGCATCAGGTTCTTCCTTCGACTCCTCGGTCTTGATATATGCGAAACGAGCGTTATGGTCAGGGGTGTCGTCCTTAGTATAGACAGCCACTTTGCGCACTGCGGTAACAAACGGCTCCTGGCGAACCTTGTCCATCAAAGTGGTGTCGGTGGTCTCAACAAGAACTGTGTTGTTCCATTTGCTGCAGATGATTACCTTCACCCCGTCTTGACGGATAGCGGTCAAATAAACCGGGCTCACAGGCAGGTCGGTCTTGTCGATTTTCAGTTTCTGTTTCTTTCGGCGCTCGATAGCCTTGGCAGAAAGAAACTGCTCAGGACGGCTGGTAGTGAATGGAGTGCCTTTCTTGTCCTTCAACGTCACGCGATAGCGGTAGCGCGGCGTGTAATCCTGTGCTGATACAGAGAGTGCGAACATCAGGCACAGAATAATGATTGGAATCTTTTTCATTGTTTTTGTCGTTTATATTTTTTCAAATCAATAAAACTCAAAATATATGATACAAAAGAACCGCTTTTTTTTGATACTACCAACCAAATCTACATTTTTTAACGAGATTTGACGAAAACCACCGCATTGTAGTGTTCCTTCTTGCCAAATCAATAATATATATGCGGGAAGTCGAAATAAAAAACAGGGATGAATAGCATCTCATCCCTGAAATCATTAACTCAACTTTCGGAAGTAAAAATGGAAGTAAACTCGCTACGCTCTTGGGAGTTATGTGCTTTGCACAGGACGATAGCATTTAATTACTGAAGTATCGGAAGTGATAAAATGAAGTTAAATAGGGAGTTAAGCCAGCATGCTGGCTGGAAGTTAAGCACTTTCGTGCTGGACGATACTACAGTCATTAATAACCAGAAGTGAGCTCACTGGCCCACGAACTTAAGGCAAGGTTGATTTCACAACATCAGGGTGTGAAACACGCAGCAAACTATAACGCCCCACAGGATGTCCTGGCATGCCTTCCACGCGACTCGGCAACAGACAACTGTCGGGTACATCGGGCGAGATGGTGATGTCGGCGAAAGTGACACTGTCGATACAGCAACCAGGGGCACGATTGTATTTCTCCGACTGAAAAATACGCAAGTCGAAGAGTCTTCCACGCCGAATGCCTTCAGCACGAATGCTGTCGAACCTGATGTCGCGGATATGATTGAGGTCACCGCAGTTGACAGCCAACAAACCATCGCCATCATTGTAGAGGATGTCGCAATCATGGATGCGCACATGTCGCAATGTCTCTCCCTCGGGGTTGCGGTCATCGCCATGCGAACCTATGTTGACAGGATGCGCCACATCCGGCCAGAAAACGCAACGGCTGACATCAATATCGGAAGAACCACCCCAGTACCACCAGCGGTGATTATAAAGTGCGATGCAGTCATCGCTCGTGCGCAGAAAACAATTCTCCACCCTCACACGACGACAGCACATGAGGTCGATGCCATCGCTCCAAGAACGCGCGGAGAAGGACTTGATGTTGCGAACCGTGATGTCGCTGCTCTCACCGCCGAAGATGGTGTAGTGCGATGGATTGAGGAATGTGAGTCCATCCACAAGGACATTGCGCGAATAAGTAATTTCCACCCCACGCAAAGGATGGTCAACTATGCCACGACCGATGATGCGTACATTCTCGGCATGGTCAACGACTAGACGAGCCTTGACTACGGCACCAGGGGCAAGATAGACCGTGCAGTTGGACGGTATGCGTATGTCACCGCCGGGCAAGTCTTTAGGTTTGTGCACCCCAGGAGCGAAATAGATGAGGCGAGGGTTCCGAATAAAAACATCCTGCGACTGCACACCTTGCCAATTGATTATGGTCTCTGTATCGCTGAGATCGGGGTGGTAACTCTCCAAGGCATTTGCCAAAAGATGGAGATTATGGTGTCGGTCGCCATCGTATTCGATGCTGAGGTATTCGGGCTGAGACAATGTGAACTCCAAAGTGTCGCCACCAATCATACGGTGCTGGATGCCTCGAGAAGTGGGACGAATACGGATATCGGATGTGGAAGAAACGGAATCTTCATGTCGAACCACCTGCACAACCACAGGCTCTCCCATATCAAACTCTGCGTAAGCGGCCTGCTGCACGCGGCGTGTGTTGACATCGCACCGAAGTACGGGTACAGATTGCCATATCAAACCAGCGGCAGGACGTACGCGCACCTCATAGCGGTCGTTCAGATGTGGTCCGTCAGTGTCGGGAAGTTGTGCCACATGGACTTGTGCTTGCAAGAGCTGAGTGCAGGTCAGCACAAGCACCAAAAAGAGGGATTTCAGTTCTTTCATTTGTGCCATGATTTACTTGATAAGCACTTTACGTCCGTTAACGATATAAATCTGTCCTCCATGTGAGGTATTTTTGCTAGAGGTGGTAAAATCCGACAGCTTACCCATAGGACGACCACTAAGGTCGTAGTAGAGCGATGAGCGATTGCCGTTTTCTGGGTCAGCCACATCCTCTATGCCCACAAGATAGTTCTCCTTGAAAGTCAGTCGGAAATTATCGAAGACAAGCCATGTGGTGCCATTGGTTGGTTCCGCGATTCCGAAAGTCAATCGTCCGTCATCTCCCACCTCAACATCCACAGATAGCAGTCCGTAATTGGAATTGGCAGCCATACGGTCGCGTTCAGCATCGAAGTTGGAACCCACACAACTCTGACTGACCACGGCTTTCTCAGTCGAGCCGCTCGAGGTGGCGAAAAGGTAACCTGTGTTTGAACCTTCACCATTGGCCATTTGGCAACTGACGGTGTAGCGTCCTGCAGGAAATCCTGTAAGGGTTTGCTGCATGGTGAAATCGGTGGAATGCCAAGTTTCGGCAGCTCCGTTGAAGCGCTGATTGCCAAAAGTGCCCGTTACGGTCCATAGCACCCATGAGTTTCCTGTGAAGTCGGGATTCTGGATGAGAACGGTGGCATCGACAGGCAGTTCTCCGTTCTTATCGGCGAGCCATTGATGGTGGAATGTTGCCCTCTTGATGGCAAAAATCTGAAAACGGCCGATGTCTTCACCTTGTTTGTTGCATGCCAGTTCTTCCCCGTCAGTATAACCATTCTCTACAGTCCAAAGACCAAGCCAGTTGCCAGGATAGGTACCATTTTCGATCGTCCAAGCGCTTCCAGTGGATGCCAGCAAGAAACGTGCCCAACTGATACCGTAGGGTTGGTCGTGGGTGCGGATGTTCCAGGCAGCATTCATTTCAGTCTGCAAGAGCAGTCCGTCTTCATCGACAGGACGGAAACAGTGACCGCCTTCAAACGATTCAATCATGAAAAGGGTGGATAAGTCGGCAACAGGATGGACGGCATTCTCATAAAAAAGTGCCATGTTGCCATTCTGTAGTCCGTTAGACAGATGCAGCATCAGGTCTGCCTCATCGGCACAAAACACAAAATAGCTATCCTCAAGGGCTTCGTCGAGTTGTTCAAGCGATGTGATGTGGGTGTAGCCATTCTCAGGGGTAAGCAGGTCAGTGTAATAACTGAAATTGGCATCTCTCAAGGAAATGCTGTAAGTATAGGTTTCTCCTCCGAAGGTGGCAGTGACAGTAGTGGCTTGCTTTACGTTGGTTAACTGATAAAGCGTGCCATGACTGCCATCGCTCCAAGTGATGTCCTGCGGGTTTGTTCCTCCAGGCACTTCCAGCTCGAGTACCACATTGGCACCAGGAAAGACTTCCACCTGAGCCCCAATCATGTCGCCACCATCGACGATGATGTGCTGGCGGGCAGGAACGACGTTAAGATGGAAATGCGCCTCACTGACAGCCCCGCTTTGGTTAGCGAACTGACATGTGTAATCGCGGCTTTGGGTGACGCTCGACAGTGTGACAATAGTGCCTGTAGCACCATTATCCCAAAGGTAATCGTCGGTCCATCCTGTGGTGGCCTCGGCATACAGGATGACACTGGTGCCACTGAGAATGGTTTTTTCATCGGTCTGTTCAATCACGCCATTCACGGTGATTTCCTGTCGCATCGGGTCGGCCTGTGCGTCGCCACTTACAGCGATAGCGAATGCTGCGGTACTCTGTGCGCCGTTCTCGGCTGTGTAAGTAACACGGTAGATGTAGCTATGGTCAGCCTTGACAGTGATTTGGCGTGTGGTCTCGCCAGTCTGCCATTGCCATTTTCCTGTGTCGTTAGTGCCTTCAGGCAGTTGCGGGATAAGGATAATGTCGGCTCCGTCGGCTGGTATGGCATTTGACGGTCCACGGAAGTACTTGTACTTCAGTCCGCCCAGGTTCGTCTGGTTCTTCAGCGTCTCACCCTTATAGATGATGTCACCGCTGAGGGGCGTGATGGCATTGGCCTTGTCGATGAGGGGCCGGTAGTTAGTGAGCGAACTGAAACCGAGATGGTCATAGCCACCAGAGTTGGCGTTGTAGTTGCCTCCACCCCCATCGGGACAGAGCAGTTGGGCAGCTTTGTCAGCATACTGCATCTTCACTCCGCGCAGTCCCTCATAATACCCACGGATGCGGTCCCAATTGGGACGTCGCTCGCCCTTTCCGCCTTCGTTCGGACCGAACATCTGCCAACTGGCACCACGCTTTCCGGCACAGTCAGCGTATTCATAAGGATACCACGGAAGGTCAGCCCCAGAAAGGCCTGCGAAGTTGAGCGCGCAGACATATTCGCAACCCGCTGCAATACGGTCGTCCATATAGGCGAAGAGGTCGTCGCCCTGGTTGAAACCTATCTGGCATACATCCAGCGCGCAGCAGAGCGCCATAACAGTGTGGCCTTGGTCGCGACCGCTCTCTTGCATCTGTCCGAGATAGCCGAAGGGTCCACGTTTGTCGGGCATGGTGATGGGCACGAGGTTGCCGATGAACTCGTTGCATCCATCGTTGTAAATCATAGGTGTCTTTGTACGGTCTTCCACGAAGGTGCCTTGGTGGTCGTACTTATAGAAAGACACTCCCTGGTTGTACATGTGCACATCATCGCACAGAATACCGATGGACATCACGCACAGCACATTGCACAGGCCCCAGTTGGACCAGTAATGGCCGGGACGCTCACCACATTCGGGATGACGGAAGTTCATCCAGGTGTCGTGACGGCGACGCAGGAAGTCGATGGCGGGGTTATACCACACACGAACCATCCACTCCTTGAAACGTTCAAAGTCCTGACGGCTCCAACCATCGTAGTCGCGCATCAGCTCGGCGGCATTGGCAAATCCATAGCCATAAAGACCAGAGGCAAGGGAAATGTTTGTGTTGCCAGTTACAGCCTCAGTCACATCGCACCACTGCATGAGTATACGAACTGCAGCATCGGCATGGGCACGGTCGCCGCTGATTTTCCAACGGAGAGCGTTCTGGAAAGCCATGGCCGCACCACGAGCCGCATTCATATAGTTGTCGCCAGACAATCCACGCTGCACATAGGTGGTAGGCCAAGTGGCTACCCCTGATTGTGAATACTGATTGTCGCAAAGTATCTGCCACGCCCGCACCATATAATCGTTTTTGTCCTCGAAAATCATTTTCTTGGCACGGTCAATGTCAGCCTGAGTGACGAGCGCGCCTGGATGAACGAATCCTTGCTGGCCAGCCTTGTAATCCACGGGTTGCTTGGCAGTGTAGCCCTTGGTTTTCTTAGCATTAGAAAGAAGGGAACGGAGCGAGGTGACAAATTCGTCAATGACGATTTGAGAGGCACGACCCGCAGTCAGTTCTGCTTGGGCAATAGCAATCTCTTCCTGTAGTTCTATGATAGCATTGGGGGCATAGTCTTCGGTGGCGGTAGCCACGAACTCCTGACAGGCCTTCAAAATCTCCGCCAATGCGGTAAAGTCACCAGTAGTACCGTAAAAATACGCCTCGTCGAGTGCTGTGGTTTCAGCAGCCAATGTCCGTATCTCCTCATCACTAAGAGCCATGTCGTAAAGACGGAAATCGCTGACAAGTGTCTGCATCAGGTAGCTGTCACCGCTAAAAGGCGCGCGGCCAATCCAACAATTAGCAGGACTGGTCTTGAATATGTTTTTCAACAAAGGCATGTTGCCAACCTGTTGTACGCGTTTCCCATCGATGAAGAGCTCACCTTTCGACCCTGTCTGACGATAAAGCACATGCACCCAGCGTCCTTTGGCAGACTCTGTACCGACTTCCATCCCGACTTCGCTACCCCATCCTGATGGGGATGATGCCATGCGCTGTGCATTCAGTCGATAAGCGCTATAAGGGCCTGAGGTCTCGGTATTGGCTGCCAACTGGGAAAAAGCCCAGAGAAAATAGCCATTGCCAGAAAGGGAGGCATCGCGAGCCACGCAGTAATAGACTGAAACGGAATAATCCTCAAGTTGACGAATCAGTTTACCCGCATTGATGGTCATGTTCAGATAACCAGTCCCTTTGCCCAGGTCGAGTACATGACGATTCCCCATCTCAATAACCTTGGCAGGACTGACCACTTTGGCTGTAACACCAGAGATGTCGTCAGGCACGTTCATGCCTGTAGCCTTTTCAAAGTCAAATTGCATCACCAAATGATTGTCTTGTGCCATGAGGGCTGTCGTGAGCCACAGTAAAGCAAGAAGAGTAAGAAGTCTTTTCATAAAAAAATTCATAGCTTTCGTGGAGAGTAGGACATCCACCGAAGTCATTAATAATAAGTAAAAAATAATAGGCAAGTGTAAGATACAAAAACATATTTCAAATGTTTCAGTGCAAAATTACACAAAAACAAGGATAGACAGTAAATATGTATATGATAAAAATTCCAGTATGAGCATATTGGAATTGATTTAGTCCACCAAACTGACAATCAATAGGTTGGATTAATTCGACATAAGTCCATATAAATTTATATGGACTATTCTCAAGCTTGCTTACTCAAAATGGCGTCTGCCTACATACTTGTAACTCCAGTTGGTGAGCCAGTAGAACAGGAATGCGGAGATGAGGCCGGCGATGGAATCGACGAGATAGTGGGCGCGGATATACACTGTAGCGCAGCAGAGAAGGATGAAGACAGGCATCAGAATCCAGAACAACCATCGGTTGCCGCTTTTCCAAGCGAGAATCATTGCCACTGTGCTCATGCCCACATGGCTGCTCGGGAAGGCCGCTGTTGGGCGCTCGCCAAACTCCTGGGTTTCCGCCACCAGTCCACTGAACAGTCCTGTCACATCCAAGTGCATGGCTTCCAGATGTGTCTTGAAGAAATACCCCATCTGCGGGAAGACCTCGTTCTCATAACTTGAAATGCCTACTGCATAGAAATAGTACTGCGGTCCTGCCACAGGAAGGAAGTCAAAGACCACATAAAAGATGAAGAACGACCCCATGAACACATAGCCAGCCCAATCGAGACGTTTGTAGCGGCATACCATGTAAAAAAGTAGAACCGATGCCATCAAGTAATAGTACATATAGTAGCCGAAGCAGAACAATTCGTTCCAGACCATTCCCGGCAAAACCTTGTTGAATTCCAACGCTGGCTGGCAACCGAAGAAACGCTGGTCCAGCCCAGCGAAGACGTGGTCGAGGTATGGATACTGGCTACAAAAGTCGTAGGTCTCAGGATACCAGATGATGAGGGTCAGGAAAATCAATATCAAACGCAGCCATACGCTCAAACGGCATGGCCATAACAGGTAGACGATATTGATGACCAATATGCCCAAAAACACCCACACACGGTTCATCACCAAAGCAGAGGCATCGTTAATACCTACATGGTGGATGCCAATCAGCACTGCTGTGAAAATCATATACGCCAAGGTTACCACCTCTGCGCTGAGCAGACCTTTGAGGCGATGTCTCTTTATCAAATCTTTTATATCCATTTTTCTTTCTTATACCAATTCACTGTTTCCTCCACCCCACGTTGGAGGTTCCACTGTGGAATGTAACCCAATTCATCGATTAATCCGCTGATATCGCAACGCCAGTTTCGCTGGCTCATGATCTTGTACTTGTCGCCATTCAAGGTGCTTGGCTTGCCCGTCAGTCCTAAGAAGAACTCGGACACCGACGAAACAACACGAAGAACCCACAAAGGTGCTTTCACATGAAGCACTCGTTTCACCTCCATGTTTTCCTGCAACAAGTCGCTGAAGGCTCGAGAGGAATACACATAACCATCGCTGACGAAATAGGTCTTGCCAATCACTTGTTTGTCGATGGCGGCAAAGATGGCACCGACAAGGTCCTTCACATAGACGAAAGTAATCTCTTGAGGTTTGAAACCAACGGAGAAGTCGATGTGGTTCTTGATACTCTTCGCCATCAGGTAATAGTCTTTTTCTCTCGGTCCATAGACACCTGTCGGACGCATCACGACCAATGGCAGGCCTTCAATACTTCGCAAGTAGTTTTCCGTTTGCCATTTGCTGTCGCCGTATGCCGTATTCGGACAAGCTGTGTCGGACAAGCAGATGTCGGAATATACCGACTGTTGAACCGTATATCGCTCGACAAAGGACTTGGAATCGTGGATTCCACGAGGAACTACCACCTCGCTGGCCGCCTGTTGCTCGTCGCGCACTGGCCCCATCACACTCAAGCTGCTTAGGTAGATGAACTGACGGGGCACCATGTCGAGCTCGACAAGGGTGTCAACCAGATTCTTCGTGCACTCGTAGTTATGTAGCATGAAATCCTCGGGGTGGAGACACTTTGTTGCCCCAGCTGCATGTACCACCACATCCCACTTGCCGTATTTCTCCTTGAAGCGCGCCAGCTGACTACGGAGAACAGAAGCATCGGTGAGGTCGAGCGGTAGCACATTCACCCACTCCGCCTGCAAATATTTCCGGCTGCTGGTGGCACGAACTCCCGCCCACACATCGTAGCGACGTGCATGAGCTTCCTCTACCAAAAAACTACCTATGAAACCTGAGGCTCCTGTGATGAATATCTTCTCCATTGTCTCGTAATGTCGTTAAAACGAATGCTATATCTCATTGTTCTTCCCAACTTGAGAGAGTACGCAAGCATCCTTGCAGCAACATCTGCTGATGAGAAAAATACATACCAATTGCTACAGCTATAGCGGAAAAAACATCAAAATACTGCATTCACGAGGCAAATTTACCACTTTTTTAGGCGTAAAATAACTTTTTTGCCACTTTGGAATACAAACTATCGAAAAAAAGTAGTAATTTAATCGCAAATTTTGAAAAACATCACGATTATGGGTAAAAAAAAGATAAATAAAACGTTCATGCCAACTCTCGACAGAACGCTCATCACAGAAAGAATCTTAAACTTCCTCATGGAACACCGAGGAGAGAGTTTTCCCAAAAAGAAACTCATGCGGTTGCTGAAAATCACCAACCACCCAGGAAAGATGATGACTGTGGATATCCTTGAAAAACTCGTTGAAGAAAAGAAACTGAGTCAGAATTCCGATGGTGACATCTCATACAATCCCGTCAGTCAAATTGAGGAAGGCACCTACGTGCGCCGCAACCACGGAAAGGGATACGTGGAGATTGCCGACGGAACGGTAGTCAGGGTCTATGACGAGGACGCCCACCACGCCATCCACGGCGACAAGGTAAAGGTCTGCATTTTCGCGAAACGTCGTGGAGGCAGCAAAGTACTGGGCGAGGTGACAGAAATCATTGAACACAACAACAAACCTGTGGTTGGTATCATACAGATGCACGGTGACGTGGCATTCCTCGTCACATACAATGGACTCTTCCCCTACGACATACTCATTCCAAAAGACAAACAAAAGGGATGCAAGGACGGTGACAAGGTAACGGCAAAAATCACCAGTTGGCCCGACGACACAAAGAACCCTGTCGGTGAGGTCATTGACGTGCTGGGAAAGAGCGGCGACAACAATACGGAGATGCACGCCATACTGGCAGAGTTCGGACTGCCTTACTCCTATCCCGAGGAGGTGGAGAAAGCAGCCGACAAACTCGACCCAGGGATTACCCCCGAGGAAATCGCCAAGAGAGAGGACTTCCGCTCCGTCACCACCTTCACCATCGACCCCAAGGACGCCAAGGACTTCGACGACGCACTGTCCATCCGCAAACTCGGCGACGGACTGTGGGAGGTAGGAGTGCATATCGCCGATGTGTCGCATTATGTCACTCCAGGCTCCATCATCGACCAAGAGGCGTACAACCGCGCCACATCGGTCTATTTGGTGGATAGAACCATTCCCATGCTGCCTGAAAGACTTTGCAACTTCATCTGCTCGCTCCGTCCTGATGAAGAGAAACTCACCTATTCCGTCGTCTTCGATATGGACGAAGAGGCCAACATCAAGAGTTCTCGCATTGTCCACACCGTCATCAAGAGTTGCCGCCGATTCGCCTACGAGGAGGTCCAGGAGATTCTGGAGCAGAATGGTGAGGCTTCCGACATCCCCGATGCGGTGCCTGTTGCCAAGGACAAACGAAAAGGTGAGCTGGCCGATGAACTCATCACCCTCAACCGCATGGCACACCGACTCAGGGCTGGACGTTTCAAGACAGGTGCCATTGACTTCAACAGCGAGGAGGCAAAGTTCGACATCGACGAGAACGGAAAACCCCTGAGGGTATGGTTCAAGAAGTCGAAAGACGCCAACAAACTCATCGAGGAGTTCATGTTGCTCGCTAACCGCACCGTAGCAGAAAGCGTGGGCAAGAGTCAGGAACCCAAGACACTGCCCTACCGCATCCACGATGTTCCCGACCCAGGCAAACTGGAGACCTTGGGTAATTTCGTGTCGCGCTTCGGCATGAAACTCGACACCAAAGGCAGTGGCAAGGACATCGCACAGAGCCTCAACAAACTCTTCATCGATGTGAATGGCAAATCGATGGAGAAACTGGTGGAGAACGTGGCACTGAGAGCCATGGCAAAGGCCAGATACAGTACTTTCAACATCGGTCACTACGGACTGGCATTCGACTTCTACACTCACTTTACCTCACCCATCCGTCGCTACCCTGACCTCATGGTACACCGACTGCTGACGGCTTACGAACATGGGGCCAAGAGCGCCAACAAACAGAAATACGAGGAATACTGCGACCACAGCAGCGAGATGGAGCAACTGGCCGCAAATGCCGAGCGAGCCAGCATCAAGTACAAGCAGGTGGAGTTCCTTTCCGACAAGATTGGCCAAGAGTTTGACGCCACCATCACTGGAGTGACGGAATTCGGTGTTTATGCAGAAATCAACGAGAACCATTGCGAGGGGCTTGTATCACTCCGTTTCCTCGGCAACGAGACCTTCGACTACGATGACCGCAGTTATTGTCTGGTTGGACGGAAGACAGGCAACAAATTCACCATCGGCGACAGCGTGAGAATCAAGGTGGCAGCAGCCAACCTCTTCAGAAAACAACTCGACTTCGAATTGGTTGACCCGGAGAACACACACCGTCCTGCTGCAGACATTCCTTTCTACAAAGGACTGAAAAGCGGTGGGCAGGCGCCAGCTAAAGGTAAGAAAGGCAAAGGAAAGAAGAAGAGGAAATAATTAAGAGTTAAGAGTTAAGAGGTTAAGAATTAAGAGTTAGGAATTAAGAAAACTATACTAATATTCAAATTATAAAACTTCAACAATTATGAAAAAACTTTTAGCACTCATCATGGCTATGACGACTATTTTCGCCATGCCCGCTTTCGCTGAAGACTATGAACCACAAGGAAATATCGGCGACAAAGTGATGTATCCTGAGACAGAGAGTATCAATGCCAGTGGTTGCAAGATTATCTCCGTATCGTACGAGAAGTATGGAACAGTGGTGAAGATTGCATTCGACGCCAGCAAGATTAATGTCATGGCCACTAAGAAAATTGTCTGCATTGACAGAGCTACAGGCAAGAAGTACAAGTGTAAGTTCCATGTGGGATTCAAGCCTGGACAGGAAAACTACACCGATGGTTACAGATATGTGACATGGGTATTCGCCAAGTTCAAACCCACCGTCACCAACATCGACATCATTGAGACTGAAGGCAACATGCTCGAATTCCTCAACGTCGATCTCACCCACGACGGAACTCCCGACATCATTGAGTTCCCCGACAACGAATTCAGAGTTTAATCTTATTTCGCCAAGAAAAAATCCCGCTCAACTTTGAGCGGGATTTTTCTTTTCTCCTATCTTCCTGAGCCATTTGCTGCCTACCATGCAGTAAATGCCCACGATGATGAACGGAATACTGAGCAACTGACCCATATCCAGTGCCATGCCCTGCTCGAAATCCACCTGAACCTCTTTCAAGAACTCAATGAAGAAGCGGAAAGTGAAGATAGAAGCTAAGCAGAACCCGAAAAAGAAGCCAGTCCCTACCCTATTGCGCATCTTCCTGTAGAGGATGAAGCCAATGATGAAGATAATGAGATAGGCGATAGCCTCATAAAGTTGCGCTGGATGACGCGGTCCCAACTGACCGTTGACCAGTCCGTCGTTGGTATGGAAGATGAATCCCCATGGTTTGTCGGTCGGACTGCCGATAATCTCGGAGTTCATCAAGTTGCCCAAACGGATGCAGCAAGCGGTGATAGGAGTGGCGATGCCGATATTATCGAGCACACGCAGCACATTCACCTTGTATTTCTTCACGTAGAGCAACAAGGCCAGGAACAGTCCTATAGTACCTCCATGGCTGGCCAGGCCCTGATAACCATGATACACCCATTTCTCAGCACCAAGGGCAGGGCTGTACTCTTTCTTGAATGGTATCAGCATCTCCACGAAATGCGTGCCACTGCTAAGGAAATACTCAGGTTCATAGAACAGGCAATGACCCAGTCGGGCACCGATGATGATGCCGAAGAAGCAGTAGAAGAAGAGCGGTTCGAACTTCTCGTCGGCAATCTTCTGCTCCTTATACAGTCGCGCCACTATCACGATGGCAAGGGCAAGACCAATAATCCAGAAAGTGGAATACCACAACACAGAAATGGGTCCAATATGGAAAATCTCCTTCTCTGGCTGCCAGTCGATGAATAATGGGCTGAATATTGACAAAAGATGTAGCATAGATAGCACTCAAATAAAACCTCTTATATTACACATTGAATCGGAAGTGCATGATGTCACCGTCCTGCACCACGTAGTCCTTGCCCTCAACACCGAGTTTGCCAGCTTCGCGGACAGCAGCCTCACTGCCGTACTTGATGTAGTCGTCGTACTTGATGACCTCGGCGCGGATGAAACCCTTCTCGAAGTCAGTATGGATGACACCGGCACACTGCGGAGCCTTCCAGCCCTTGCGATAAGTCCAAGCCTTCACCTCCATCGGGCCAGCAGTGATGAAGGTTTCCAGGTTGAGCATACGGTATGCGGCCTTAATCAGACGGTTCACACCCGATTCCTCCAGACCTAACTCCTCCAGGAACATCTGTCGGTCCTCGTAGGTGTCGAGTTCGGCAATCTCCGACTCAGTCTTGGCAGCCACCACAAGAATCTCGGCATGCTCGTCCTTGGTGGCCTCACGAACGGCCTCCACATACTTGTTGCCGTCCTTGGCACTGGCATCATCGACATTGCAGACATAAAGCACAGGTTTGGTGGTCAGCAAGAAAAGGTTCTTGGCGAAAGCCTGCTCCTCTTTGCTGTCGAACTCCACTGTGCGTGCGGACTTGCCTTGCTCCAATGCTTCCTTGTAAGCCATCAATACACCGTATTCGAGTTTTGCGTCTTTATTGCCACCCACCTCGGCTATTTTCTTCACTTTCACGATACGCTGCTCCACAGACTCCAGGTCCTTCAACTGCAACTCGGTGTCGATAATCTCCTTGTCGCGCACTGGGTCGATGGTGCCATCCACATGGGTCACATTCTCGTCATCAAAGCAACGAAGCACATGGATGATGGCATCGGTCTGGCGGATGTTGCCCAAGAACTTATTGCCCAAGCCCTCACCTTTGCTGGCGCCCTTCACCAGTCCAGCGATATCCACAATTTCCACAGTGGTGGGTACGATACGACCTGGATGAACCAGTTCGGCGAGTTTGGTGAGACGTTCATCAGGAACGGTGATGACACCCACGTTGGGTTCTATGGTGCAAAAAGGAAAATTGGCAGCTTGTGCCTTTGCATTCGAAAGGCAGTTGAACAAGGTAGATTTACCCACATTGGGCAAACCCACAATTCCACATTGTAATGACATGTCTTATCTATCGTTTATCAGTTTGTTATTCCAAATCTTTAGTCATAGACTGGCTTGGGAAAGTCGAATAATGAGTCCGAGTAGTCTGAAAAAACCGAATAATCTGAATTATCCGAGCAGTCTGAATCAGACACAAACGACGCACACCCGTAATTTCAGTGCAAAAGTAAACTATTTTTCGGAATTATCTTATAGCCAGTCGGTAGAAAATACTGCAGCTGCTCCGATAGCGTCCAATACAAATAGACAAACATAATGATTTCCTCTTTTCCTTCATCTAAATCATAAAGAATCTGAATATTGCGTGCAAATCTAAAGAAAAGTCATCAAATCTTTATACATTTGCAATCGGGATTCGCCAGCTTGCTCACTGGCAAGCTCGTCGCATCAAGAAAAACAGACGATACCAGGTTTTGTAGTTATTACTCATGTTTAAAATTTTATTTATGAAAAAAATCATGTCCGTATTAGCAGGTCTGCTGACATTGGCAGCCTGTAACAGTAACACCCCCAAGGCAGATGCCAACAAGGACGGCAATGCCATCGTAGAAACCATCATGACACGTACCAGCGTCCGTGACTACACCGAACAGACGGTCAGCGCTGAAACCATCGAGACACTGCTACGGGCAGGAATGGCTGCACCCACTGCCGTCAACAAGCAACCCTGGCATTTTGTAGCCATTACCGACAGACAGAAACTTGACAGCATTGCCACAGTCAATCCGTATGCAGGAATGGTAAAGAAGGCCCCATTGGCCATCGTGGTTTGCGGAAACATGGAGAAAGCACTCGAAGGAGAAGCGAGAGCTTATTGGATTCAGGATTGTTCAGCAGCCACAGAGAATATTCTGCTAGCCGCACATGGACTTGGTCTTGGAGCTGTGTGGACAGGACTTTATCCTGGTGAAGACCGTGTGAAAGCCATGAGCGAACTACTCAAACTTCCCGAGACCATCATTCCTCTCTGCGCCATTATCATCGGCTATCCTGCAGAGTCGCCACAACCCAAAGACAAGTGGCTTCCAGAAAACGTGTCGTACAACGAATACCAATACTAGTCCGTTGTTCGCACTGAGTCATCCTTCTAAATGACTCCATGCATTCCATATTCCTAATGGGATAATGCCACTGCAAATGAGATGATGCAACCAGCCCTGCTGATAATCCAAGGTTTATCTGCAGGGCTGGTGTTCAAAAGGAGCAATTCGGGAGCATCAACTGTAAAGAAATCTTTTGATGCTCTTCTTCGGAGTCTTCTCAAAAGGCTCCTCCCGTAGTTCGATGGACGACACCTTGCTGTAAGCCGGGAGAACCTGGTTGAGGTGCTTCATATTCTGGTTCATCACGTTCCTTACATCGATGTCGGTGAACGACATCGACTTCACAGCATCGATATCAGGATACACCAAAGCCACGAATTTCTCGCCACGCTGCACCACCAAGCAGTCGCCTACCAGCGGCATGCCACCTAGTTTGTCTTCTATCTCCTCTGGATAGACATTCTGTCCATTGGAAGCGAGAAGCATATTCTTCAATCGGCCTCGAATGAAGATATGTCCGCTTGAAATCATCGTACCGAGGTCGCCTGTATGATACCACCCATCGCTGTCCAAAGCCTGGGCAGTGGCATCCTCGTCCTTGTAGTAACCGAGCATCACGTTCTGACCACGTGCGAGAATCTCTCCGTTCTCATCATTGGGGTCGGCTTTCAAAATCTTCACTTCCATACCATCAACAGGCTGTCCACAAGAACCAGGTAAGTTGTCCATATAGTCACTGAAAGAGATCAGCGGAGCGCACTCCGTGACACCATAACCCACAGAAATGGGGAACCCGATGCTGCGCAGGAATGACTCCACCTCTTGATTGAAAGGTGCACCACCTACAATCACCTCGTAGATTTTTCCTCCGAAAGCAGCCATCACTTGCTCGTAAATCTTCTGCTTCACTTTCCGGCTCACCACTGGCATATTGAGCAACAACCGCATCAGGTTGGTCTGAACCTTCGGGAAGACTTTCGTGCGCACCATTTTCTCGATAATCAACGGTACGGCGATGATAATCGCTGGGCGAACGTCCTTGAAAGCCTGTGCCAAAGTCGAGGGAGAGGGAACGCGGGTCAGGAAATGCACATGGCAACCATTGCAGAAGGCGAAGATAAGTTCCACGAGCAGTCCGTACATATGTGCCAAAGGCAGCATATTGAGCATATGGGAGCCTTTCGGCAACTTAGGACCTATCACCCTGATGCAGAAAGCAAGATTTCCCACAATAGCCCTGTAAGGAATCATCACGCCCTTAGAATGGCCAGTTGTACCGCTGGTATAGTTGATGATAGCGAGTTCATCGGGTTTGTCATCGTGATAACAGACATGCTCAGGTCGGAAAAATTTCGGATATTTCTTGCCGTAAAGCTCATTGAGATGCTCTCGTGCGAAAGTCAACTGTTCGTTGCGGCTTTCTATCAAGGAGAAATCGGAGAACTGGATGATACCTTTCACGCCAGGTATCTCATTCAAATCCACTGATTTCAACATGTTGTCGCTCAAGAACAACAACAAGGCCCCACTATGGTTGATGATATTGTGAATTTGTTCTGACTTGAATTCGTGTAGAATCGGAACTGCAACTGCACCATAGGTGATGATAGAGAAGAAAGCCACGCCCCAATGGGAACTATTACGACCGCAGAGAGCTATCTTGTCTCCAGGCCGAATGCCACAGTTTTCGTACATGATGTGCAGTTTCTCTATCTTGCGCGCCACATCATGGCATCTCAGGGTTGCGCCACCATAATCAGTAAACGCATTCTCATCCCATCGGCGAATGATGTTGTCCTTGATATAGGAGCATAAACCTTTTGTCTGGTTCATAGCGTATCTATGTGTTTTTGTAGTGAATAATCGTTTCTTCTTGCATTCTTTCGAACACTTTGTGCAAAAATACAAAAAAGAAATCATAACAACCATGCTAATTCACACATTTTTCCAAAATATGTGCAAAAAAATCATAAGTTGTAATTACACATCTTCAAAATCTGCCTCTTCAACAACAGAATAACGTATAGAGAAAAAGCTTGAAGAAAAAAGTGTTCAAGTAGAGTATTTGATTCTTTTGAAACAGTCCATATACGGAGCCATTATTCGTATATGGGCTGTCTCTTATGTGGTTTTCAGAATCTTACACCTATAAGTTTCAGAACCTTACACCTATATAAGTATGTATAACCCAGTCATCGGCCAACATCTGGTAATTGGGTTTATGACCCAAGCGGATAAGATTGAAGACTCCGTCTAAGCCAAACATGAAATACCGGCTGATATTATAGTTGGCAGACGCGCGTGCCACCCCTGTCAGAGAAACGTTTCGTGTTCCACCCAAATACTGGTCGGACACACGATCCAGATAATCGTGCTGTTCTTCTGTCATAGTGTTGCGCGATTTCACGTTCCCTTTCAAGGCTATCATCAACATGGGCATGAGCGAGCCATGAAGCATCAGGCGTCCTTCATCTGTGACGTGGTTATATCCATATCCTCCCCCCAAGGCGAACATAGTGGAAGAGAACTGGTTGAGGCCTTGCATGGTCTGCACCATAATCTCCTTATGGAGATTCACACGAGAGTGGAAGACGATGCCACTCAATTGCCATGAACCAGCTGACCGGCGTTGTATCATATCAGTCTTGAAAGCTGCACGGTAGCTATATCGACGCGGTGAGAACACATAATACAAATTCAAAAGATAAGAGCTTACATCAAGGTCTCCTCTGTCGATGGACCCCAATTCGTTCAGTGTTTGCTGCGCTTGATGCAGTTGTGGTAGCACCACAGCCCGTTCTTCATCACTCAGTCCCATGGCATACTCATGAAAACGTTGTTCCAATTGCTCACGTCCTTCTAGTCTGATGGTGCCTTTCATACGCTTCGTACGGTGCAAACGTCCCTCAAAGCCAAAACTCCCCATGTCGAGACCAATGGATAGGTCAACACTGAAACCATTGGCGACATTGAATGTGTATCCTATCGAAGCACAATCATATCCTATATTGATACCCACCTGGCTTTTCAGTCCAGAATGTGCATCGAGTTCCAATATTCCCATATCATAGCCAACAGGTATCACCCCTCCAAGAGTCTGGCTCAGCATCTCAGAAGCCTGTATCTTGGGTGTTTTGATATTGAGGTCAAGCCCAGCATGGTAAGAACTGAGGACAACCGACCAGTGTTTATTGGGCACATTCACATAATTGGTATCGAGCTTGCTTACGTCGTAACGCACCAATTTATCCATTAACCAATTATAAGTACGCTTCAATTTTGACTCCCTCTTCACAGGAAAGGAAACAGTAGAAGTATCAACCAATACTGTATCAACACGAACCTCACTTTCCGCTGCAAATAAAAAGCAACAGAAAAACCACAAGGCAATCATTGATACTACTTTTGACTTCATGGAATCAAAGGTACAACAAATTCATGAGAACCAAGTAACAAAAACTGGATTTCTTACGTAGCGGCATGAATAAAAAGCGCCCTCGCTCCCAAAAAGGAACGAGGGCATAATGATTGGTGATTAGAGAAGGAATCAATAGGTCATCATTGGAGGGAGTTCTTTGGCCTGAGCCACCATCTTCTCCACTTCCTTCAGAGCGGGCACTCTCCTGACGAGATGCTTCTGCTCGTTGGTTTCCTCCAGTTTAGCTGTGAGGTTGGCAGGTACACGGTGCTGCAGTTCCTTCACGGTATCCACTCCTGCTGCCTCAAGCAGTTCGGCGAACTGTGGTCCCACTCCCTTGATGCGGAAGAGGTCGGCATGGTTGGTCCATGTCAAGATGAGTTTCTCGGAGATACCTGTTTCCTCAGCGAGAGCCTTGCGGCCGGCAGGACCTGCGCACTTGTCAAGCAAGTCAGACACTTTAACGATGCCAGCGGCGATGAGTTTCGGTGCATACACCTCACCTATTCCCTCAATGTCAATAATTTTGTAAGCCATCTTGATATTGTTTATTTTGGTTAATAAAGAATGTTGTGTTGTATCTAAAAGTAGGTCAGCCATAGAGTTTAGTCCCCACGTCATAATATGGGCATGTTTGCTTTGGCGGAATTTTGATGCAAATATAACGATAAAAAATTCAATAACAAGAATTTGCAAGCAAATTTTTTCAACTATACCGAAAAAATTTGCTCTCCGAGGTCTTCTCGCTATTTGGTAACTTGAAAAACATCGGCATCATTCAAGACGGGAAATTTCTGGCGGAAGTGCTGCAATGCCTCCAAATCGAGTTCTGCCACCGCCACTTCCTCCACTCCTTCGCTGCAGGAAGTGATGACATGTCCGTAGGCATCTACCACCATTGAATCGCCCATATAGTTGCAATTCTGGTCACTGCCTACCCTATTCACTCCTATCACATAGCACTGGTTCTCAATAGCTCGAGCCTTGAGTAAGGTCTGCCAAACCTCGCGACGGCTTATGGGCCAGTTTGCCACATAAATGATGGCATCGTAGTCGCCCTTGTTGCGGCTGAAAACAGGAAAACGAAGGTCGTAGCACACCTGCAACAAGAGGCGAATTCCCCGCCACTCCGTCACTACCCTACTCTCGCCAGCCACATACTCTTCCGACTCTCCTGCGAAACTGAAGAGATGACGCTTGTCGTAATGGTCATCGCTGCCGTCTGGACGGACGAAAAACAGTCGATTGCGCAACAGGCCATTATCGTCAGTTGTAACCACACTGCCAGCGATAGCTGCATTGAGACGATGCGCTTGTTCACGCATCCAATAGAGAATCCGCACCGACTGAACCCCAGCCTGGGAAGAAGAGCCCTCTGCCAGGAAACCAGTGGCAAATGTCTCCGACAACACATAAAGGTCAGCTCCAGGTTGTTGGTCTAGAAGTGAGGTGAGATGTTGTAGATTCCACTCCAGTTCATCCCATCTGATGACATGTTGCACGATTGCAGTCTTCATGAGCAGAGTAAGTCTAACTCGTTCTTATTTGATAATCACGAATTTCTGTGCGACGCCGTTTTTACCTTCTGCGTTGGTGCCCAATACATAATAGACACCGCTGCCACATCGCTTGCCAGCTTTGTTTTTCAGGTTCCAGCTGTACTGACCACCCGAGGAAGTGCCCTCATGGATGAGACGACCTGCTGCATTCACAATCTTCACGTTGCTGTCGTACGAAAGACCTGTAATGCTTATTCTGCCAGTATAGTCAGGACGAACGGGATTGGGATAAATCTTGATGTTGTCGCGCTCCATTTTCTCTACAGGGTCGGTGGCATCGCTGATATACGACACGAGACCGAGATCTTCTGTGGCAAAGAAGACCTCTCCCGTCTCACCATTGATGGCGATGTCGCTGACATTGTCGCTGATAAGCGGGCTATTCTCTGTGGTGAAATGTGCCAGTTGCTCCAAGCCGTCAGCACTGATGAGATAGACTCCATTGCCAGCCGTTCCTATCCATTTGCGGTTTCCACCATCGATGGTCACACAGTTGATACTCACATTGGTAAGCAGATAGTCAGCCAAGCCACTGCCATCGTTGCGAGGCACCTTCACCTGATAGAAACGGAATTCGTCGCTAAAGAATGTCTCAGGATGACTGTTCATGAAGAGTCCTTTGTCAGTACCGAACCACATTGTGCCGTTGAGGTCTTGTGTGATACACGTGACAAGGTCGACCGTGTAAGTGGTGTTGTCCTGATTTGTAAATTCAGTCAACAATCGACGCTCATGCCCTTTGGTGCTATTGAGATTGCCGTTGGTGTTGATGCAGAAAACGCCTGCCAGATAACCGTTGTTCGTACGTCGGCGGCTGTTAATCCATGCCCATCCCCTGTTATCGAAGAGGATATGGTCCATTGAGGGATTGCCGGCCAGTTCGTCATAATATAACGAAGCCCAACGGCCATCGTTTTTCAAGACACGCACCAAGGTGTCGGTTTCGTTGTTCAGCATCCACAGGTTGTGGTTGCTGTCGTACTCCACTCCGGTGATACGCACAAAACGCTCAGGATGGGCGTCATTAGGCAAGATTGAAGCCAAAGGGCTGTTGCTGTGGTCGTAGTGTCCCACAAGTTTATAATTCTTGAACTCGTAGATACCATCCACCACTGAACCGCAGAAATGATGCTCAGAATCGTCAGGATCCTGCACCACATCCGTGATATCGCGATAGCACTGGCTACCGACCAAGTTGAGCGGTCCCTCTTCGTCGAAGCAGGTGAACTTGCCACCCTCATACTTCATCAACGTTCCGGGAAAACTCTGGCCATTGAAGCTGAAGATACCACCAGCAATGAGGAGTCGGCCACCGTCCTCCATCCGAAGGAAAGTGGCATAGTTGCGCATAGGACTCTCAGGGATGATGCTTCCCACAGTCACCGTCAACTTGTCGCCACTCACTGAATAGCCACGCAAGCCATTGACACCGCAAGCTGCCCAATACTTGTCGCCCGACTTCTCCAAATAACTGATACTGTCGGTTATAGTGGTCACCTCGTCAGTGCTGTTGATGGTAGTCAGGGAAGTTTTGCGGAACAGATATAACGTATTGTCGATGATGTTCCATGAAGAGAAAATGGACTTGTCCTTGACTTCCACTCCACGAAAGGTTTCCTTGTCGCCAATCTTCAGCAGACCACTGCCGCTGATGGCATAGATGGAACCAGAAAAGGAGATAAGTTTGGTGAGATTCAGCGTACTGATTTTCGTCCAGTTGGAGGCGTCAAGCAAGTTGTCAGTTACCTTACCCCTATACACACCAGCCTTGGTTGCCGCATAAAGCAACCCATCCTCTATCATCACACTATTCACATGATAGCCCAAGTTGTAGAAGTTTTGTACCAGACGTTTCTTTACATCCAGCAACATGATGCCGCTGCCCAAGGAGAAATACACAATGCCGCCATCCACATACAAGTCGTTGATGGATTTATCGTTCAAAGTCTTGATTTTCAAGTCGGTGATGTTGTAGACATCGCCATCATCTGCCATCAAGTCAATATTGCCATTGTCATATACAATCACAAGTTCCTTCGCATCGCGGCAATAGACTATATCTGCGATGGAATTGTCGCTGAGAACATTGGCTCGAGTATAGGTTTCCACGCTGCTGTCCTCGCTGTCGTAGGAAAACAAACCGCCATAACTCAGCACATAAACCTTGCTGCCCACACATACGCACTTAGAAGCGTTGTGATAGGAGGAATACACGGTCCATCGACCATTGCCGTCATCGGCCAGAGCGCTCAGGCAGAACACTACCGACAAAAGTAAGAATAGGAATTTTCGCATATATATGACAATTAAAATTTCGTTTTGAATCTCTTACCACAAACCTGGAAGACAGAGTAGAGAAAGGGCATAAAGGCTGTCAGGAGCCTACTTGCCAGCCAAAAAGGCAGCAAGTTTTGCCACAGCCCTACCACGGTGGCTGATACTGTTCTTCTCTTCCGCCGTCATCTCCGCAAAGGTGGTGTTGTAGCCTTCAGGAACAAATATCGGGTCGTATCCGAAACCCTGTGTCCCCTTATGCTCTGTGATGATGCCGCCACGGACCACACCCTCGAAGAGATGCTCCTCTCCCTGATATAATAACGCAATAACGGTGCGGAATTGTGCGCTGCGGTCACTTTTTTCTTTCAAATTTTCCAACAGCTTGCGCATATTGGCCTCGGAATCATGGTTCTCGCCAGCGTAACGTGCGCTTCGGATTCCAGGGGCACCGTCTAAAGCAGTGCATTCCAAACCAGTGTCATCAGCGAAACAATCGAGTCCGTAATGTTCTTTCACATACTTGGCCTTCTGCATCGCATTGCCCTCAAGGGTGTCTGCGGTCTCGGGGATATCCACGTCGCAACCTATGTCGGACAACCCTTTGATTTCGAATCTGTCGCCCAGTATTTGGCGCACTTCCTGCAACTTGTGCTGGTTGTTGGTGGCGAATACTAATGTCTTCATCTTGGTTTTATATTTTTATGAAACTATAGATCCTCTCGTTTTCGAAAAACGAGGGAAATTTCGCTCTATTTTCCCTTGAACTTGTCGAAGCCCTCGCCGAATACACCCGACACATTACTCATGCTCACAAAGGCGTGCTGGTCGAGGAGTCTGATGGTGCGGAAGATGTTTATCGACTCACGCTTTTTAGCCAGCACCAAAAGCACTGGACGGTGGTTTTTCGTGTACCACCCCTTGGCATCAAGCACCGTCACGCCACGTCCTCCGGCATTGATGGCATCGGCTATCTTCTCGTATTCCTCGCTGATGATGAAGAACAACACCGACTGACGGCGTCGGTTCATCACATAATCGAGTGTCACACTCGAGATAATCAGTGTGGCGAAACCAAAGACTACCCTGTACCAGTCGTGGAACACGAAATAGCATGAAGTGATGATGATAAAGTCCATGATCATCATCATGTTGCCAAGTGATACGTCCTTGTACTTGTTCACCACTGCGGCAATGATATCCGTACCACCAGTGCTCCCACTGTTGAGAAAACATATCGACAAAGCGAAACCCTCGAGCAATGCACCTATCACGCAAGCCATAAAGGCCTGGTCGCCCACGATGCGAGGAAGGTTGCCGTCAGCATCCTGGAAGAAACGCTGGAACAACCACAGGAAGAAGGTCAAGGTGAACACAGCGTAAATTGTACGTATGCAGAATTTCCAGCCGATTATCTTGATAGCCAGAATCAACAGCACCGCATTGATGAAGAAATAGGTGTTCTGAATCTCCAGTCCCGTGGCGAAATAGATGATGATTGACACACCAGTCACACCACCTGTGGTGATTTGGTACGGAAGCATGAAACAGGTCACCGCAAAGGCGTAAATCATCAAACCCACAGTGATGAAGAAATATTCCTTCAACTCACTGAACACACTCAACTTCGGTAATGTCGGAGTCTTTATCTTACCTACTTTCATTGTATTTGTTTGTTTTTCAATAATATTTACTCCTTGCCACACAACGGCATGATGGAGACTTGTAATCTATAAAGGTATTTTTTCAGATTGTAGGGACGCGACCTGTCGTGTGTCTGGTTATATCAACGACAGTCGTGTCCCTACCCTACAATGTTATTTCTTCAGCACGATGTTGACGATTCTCTTCGGCACCACAATGACCTTCACGACATTGAAGCCCTCGAGGTACTTCTTTGTCTGATCCGACTCCAACGCCACTCTTTCAATGGTGGCACTGTCGGCATCAGCGGCGAACTCCATTGGGAAACGTGCCTTTCCGTTGAAACTAATCATCATCTTCACCATGTCTTCCTTCAAGTAACTCTCGTTGTACTCAGGCCATTGTGCATCGCAAACCGAAGTGGTGTGACCAAGAGCTTCCCACAACTCTTCTGAGAGATGAGGAGTGAACGGAGCAAGAAGCACGGCAAAAGTCTCCAGCACTGTCTTGTTGTGGCTCTTCAACTGGTTGAGTTCGTTGAGGCATATCATGAAAGCACTCACTGATGTGTTGTAAGAGAAATTCTCGATGTCGGTGGTGACCTTCTTGATTAACTTATGAATCGACTTGAGTTCTTCCTTGCTGGGTTCAGCATCCTCAGCGGTAAGGTTGCCATCCTTGTCGAAATAGATATTCCACAGCTTGCGGAGGAAACGGTGGCAACCGTCAATGCCGTTGGTGTCCCAAGGCTTGCTCTGCTCCACAGGACCGAGGAACATCTCGTAGAGACGGAGCGTGTCGGCACCGTACTTCTCCACCACCATGTCTGGGTTCACCACGTTGAACATCGACTTCGACATCTTCTCCACGGCAAAACCACAGACATACTTGCCGTCCTCAAGGATGAACTCAGCATTCTGATACTCAGGACGCCAGTTCTTGAAGGCTTCTATGTCCAGGATATCGTTGCTCACGATGTTCACATCCACATGGATGGGTGTCACATCATAGTCCTTGCTCAGTCCCAGACTGACGAAAGTGTTGGTGTCCTTCACACGATAAACGAAGTTGCTCCTACCTTGAATCATTCCTTGGTTGATGAGTTTCTGGAAGGGCTCTTCTTTCACGCTGTAGCCGTAGTCATAAAGGAACTTGTTCCAGAAACGGCTGTAAATCAAGTGTCCTGTGGCATGTTCTGTACCACCCACATAGAGGTCGACATTCTGCCAGTACTCGTCAGCTTCCTTACCTACAAGACAAGTGTTGTTCTTGGGATCCATATAACGGAGGTAGTAAGCACTCGAACCAGCGAAACCAGGCATGGTGTAGAGGTCGATGGGGAAGACTGTCTTATTGTCAATCAGGCTGTTGTCAACCACCTGTTTCTTTTCCTCATCCCAAGCCCATTTCTTGGCATGGCCAAGGGGAGGCTCCCCTGTAGCTGTGGGGAGGAAATTATCAACCTCGGGAAGCAGCAGTGGGAGGCACTCAGTAGGTATCATCTGTGGAACACCATTCTTGTAATATACAGGGAAAGGCTCTCCCCAATAACGCTGACGGCTGAAGATAGCGTCGCGCAGACGGTAGTTTACCTTCACGTGACCAATGCCATGCTTCTCCACATAATCCTTGGTGGCAGCGATAGCTTCCTTCACGGTCAAGCCATTAAGCGAGAAGTCGATATACGGCTTGACGTCAGTACGAGGCGAATTGCACACGATACCTTCCTTGGCGTCGTAACTCTCCTCACTGATGTCGCAACCCTCAATCAAGGGGATGATGGGCAGTCCGAAATGTTTGGCGAAGGTGTAGTCACGGCTGTCGTGGGCAGGTACGGCCATAATGGCACCGGTACCATAACCTGCAAGAACATAGTCGCTTACCCAGATGGGGTTGGCCTCACCGGTGAAAGGGTTGATGGCATAACTGCCAGTGAACACACCTGTCACCTTCTTGTCTATCATTCGCTCGCGCTCGGTGCGTTTTTTTGTTTCTTCAACGTAGGCATCGACCACGGCTTTCTGCTCAGGTGTTGTAAGTTCGTCTACCAACTCGCTCTCTGGAGCCAGCACCATGAAAGTGACGCCGAACATCGTGTCGGCACGGGTGGTGAAGATTGTGAACTGCTTGTCGCTGTCCTTTACTTTGAACACCACCTCTGCTCCTTCACTGCGACCTATCCAGTTACGCTGTGTCTCTTTCAATGAGTCAGTCCAGTCGATTGTGTCCAATCCATCAAGCAGACGCTGAGAATAGGCACTCACGCGAAGGCACCACTGCCTCATCTTTTTCTGCACCACAGGATAACCTCCTCGGATGCTCACGCCTTCCACCACCTCGTCGTTGGCCAACACGGTACCCAACTCTGGGCACCAGTTCACCATTGTCTCGCCCAAGTAAGCGATACGGTAGTTCATCAACAACTCGCTACGGTCCTTCTCGCCCATCTGCTTCCACTCGTCGGCGGTGACGGTCAGGTTCTCTGTAGCCCATGCATTAAGACCTTCAGTGCCTTTCTGCTCCAAATGGGAGATGAGTTGTTCGATAGGATGAGCCTTGTTGAGGGCAGTGTCGTAATAACTATTGAACATGAGTTGGAAAGCCCACTGTGTCCAATGGTAGTATGAGGGGTCACAAGTTCGCACCTCACGGTCCCAGTCGAAACAGAAACCTATCTTATCGAGTTGCTCACGGTAGTGGTTGATATTAGCCACAGTAGTGATTTCGGGATGTTGTCCTGTTTGGATGGCATATTGCTCAGCTGGGAGTCCATAGGCATCGTAACCCATAGGATTGAGCACGTTAAATCCCTGCAAACGCTTGTAACGTGCATAGATATCGCTGGCAATGTAACCCAGCGGGTGGCCCACATGCAGACCTGCTCCCGATGGATAAGGGAACATGTTCAACACATAAAACTTCTGCTTTGTCTTGTCTTCCTCAACGTGGTAGGTCTTCTGCTCTACCCAACGCTGACGCCATTTTTTCTCAATGTCTCTGAAATTGTAGTCCATTTTTTATGTTTTTATTCTCGTTTCATCAATTTGAAATGGATATAATACCCTTTGAAACTGCAAATTTACAATCTTTTCGCCTAATAATCATGATTTTCACTTAAATAACGTCTATTTCTTTACGCTTTCTCCTCTTGAATGGGTATTAGTCGACAATTGCACAAATCCAACGAAATTAATTCACGCTAAGAAAAAACAGAGATTGCAAGGATGTATAGGGGACTTCTATATTCCCCTATACATCCTTGCAATCCTTTAATTCATCACAAATTGTGTGTTGATAAGAGAAAACACGGGTTTAAGCATAAAAAAGATAAAGCTCCCCTGTAAGTGGATTCCATGGGGAGTGAATCTTAATGTGCTTCGAGCCAGTTGTCGCCCCAGCCGCAGTCCACGATTAGGGGTACTTGCATCTGATAGGCCGACTCCATCTCCTCACGCACGATACGCTCCAGAAGGTCTTTTTCATCGGGAACCACACTGAAGTTGAGTTCGTCATGCACCTGAAGGATGAGTTTTGACTTGAGGCCTTCCTTGCGCATTCTATTATCGACACGAATCATTGCAATCTTAATGATATCGGCGGCAGTACCTTGTATGGGTGCATTGATGGCAACCCTCTCGGCATTTCCTCGTTCGCTGGCATTGAGGCTATTGATTTTCGAGAGCGGACAACGACGGCCGAATACGGTCTCGGCATAACCCTTCTCCCTACCCTGCTGTATTGACTTATCCATATACTCCTTCACTTTGGGATACGTCTGGAAGTAATTGTCGATGAGTTCCCTGGCCTCTCCCCTACTCACTTCCATACGTTCGGCCAATCCGAATGTAGTGATACCATATATGATGCCAAAGTTGGCAGTCTTGGCCTTTCGGCGCTGGTCCTTGGTCACCTCCTCAAGGGGTAACTTATAAATCTTTGCGGCTGTGGCAGCATGGATGTCCCTTCCCTCTCGGAACGCCTCAATCATGTTCTCATCACCACTCAGATGCGCCATGATACGCAGTTCTATTTGAGAGTAGTCGGCAGAGAGGAACAAGTTTCCGTCATCGGGGATGAAAGCCTTCCTCACCTCTTTTCCGATATCCTCTCGTACGGGTATGTTCTGGAGGTTGGGGTCGCTCGACGAAAGCCTTCCTGTGGATGTCACCGCCTGATTATAGGAAGTGTGTATATACCCCGTCTTCTTGCTTACCAGTTGCGGCAAGGCGTCGATGTAGGTAGAGAGCAGTTTCTTATAACCACGGTAGTCGAGAATCTTCCCCACTACAGGATGGAGTTTCTTCAAAGGAATGAGTATTTCCTCAGAGGTGGCATACTGTCCAGTCTTGGTCTTCTTAGGTCGGTCGAGCAAGTGTAGTTTCTCAAACAGCAACTCCCCGACTTGCTTAGGCGATGAGACATTGAATTTCTTACCAGCCAACTCATACACCTCTCCTTCTATCTCCTGCATCCTCTGATTGAAATCAGCCGAGGTTTCCCGAAGCGAGTTCTCGTCGATGCGGACACCGTTGCGCTCCATACGGACCAACACAGGCAGGAGTGGCATCTCTATCGTTTCGAAGAGATTCATCAGTCCTTCCTCTCGCAACATCTTCTCGAAGACATGTTTGAGTTTAAGTGTCACGTCGGCATCTTCAGCCGCATACTCATACACTTCTGTTGGCATCAAGTCGCGCATGTTTTTCTGTTGTTTGCCCGAACCGATGAGTCGCTCAATGGGGATAGGATCGTACCCGAGGTAATTGCGTGCCATTTCGTCCATATTGTGTTTCATCTCGGGGAAGAGCAAGTAGTGTGCCAACATCGTGTCGAACATCTGACCGCGGAGCTCGATGCCATAGTTGAGCAACACCTCCATGTCGTATTTCAAATTTTGACCTATTTTAAGGATTTTTTCATTTTCGTAGATTTCTCTAAATTTTTCCACGATTTTCTTGGCGGCATCAAAATCTCGTGGAATGGGAACATAGAAAGCCTCGTTTTCCTTCACAGAAAAGCTCAATCCCACCAATTCGGCGTCGATAGTATTCAAACTGGTCGTTTCTGTGTCTAAACAAATGAAATCCGAAATCAAAAATTTTTGAACTAATTGACAGATTTCTTCTTCTTTTTCAACAAGTTTGTAATTATGGTTAAGGTTTTTTAACTCTTGAAATTGCGTTTTTTCGGGACTTTCTGTCCCCTTGTCGGGAATATTCGAAAATAAATCGCCCGAAAAGAGGTCCAATTGGCGGGGTTGAGGCTGAAGATCTCCCAAGACCCGTTTGAGCAGTGAACGGAACTCCAGTTCCTCGAAAAGACGTCGAACCTCGTCTTTGTTGATTTCCTTTTTTCTGAGTTCGTCGAGATTCAAGGTGATAGGCACATCGGTTTTGATGGTGGCGAGGAATTTGGAAAACTTTATCAGTTCGGCATTCCCCTCAATCTTGGCCTTGAGGGCACCTTTGAGTTGATCAGTATGTTCGAGTAGATTTTCCACCGAACCAAATTCTCCAATCAGTTTGACAGCCGTGACCTCACCGACCCCTGGACAACCAGGAATGTTATCAGAACTGTCGCCCATGAGTCCAAGCAGGTCGATAACCTGGGTGGGGTGGGAGAGTCCATACTTCTCCATGACAGCTTTCGGTCCCTTGATGGTGAACCCATGCCCGATATGGTTGGGACTATACATCAACACATTGTCTTTTACCAATTGGCCGTAGTCTTTATCGGGTGTCATCATGTAGGTAACGACATCCGTCTTGCTGGCTTGTTCCGCCAAGGTGCCGATGACATCGTCGGCCTCAAATCCGGGAATCTCGAAAATGGGGATGTTATAGGCTTGTAGTATTTTCTTTATATAAGGTAGACCTACTTCTATTCCCTCAGGCGTCTTCTCCCGCTGGGCCTTGTATTTAGGATAAACCTCGTGACGGAAGGTACCTCCCTTAGGGTCGAAAGCCACCGCAATGTACTCTGGCTTTTCTTCTCGAAGTACTTCTTCAAGGGTGTTCACAAAACCGAGGATAGCCGTGGTGTCAATCCCTTTGGAGTTGATTCTTGGATTCTTAGACAAAGCCCAATAACCTCGGTAAATCAGCGCATAAGCGTCGAGCAAGAATAGTTTATTAGCCATAATTCATATTTTTTGTGTGTAAAGTTAGCAAAAAATCTGCTATTAGCGGTTTTATTACTAAATTTGTATCGAAAAACGTTTTATTTTGTGTGATAAACGTTTATTTGGTTTTATTCAAGTGATACATTAAGTGCTGTTATGATTAGTATTTCGCAAGTTCGCAATGGTGTGATTGATGAGTTGAACAAGTTCAACGAACTCTTTGAGTCAGTGCTGTCGCATGATGATTTTCTTCTGAACGAGGTGTTGAAACTGATTGCTTCGAGGAAGGGCAAACAGATGCGTCCTCTGTTGACATTGCTCTGCGCCAAGGTATTTGGCGAGGTCAACGACCGCACACTTCTCTCAGCCGTATCACTTGAGTTGATGCACACAGCCAGTTTGATTCACGACGATGTAGTCGATGAGAGCGACGAACGTCGTGGTTTGTTGTCGGTACACAAAGCCTATTCTAATAAGGTAGCCGTTCTGTCGGGTGACTATCTCCTGGGGGTAGCCCTGAAGAATGTCGCTTTGACAGGTTCGACCGAACTAATGGACTTGTTTTCTGTCACAGCCCAACATTTGGCACAAGGTGAATTGCTACAGCTTGACACCAACTCTAAGAATCTCTCTTACGATTATTATATGGATGTCATCAAGAATAAAACAGCAGTGCTGTTCTCAGCCTGCGCCAAGGCTGGTGGCATGTCTGTTGGTAGTGATGCAGTGACTTTGGAACAACTCGGTAGGGTAGGGGAGTACATTGGCATCTGCTTCCAAATTAAGGATGACATCTTCGACTACAATCCTCATTCAGAGATAGGGAAACCGACTGGTAACGACATGAAAGAGGGTAAGGTGACCTTACCCGCTCTCTATGCTTTGAAACAACAGGATTCAAAGGACTTCAACGATATCGCCCGTCTGATCCAGCAAGGTCAGGCCAACAAACTGGATATCGAGAAGATGCGCATGCTTACCTTGGAACGGGGCGGTATTGAATATGCCTATTCTGTCATCAAGGACTATTCCGACAAGGCTCACCAACTCATTGACACTTTCCCTGATAACAGGGTAAAAGCATCACTTCACGACTACGTTGTTTTTGTTTGTGACCGAGTGAATTAAGAGTGAAAATTTGAAGGCTCCATCAGAAATACTTCTCTTGCTTACCTGTGATATCGTTGAGAAGGAGGTTGGCAAGGCTGCTTGTACCAAGTCGGAAGAGTTTGTTATTCAACCACTTATCTCCAAGTATCTGTTTCACAATAGTGTAGTAGGATAGAGCATCGTCAACGGTCTTCATTCCACCAGCAGGTTTGAAACCAATTTGAATACCAGTCTTCTCATAGTATTCCTTTATGGCTTCGCACATCACGTAGGCCGCCTCAGGTGTGGCGCCCACGGCTATCTTTCCTGTTGAGGTCTTGATGTAATCAGCACCAGCGTACATCGAAATCACAGCCGCTTTCTTGATGTTGCTCAGCGTCTTAAGAGCTCCCGTCTCAAGTATCACTTTGAGTGGTTTATTGCCACATACCTCTTTCAGTTCTGATAGTTCATCCGCAACAGCCTCATAGTCACCGGCGAGGAACATACCTACAGGCATCACTGTGTCGATTTCGGTGGCACCTTCATGGATAGCCATAGCAGTCTCAGCAACCTTCACTTCCTGAAACGTTTGTGAAGAAGGAAAGTTACCGCAAACGCAAGTGATATTAATGTCCTCATTTTCAAGACTATCGTGACAGATATTGGCAAACACAGGGTAGACACAGACGCTTGCCACATGTCCGAGTTCCCCGTAATCAGAATCAAATTGGTTGACACGTTCCACCATACGGAGAATCTTGTCCTCGTTATCAGCCACATCCAGCGAAGTCAATTCAACGCTGTTGAGCAGGAACATCTTCACTTCCTTTGTATTGTTTTCCTCCTTGTGACGGTCGAGTAGGGTAGCGACTCTCTCCTTGATTTCATTGTAGTCGTAGTCAGTGTTATACTGGCTGATTGCTTCTTGATATTTGCTTTGCATAGTTGTCGTTATTTGCTTTATAAGTTGAATATTATATGTATTAATGGGCTGTATGAGTATTGGTCTGGAAGGGGTGATAAAACAGCGTTTGGATGATTATAGTTTGGGGTTGTTCAGGTGGCGTGCATGGTCGCGAAGAGTCTTTTTATCGAGATTTTTGGTAAATTCCTCGGTGAGATTAACACCTGTTTGGTTGGCCAAGCAGATAAGTACCCAAAGCACATCGGCCATTTCCTCTCCGAGGTTATCCTTTTCTCCTTGCTTGAAACTTTGGTCACCGTATTTACGCGCTATGACACGAGCCAACTCACCGACTTCTTCGGTTAAACAAGCCATATTGGTCAGTTCACTGAAATAACGGACGCCGTATTCCTTTATCCAGTTATCAACCATTTGCTGGGCATCGTTTAAAGTGATATCGTGATTTGTCGTCATTGTTAATAGTATAAATTCTTCTTAAGGGATTCGATTATTATTCTTTATTTTTGGAGTCCATGTAAATCGTGACAGGGCCATTATTCGTGAGTCTAACGTTCATTTCAGCGCCAAATACTCCTGTTGAAATGTCTTTACCCATCTCGAACTTTAAAGCATCGCAGAATTGATTGTAGAGAGGTATAGTGATTTCATGACTTCCAGCCCTCAAGTAAGACGGACGGTTACCTTTCTTATAAGAAGCCCAGAGGGTG
>JAFXVU010000077.1 GCA_017534705.1 Bacteroidaceae bacterium
ATCACGGGACGCTCAAGCATGTATGGTCCTGCATACCGACACTCGGTCACGGGTACGTCCTCGGCATAGGTGTAGGTCGATGCCAGCAGCAACGACACGAAAAAGAATGAATGCTTCATCATAGCTGTCTTTAGTTTTGGGGATGTACTATTTATCCTAATTGGAAAGTTGCCACAAATTTACAAAGAAAAGTCAACTAATACAACGAAAGACTTGTACGTTTTCATTTTTTCTTTAAAAGTCAATAGGCTTTAGTCATTAGATATTGCAATTACATCAACTACGATGACATCCTTCAGTGGTCGCAAAAAAGGTCGAGTTCCAAACGAGGAACCCGACCTTAATTCATATATTGACAAAATAGTTTTAGCGGACAACAAACGTCATCAACGCATCATACGTTTCTCCGAATGACCGTCCTTGTACTTGATGATGGTGACACCTCGAACAGGCCGTGCGAGACGCATACCGTTGAGGTCGTAATAGCCTTCAATCTCGTTGGAGAGAGACTCGCTGCGCAGGTCGTCAATGCCAGATAGGGACTGATTGCCGTAGTAGTAGAGACGGAATCCATCTATGACAAGCAAGTCGTTCTCCGTTTTCAGTGGCACTTTGACACCGATGGTGATGACTCTGGGACTGACAAAGTCAGCCTTCAATAGATTCACGTAACGACCAGCATTGAAATAGGCCTCGATGGCAGCGTTGTTGCCAGGTACATAGATGCCTGAGTACTTGCTCTCTGTGCCGCCTTGATCAAGCTTGGGGTCACCACCGAATCTGCCCGAACCGGAGTGCTGATACCAAAGAAACAAAGGAATAAATAATAAAGAAAAGAATAATGAGAGCCTTTCATATATACTACATGTTTATCAATGAACATAAAAACCATCCCAGTGGAATGTTGATTGTGCAAATATACACAAAAAATTCATTTCTCCACCTTTTTTATTGGATTATTTCCTGATATAACATGGTTTTATAACCGAATTGATGGGTGATAATTGAACGGATTGGTCCTTCGTTTTGTGTCTTTTCCACCATACAAGATGGAAAAGAGGTGGAAAAAGAAGCGGAAAGTAGCTAAATATCAGTGCAAAAAGGATGGAATACCGATTTCCATCCTTTTCTCTTGCGAAGACCATCCATTTGCCGTACTTTTGCAAAAAAAACGGAAACGACATGAAAAAGAAGACTATTGGAATCATCGTTGCTGTGCTATTGCTGGCATTCGTCGGCGTTATTGGATGGTACTTTCGCAACTTGCCACAGAAGCGATTCCTGAAGGAGGCAGAAGATATTGTGTTCATTGACGTGGACAGTGCGGCAAAGTTATTGGCAAAAATCGACTCAACACGACTGACCCAAAGCTCACAAATGTTGTACGACCTGATGAGGGCTTTGGTGAAGGAAGAGCGCGATCAACTGCTCAACACCGACACGGTCTCATGCCTGTCATCAGCCGACACAACCATATTAGTATCCTCCGATACGGACAGACCAAAGCCAGTAACCTCACCTGTATGGAACTTCAAACGCACAATGGTCTCTCAGAAAACGGATGACCAAGTGCAACTCTCCGACAGTTCACTACTGCGTGTCTATGAGTATTATGAACACGCGAGCCTTGGTGGTACAGCTGACGACAAGGAAGCCTTGCGACGTTTCGGACGCATCTGTTGGGTGCTGAGCCAAGACAAAGGAAAGACCCTGCATCTCAACTCCGACAAACTCCTCCATCTCGCCATCCATTGTGGTGAGGCCGACGACGACCACGCCTTGGGTTATCGCGCTTACCATCTTTTAGGCCAACGCACGGAAGGCGAAATGCAACTCTTGTGCCAGACTCGTGCCCTCCAACAATATCGACTGTCGCCCGACCATACGAGGTGGCTCCTGACGTTGTTGAACGACTACGGACATGCCGTCCTGAAGACTGGACCCTTCGATCTCCACCGATTCGTATCATTGGAGTGCGTCGCCAACATCGTTTCCCGTCAGCACGAGCGACAGCTATCCGCCAATGTCTGCGATTCCGTCTTCCTGTGTCTGGATTCGCTATGGGCCTTACCCGCCCCGGGTTTTAAATATGCCGTTTTTTCGGGTTCCATCTACGACGGGAAAACAAACATATCCGAATTCAGCGTGCCTGCCGACACGTATGAAGACAATCAACAAAGACACGAAAAAGGCGAAGCTGAATCTGGTAAGCCGGAGTTTGAGTCTAAGTGGCAAGACGCCATCAACGCATTCAACATCTCCCAGGACACCTACTTGGCCGCTGGCTATGCAATGAAAACCGCGTCATTGCAACAACGGCTGATGACTGCGGTTATCGTCATCCTCCTACTGAGCCTGTTGCTCCTCGCGCTCCTTTTCCGCAACTGGCGCAACAAGACACGGCAACGCCATGAAGCCGAACGCACTGCTCATCAGCGCGAAGCGGAACAACTGACCGAGCGTCTGCGACAGAAAGACGTGATGATTACAATGTTGCGAGACCATATCATGGACAAGAGCGAGATTCTCGACATGCTGGAACCGACGGCGGGCAAGCGTACCATCATCAACGCCCGCAACTGGCGAGAGATAGAGATGACCTTAGATACCGCCGATGGTAACTTTGTCAGTCGTCTGCGCACCGAACACCCTGAGTTCAGCGAGGAGGACATCCGCCTCTGTATGCTCACGCGGTTGCGACTCTCCAACAACGCACTGGCCGCCATCTATGTCATCTCCGTGTCCGCTGTCCAACACCGCAAGCAAAAACTGAAAAAAGAAGGCTTCGGCATCACCGACCCCTCCGTGACCCTCGACCAATTCATCGCGGAGTACTGAAAAAAAGCTCCTAGATATTACGTTAACTAAATAATCATCATTCACATGAGAACCCTTTATTTTCGATGCGGAAAACTCCGCATCCTGCCCTTGCTATGCCTTTTTCTTGGCATGCAGACCGCACAGGCCGACGTAATCAAAGGTCTCGTTGTCGATGCGGAGACAATGGAACCTTTGCCCGACGCATCGGTAAAGATGATCCAGAAAACGGACAACGCCACTTTTACGACTACGACAAGAGCCGACTCACTGGGCGTGTTCTATATTCACGCCAACGGGAAATGCACCATCGAGGCTTCGATGCTCGGATACTACTCGAAGACGAAGACAGTGCTGGCTTTCAACGACAGCCAGAAGGACACGCTCGACATCGGCACGATAGAACTGAAAATGTCACCGCAGATGCTCAGGATGGTGGAAGTGACAGGACGTGCGCGACGTTTCACAGTCAGAGGCGACACCATCGTCTTCCATCCCGAAGCGTTCCACTTGCAGGAAGGCGCACGACTTGACGAACTCATCCGCCAGTTACCAGGCGTAGAAGTGGACGGCGAGGGCAAGATGTGGTGGAACGGCAAGCCTATCCGCCTGACCATGGACGGCGAGAGCATGTTGGGCGGCAACCAGTTGATGAAGCAGTTGCCAGTCGAAGCGGTGCACGACATCAAGGCATACAACAAGGCATCGGAGTTCAGTGAACGCACGGGCAAGAACGATGGCACGCAAGACATGGTGCTCGACCTGACCATCAAGCCTGGTTTCCTCGACCGCTGGTACGGCGACGTGACTGTGGGCTACCAGACTCCGGAATACTACGAGGGCGAACTGACGATGAACCGCCTGTCGAAAAGCGATCCTGTGATGGTGTCCGCCAATGCCAATAACCTCAACAAGAACATCCGCAAGACGATGAGCGGATGGAGCAGCAGTATGGGAAGCGGCTACGGACAGGAGCAAGGCGCCGCGGCGGGCTATCAGCACAAGTGGAACAAGAAGGAGAGAACGCAGGAACTGAGGAGCCAGTACAGCTTCACTGGGGGTGTGGCTCATGACGACAAATGGAACACCACACACGAGGAAACCGAGAACTACATGCCCAACACGGACGCAACACGCAACAGCAGCGAGACATACGACCGCAACCACAAACTGGCTCCGAGGCTGAACGCCGACCTGCGATGGGCCATCGACTCACTGAACACATTCTCCCTTCGCGCCAGCGTGGAGCATAAGAACAAACGCTCGCATAGCCGACAGACAATCGAACAAGAGGAAGCCCAAGACGCCAACACTCCGTACACCTCGATTCTATCGCAGCAAAACAATGCCCACAGCAACGGACGAGAGACCGCACTCAGCACCTCCACAGGATGGGAGCACTACATCAAAGACGGTTCACTCGGCGCAAGTCTGGAACTGAACTACATCGATGGCAAAGACAGCTACTGGATGGAGCGAACGGTCACCTCACATACCGAGTCTATTACGCCATACCAACTCAACCAACATTCCACCTCACCCTACTCCTATCTCTACGCTTCGGCAGAAGCCCACCACAACCGCTGGCTCACCAAGAAATGGATGATGCAGATGCAGTACAGTTACCAATACAGCCACGACAACAAAGACTGCGACTTCATGACCAACGGAGTGGACGATACCGCAAACTCCTACCGCGACCATCACACGAACAACAGACACCATCTGAGGCTCTCTTCCACCATCAACCTTTCTCCCGTCCAAATCATGCCCAATGTCACGGCAAGATGGCAGCGCGAGAGCCAGGACTACCAACGCGGACTGCTCGATACCGCCGCCGTACGGAATGTTCTGCTCATCGACCCATCCGTCCGCGCTACGTGGAAACTCAGCAAGACCGCGGGCTTCGAACTGAATTATGGATTCAGCACATCGCAGCCGAGAATCATTCTGACCATCGGCTACCGCGACCTTACCGACCCGCTCTTCATCACCGAAGGAAACCCTGACCTGAAGGACTCTCACAACCACAACTTCGGGCTGTCCTACAACATGATGCTCGCCCGAAGCCAAACCTCACTACATGCCAGCATCGGCCATCAGACCAATGATCGCGACCGTGTGACAGCACTCAGCTACAATCCCACAACTGCCGTCTATGTCAGCCGTCCTGAGAACATCCAAGGAGGCCATAACTGGGATTTCCGACTCAACATCGACCAGGCACTCGGTGAAATGTTCCGCTTGGAGAACGACTTCCGTCTCAATACTGAAGAGCATTACGGTTATCTGACATTGTTGCCCACCCAAACAGAACACACGTTGAATCGCCAAACCGACTTCCACCCCCGAGACAGACTCACTCTGTCGTTCGACAAAAATGGGTTCAAAGCCTCCGCATTCGTTTCTATAGAAGTCGACCGACTTCGTTTCTCTGCCTCACCAGAGCAAAACACCACGCTTTGGGACAACGCTTTCGGATTCAACGCCGAAGCCACCATGGGCAACTTCGTCTTCGCGACCGACCTCACCGAGTTCACACACCGAGGCTTTACGGTTCAATCGATGAACCGTAACATACTCCTCTGGAACGCTGCCGTGACATGGAAAATCCTGAAGAACAAAGCTCGTCTGGAACTGGATTTTGAAGACATTCTGAACAAGCAGGACAGCTTCTGGAGTTTCAGCTCGGCCTACCAGCGCACAACCTCATGGAGGGATTTCCGCCACCACTACATCAACCTTACCTTCACTTATCACCTCGATGCGAAAAATAAGGACTGAATGATAACAGTAAAGACTCCATCGAAAAATTACTACGAAAGATTTGCGTGATTGCGTTTTTTTCTTTAAGTTTGCCATGATATCTTGTAAAGACATTAGGAACAACATGAAACAACCGACAAAAACAACTGATATCATAAGTTTTTTGCTCTTTATGCTGATGACGACTCTCATTCTCGCTGCCTGCAATGGCGGGAAACCCAAAGGCAAAAACATCGCCGACACCGTCTATCCCGAACCCAATCCAGAGGAGGTGGCCGCGATGAAACTCTTCGACGTGCTGCACAGCAGTGAGGGTAAAAACATGACCGGAGCGCAACTGGCTGTTCTAAAAGACACCGCCAATGACGAGGAACACCTTTTCTGCATCAACCTGCCCGTCACCGACATCGACGAGAGACCTGTCGCTGATGTCGCCTACACTAATAAGGATACAGGTGGCACACTCTTGTTCCATTATGGACCAGGTCTTGATGACGAGAGCATCGATTCGGTCGGTGCCATCGGAACGGTCGATATACGCACAGTTATCCACTCATGGGAATCGGCCGACTGCCTGCCCGACTCCGCCAACACGCGCAGTGTGGAAGCCCGTGGAAACAGCATCTACACCCCCTACCACACCTTGTATTACGAGAGTTATGAAATCAACGACCAGACCTACCCCGCATGTTGGGCGCCCGAGTACTACGGATGCCTCATCTACGTCTATCCTGGTGCCGACAGCCTTTTGGTCACCTGGGGATATGAGGAGTCCAAGCGTGTCTATAGACGTTAGAATCTATACCTCAGTATCCAGGCATTAGACTCTATAACTTTTAAACTTTAGCTCCTAAGGCGATATCTTTGACAACTATAAAACAATAGAGAATATGAGAACAAACAGAAAGCAAAAAATCATGAGCGCATTGCTCAGCCTACCCATGACGGCAGTCATTCTCGCTGCATGCCATGGAGGGAACAATGGCGGAAACATCAATCACGACTATCCTCTGCCAGGTCCTGAGGAGTCGGCTGTGATGAAACTATGCGACACGCTGATGTCTCAGGAAGGCCAGACCCTGACTGGTGCTCAGTTGGCCGTCATGAGGTACGGCGTTGATTTCCATCCCGACACTTTCGGCATCGACCTGCCCGTCACCGACATCGACGAACGTCCTGAAGAAGGCGCGGTTTACACTAACGAGGGGTCGGGCGGCACCCTTATCTTCCATTACGACACCACATTCGATGACGAGGTCACCGACTCCATCGGTCCCATCGGCACCGTTGATATGCGCACAGTGGTCCACTCATGGAGTAGCAGCGAAAGTCTGCCCGACTCCGCCGAAACCAATCGGCTACGCGCACGTGGCAACAGCATCTACACGCCTTATCGTTGGGTTCACACTGGACGTAGAAAAAGCAACAACTACACCCCGAGATGGTTCGGCGAGTACCATGGCGGCATCATCTACGTCTATCCTGGCGCCGACAGCCTCATCCTCACCTACGGCTACGAGGAATCCAAACGCATCTACAAAAGATAGACTCACTGAACCATCTGGAGGACGCAATAACAAAAAAACACAGATTTTGTGCCATCATCCGAAAACAACCTGATTTATATCTTTATGAGACAAGAAAACATCATCAAGAGAGCGACATCAGCCTTTGCACTTTTGTCGTTATGCTGTATGAG
>JAFXVU010000078.1 GCA_017534705.1 Bacteroidaceae bacterium
GTCGGCGCTCATCGCCTACGGGGGCGACCACGTGGAGAGGAAAGTGTCGGAGTCGAAAGCGGCGTGGATCCTGAAGCACTACGGAGTGGGGAAGGACAGGTTCTCCGTCTCTGTCTGCAGGATAGAGCCTGAGAACAACTGTCACCTGATACTTGAGGCATTCGCCAGGACTGGACAGAAGCTGGTGTATATCGGCAACTGGGAGCAGAACGAGTACGGAAGGGAGCTCAAGCGAAGGTATGCAGGCTTCGCGAACATCAACATACACTCGCCTGAGTACGACCTTGACTCGCTTTACGTGCTCAGGTCGAACGCGGCGCTCTACATACACGGACACAGCGCCGGGGGCACCAACCCCTCGCTCGTGGAGGCGATGTTCTTCGGTAAGCCCATACTCGCTTTCGACGCCGTCTACAACCGAGCCACCACCGACAACCAAGCATACTACTTCAAGGACTGCGACCAGCTTGTGCAGCTGCTGCAGCAGGACGGACTGGATGGAGCGGCCATGAGGGAACTGGCGCACAAGAAGTACATCTGGAAACATATAGCCTCACAGTACGAGGAACTTTACGGATGAGGACATAGATAAGCACATGAGGCCAAGTCCGCCATGGCGCGACTGGCTTAAAGCCGACGGCTGCAATTTCATGGAATTTCATGGAATTGCAGCCGTCGCTGTTTTTTTAGACTAAATATACGACTTTTTAAAGGAATATTTGTAATTTTGCATTTTGCGGACGCAACTGTTGCGCCTCCAATTCGGAAAAACAAGAATCAGAGATATGAAAATAAACTTTAAGAAATGCATACCCGACGTGTTGTGCATCGTTTTATTTGTGTTGATATCGGTTGCTTACTTCTATCCCGCTGATTTCGAGGGACGACGCCTTGAAGGTGGTGACCATACTGGTGGCCTGGGCTTAGGGACAGAGTTGAACGCTTTCAAGGAAACCCATAACGGGGAGCAGTCGCGTTGGACAAACGCCGTCTTTGGAGGAATGCCTACTTATCAGATGGCACCAAGCTACCAGTCGACCAACATCCTTTCTGCTATAGGCGACATCTATCATTTGTGGCTTCCCGACTATGTGTTCTATATCTTTATCAGCATGTTGGGCTTCTACATATTGCTCCGCGCATTCGATTTCAAACAATGGATGGCTGCCCTTGGCGCCATCATTTGGGCTTTCTCGAGCTATTTCTTCATTATTATCGCCGCTGGTCATATCTGGAAGGTGTTAACGCTTGCTTACATCCCTCCCACAATAGCAGGTATGGTGATGTGCTATAAGGGAAAATATCTGTGGGGAGGAGTGGTTGCCGCTCTGTTCGGGGCTCTTCAGATTATGTCGAATCATGTACAGATGTCATACTATTTCCTTTTTGCCATCCTTTTCATGGTTATTGCTTACTTGATTGACGCCATCAAGAATGGCAAGATGACCAATTTCTTGAAGGCTACATTATCGTTGGCAATAGCTGCTGCTTTGGCTGTGGCCATTAACATCTCCAACCTCTACCATACCTACGAGTACAGCAAGGAGACAATGCGCGGCAAGAGTGAACTGGTGAAGGAAGGCAAGACTGAAGACCAGACCGACAGCGGTCTGGAGCGTAGTTACATCACCAATTGGAGTTATGGGAAAAGCGAGACTTGGTCATTGCTTGTGCCTAATGTGAACGGAGGTGCTTCCGTGCCTTTGTCTGCCAGCAAGACTGCCATGAGAAAAGCCGACCCGCAGTTCAACCAGATGCGTCTCTACGATTATTTCACCCAATACTGGGGTGACCAGCCCGGCACCAGCGGCCCAGTGTATGTGGGTGCCTTTGTCTGTCTGTTGTTTGTGCTTTCGCTCCTTGTGATTCCTAACAAGAATCCATTGAAATGGGCTTTGCTGGCTGCCACTATCTTGTCCTTCCTTTTGGCTTGGGGACGCAACTTGATGTGGTTCACCAACCTTTTCATCGACTATGTGCCCATGTACAGCAAGTTCCGTACAGTGTCGTCCGCTTTGGTGGTGGCTGAGTTCACTATTCCGTTATTGGCCATGATGGGTCTGAAGGAGTTTATCGAGAAGATGGACGATGAGGAAAAGCGTAGCGGATTATTGACAAAACTGGGTATCAGCACAATTGTCACGGGCGGCTTTGCCTTGTTGTTCGCATTTTGGCCTTCCATTTTCGGTGGCGGCACTAATGCAAGTGACGCGAATACCGTAGAACAGTTGGTGGGATATGGCTTCCCCGAGATGCAGACCGGTATGTTGATGGATAGCCTGAAGAAGATGCGTTATGCACTGCTGACTTCCGACGCTTGGCGTTCTGTCATCCTGATTTTGATAGGTGCGGCCTTGATGTACATCTATGGCATGAAGAAGCGGCAGATAACAGCCACAACGTTGGTGATCTGTTTGACAGCCCTTTGTCTATACGACCTTTGGAGCGTCAACAAGCGATACCTCAACGACCAGATGTTTGTGCGCCCGAATCTTCAGAAATATGCCAATCCTTCAGAAGCCGACACATTTATCTTGGAAGCCGACAAGGATGTGAAAGACTACAGGGTGCTCAGTTTTAACAATCCGTTTAATGACAACTCTGTCTCGAATTTCCATTTCAGCGTCGGAGGTTATCATCCTGCCAAACTCCGTCGTTATCAGGAATTGATAGAAACGCATATCAGTGATGAGATGCGCAATGTTTATAAGGCTTTGGGTGAGGCGCAGTCCGATACCGTCGCGCTGTACGCGCTTCAAGATGGTATGCATGAGATGCTCACTTTGGTTGATGGAGCCAAGTGCGACAGCCTGTTCCCTGTGCTTAATATGCTTAATACCCGTTGGTTCCTGCTCAATAGTCAGGACGGAGGCCAATTGCCTATGCGTAACCCCTATGCTTACGGAAATGCGTGGTTAGTAAAGTCTGTCAGATATGTTGACAACGCTAACGAAGAAATTGAAAAGACTGGTCTGTTGAGTCCTCGAGAAGTGGCGGTGGTCGATAAATCCTTCAAGTCAGCGTTGGGCGACATGGAAACGCTGAACACTGACTCTGCAGATCAAGTTGCTCTTACCTTGTATGACACCAATCATCTGGAATACAAGGTGAATACTAAACACGGCGGAGTGGTGGTGTTCTCTGAGATTTACTACCCTGAATGGACTGCCACCATTGACGGTCAACCTGCAGAGATAGGCCGTGCCGATTATGTGCTCAGATGTATGAAGGTTCCTGCCGGCGAGCATCAGGTGGTAATGACCTTCGCTCCCAAGAGTATCGAACAGACTGAGGCGGTGGCAAATGTCTCGTTCGTGTTGCTGTTGCTTGCTGTGGCAACGGGTGTGTTCTTTGCTTACAAGCGACGCAGGGATAGTAAGGTGGTGATGCAGGAATAGAAGTTCTTCATAGACGCTTTTGCACTTTATACACTATAACTTTAGATGCTAAGGAAGCTATAGACGTTACTTTAAACAATTAGAACTATCGACTCAAACACAAAACATTTGAAGTATGAAACATTTATTGATTGCTATGATGCTATTTGTAACGTCGGGCCTATTCGCTCAGGAAGGCAGACTGGATGTGAATGGCGTCCGCGACCTTACCCTCGACAGCCTTGCCAAGGCCAATCAGGTTCGTCCTGTTTCGGGTTCCAGCCGCAAGGGCAATAATCCCGTGTTATTTCTTGTGGGTAATTCCACTATGCGCAATGGTACACTTGGTAATGGCAACAACGGCCAATGGGGGTGGGGATATTTCGCTCATGAGTTTTTTGACGAGAGCAAGATTACAGTTGAGAATCATGCCCTTGGAGGCACAAGTCCTCGTACTTTCTATCGCAATCTTTGGCCCGATGTGTTAAAAGGCATACGACAGGGTGACTACGTGATACTTGAGCTGGGGCATAACGACAACGGACCTATCGACCGCGACCGTGCACGCTCCTCCTACAAAGGGAAGGATGGCAACCAACCACTCACCCAAGATTCAATCCTTGTCACCATACAGGAGAACGGGCGACAGGAGATGGTCTATTCTTTTGGCGGTTATCTGCGCCGTTTTGTCAGTGATATTCGTGCAAAAGGAGCTACTCCCATTCTTTTCACCCTTACACCTCGAAAGGCTTACGAAGAAAGCGATACCAATCGCATCGACCGCAAACTCACCACTTTCACACCATGGATTAAGGCGATGGCCGAGGAACTCGGAACACCTTGTGTTGACCTTAATGACATCTCAGCTTGCAAACTCGAGACCTACGGCAAGTGGAAGGCTGACTATCATTTCTTCGGCGACAAAATTCATTCCTCCGCTTTCGGAGCTCAGATGAATGCCGCCTCTTGCGCTGAGGGATTGGCTGCTTGCAATGACCCGCAGGTCGCAGAATTGAAGTCTTACATTCTTGCTGACAAAATCCAGCCTAAGAGCATCCTTGACACGCATCCTGACTGGGTGGTGACACGGTCTGCTAAACAACCGAATGTAAAGAAAAAACCACGGGTGTTCCTCACTGGTGACTCAACTGTGAAGAACAACGACAAGGACGAAGACGGCATGTGGGGATGGGGAGCCCAGGCTTCCACAGTGTTCGACGGCGAGAAGTGTACAGTGGTTAATGCCGCCAAAGCTGGTCGCTCCACTCGCACATTCCTTGAAGAAGGCCGCTGGGACGAGGTTTATCACTCCATCGAACCTGGTGACTATGTGCTGATACAATTCGGTCATAACGACATCGGTGATATCGACACCAATAAAGAACGAGCCGTCATCCGTACGGCAATAGATACCTGTCATGTTTATAAAATGGCCTCCAATGGCCAGTACAAGGTGATTTATTCTTTTGGTTGGTATCTGAAGAAATTCATCCAAGACGTTCGCGAAAAAGGCGGCACTCCCATTCTTGTATCTCTTACTCCTCGTAACGAATGGCCTCATGGTAAGGTGGAGCGGCGTAATGACTCCTATGGCAAATGGTATAGGGAAGTGGTGGCTGAGACTGGTGTGGATTTCATCGACCTCCACAATATCACTGCTGATGCTCTCGACAAGATGGGGCAGGAGAAAGCCAAGGCAATGTTCAACCACGACCACACTCACACATCATTGCAGGGGGCTCGTCTGAACGCTAAGAGCATTGCTAAGGGACTGAAACAAATCAAGTCGCCATTGAGGAAATGCCTGAAATGACAAGTCTTTCTTATATGGTTATGGATCAAGGGGTGGATGGAGTCCACTCCTTCATTCATTTAGACGCTGTGGATTCTACCAACAGTTATCTCCGTAGATTGCTTGACCAAGGCGAACAACTTGACGGGCTTACACTTGTGGTTGCCGACCACCAACGGGCAGGTCGTGGTCAGAAAGGAAACAGCTGGGAATCGGAAGATGGCATGAACTTGACGTTCAGTTTTCTGCTTCACCCCCTGTTCCTTAAGGCCAGCGAGCAATACTTGATGTCACAGATGATAGCTTTGAGCGTTGAGGAAACCCTCAGTGCGTATACCGAAGGTGTGACCATCAAGTGGCCCAACGACATCTATTGGCAGGACAAGAAGATTTCGGGTACATTGATTGAGTGTGACTTGAAAGGTAAAAGTGTCCAGAATTGCATTGTCGGCACTGGGCTGAACGTCAACCAAGATTGCTTTTTGAGCGATGCACCTAATCCAGTGTCTCTCAAAATGATTACAGGACAGGAACACGACCTCGGGGTATTGTTGCATGAGGTGGCCCGCCATTTTATCTCCTACGTTCGTCTGGCTGAATCAGGAGATGCTGAGACCATTCGCCAGCGCTATAAGCAACATCTTTATCGTCGTGATGGTTTCCACGCTTATGAGGATGAAAATGGACGCTTTTCTGCTAGTTTCTTGGATGTTGAACCTTCTGGTCGTTTGCTGTTGACAGATACGGAAAATAAAGTGAGAAGATACGAGTTTAAGGAACTTAGATTCATCATTTGATTTTTTCCACCGAAAATGTATCGTGATATTTGTTCATATCAGTTTTTTATCATACATTTGTGGTAATAAATTGGTGATAGGCATTCTTGATGCAGGTGAGTGTCAATCTTTCCTTCTCGTGATAAGGTGCCACACTCCTAAGTTTAACAATAAATCCCAACGCTATATGAACTTTATTGAATTGTGTTTGAAACGCTTCTCAGCGAGAAATTATACCGACGAACCCGTGTCCGACGCAGATTTGCAGTACATACTCGAGAGTTTTCAGGTGGCACCATCCGCAGTCAACCGCCAGCCCTGGAAATTCTTAATAGTCAAGAGCGAAGAGGGAAAAGAGAAAGTACAGCGTTCATACGACCGCGACTGGATTAAAACAGCCCCCTTGTATATTATCGCTTACAAGAATACAAACGAGCAATGGGTTCGCAAATACGACGGCAAGCCACATGGCGATATCGATGTGGCCATCGCCGTGGAGCATATATGCCTGGCTGCTACTGATTGTGGGCTGGGTTCTTGTTGGATTTGCAATTTCAATCCTGACATCATCAAATCGGAGTTTCCACAACCCGTAGAATACGAACCTATAGCCATCATTCCTATAGGCCATATACCCAATGACGGGAATGTAGCGGTGAAGACTCGCAAATCGCTCGACCGAATTGTGGAGATGGTGTAAGGCTTCTGGTTTTTTTACGCATGTTTTGATTGATATTATTCCCAACATACTCTGCTTAAGCCCGGCCTATTAAGGCTGGGTTCTTTACATTTCAATGGATTTGATTCTCAGATGTTTTCCCTTATAATTCATTCATACAACCATTTATCAGCCATTA
>JAFXVU010000079.1 GCA_017534705.1 Bacteroidaceae bacterium
AAGTCCTTTGCAGTTCTTCACGCGCCTGTTGCATCGTCAAGGGTTGGTTATAGCGTTGGCGTTGCAGTTCGTTGTAGGTCGTGCCAATCAAGATGGGGATGTTGTCGCTGAATTCAGGGAAACCTGGTTGGAAAGGCTGCTGCACCATATCCTCTCCATCAGGCGTAGGACCGAATCCCCACATCATGGGGGTGCCGGGTTTGCGGGTGCCTATGCTGGCTGCCATCGCCCGCTGCCCTGCGGCGTAGAGCTCCTTGTACGGCACCGCTTGAATCTTGTCGATGTGTTCCTTGTCGATACCCAGTTCTTTTAGAACTGCCTCACCCAGCGCTTCCGACATCTTCTTGGTGTTGACATTGAGAATCGTGCCACTGAGGATGATGGCCTTGTGGAAGAGACCGCGAGCGGGAGGCATGCACAGCAGTGTGCCCACCTTGCCGCCACCGCCTGACTCGCCGAAGATGGTGACGTTGTTGGGGTCGCCACCAAATAGGCTGATGTTGTTTCTCACCCATTGCAGCGCCGCCACAACGTCGAGCATTCCTACATTGGCGGAGTACTGGTATTTGTCGGAACATGATGACAAATCAAGGAAACCGAGGATGTTGAGCCTGTGGTTCACACTGACCACCACAACGTCTTTCTTGGCCAGTTCCATACCTGGGTTCCATGCGGAGGTACCTGAGTCAAAACCGCCTCCGTGGAGCCATACCATCACAGGCTTCTTCCATTCCTTCCCTTTGGTCCACACATTGAGCACACAGCAGTTCTTCTCCGACATCTCATCTTCTGTGAGTTCGCGCCCTTGGGTCATCTGCATGGCCTGTGGCCCCCAGTGGTCGCATTTCCTTATGCCCTCCCACTTGTCAACAGGCAACGGGGGCATGAAACGCTCCACTTTGGCATAAGGGATGCCCAAGAATGCCACTGTCTCGTTCTGGTTGAATCCTTCCACCCATCCCGACTCTGTGTTCACTACATACGGGTTCTCTACTATTCCGTATGCCAAGCCGCCTATCAACATGGCCAGCGTCAATACGATTGCTCTCATCATTTTGTTTTCCTTTTTTGATTTTTCCTCGCAATTTATTCAATTCGGCTGATTCCACCAAGTAGAATTCGAAAAAAGTATATTAATGTCAGCCCGATGAATATATGAGAATTACAAAAAGGTTTTGCCTTACATAAAAATTCATGAGAAATTGGTTCATTGTTCCAAGTTGTTCCGTCGCGTCGCGACGGCTTCTATCTCTATCTCGCAGGGGTGATGTTGTTTATAGTTGTGATTAGTTGTTTCCAAAATAAAACTAACGTCAGCCCGATGAATATATGAGAATTACAAAAAGGCTTTGCCTTTCATAAAAATTCATGAGAAATTGGTTCATTGTTCCAAGTTGTTCCGTCGCGTCGCGACGGCTTCTATCTCTAACCCTCAGGGATGATGTTGTTTATAGTTGTGATTAGTTGTTTCCAATTTGTCGAATTCATGTTATTAGATAACTTCATTGGCTTTTTCAACCAAAAAAACGATTGAACTTTGCTCAGATTCTTTTTTTTTCGTAATATTGCATATTCAATCAGATGACTAACCTATTATGATACGTATGAAAAAGAACGTTTCCATGCTGTCGTACCTGTTTCCTACGACCTATAAAGCCATGTTGATGACCGTTTTGTCCTGTATGTTGTCTTTATCAGCAATGGCTCAGAAAAACCTCGAACCAGGTGTCTATTACATCCAGAATGTAGCTTCCGGAACCTATCTTTCCTCTGGTGCCAACTGGGGCACAAGGGCGGTGCTTAGCAAGCACGGAGTCGATTTCACCGTCACCCGCAACAGCGACGGCACCTACGTCCTAACAACTGGGCTCCAAGGACAAAGCAAGGCTCTCCGACCATCCGACGGATATATGGACCAGAGCGGAAACTGGACTGTCACTCCACTCGATGATGGCAGCTACGCCCTCTTCAACGGCACCAACTATTTCGGATATGTACCGACGAACGAACACCCCTGGATTCCACGTCTTGATACTTATACCGACACCACCTCGCCCAACACCCACTGGAGATTCCGCAGCAGAGAGGAACTGATGGAAACACTCAAGACTGCCACTAAGCAAAACCCCGTCGATGCCACATTCCTCATCTCTGCACCCGACTTCCTCATCGGCGACTACCGCATCACCTCGGGCAAAGTCTGGGGACCCGACGTTACTTCAACAGCTGGCTATACCGATGGTGATCATTATGTGCGTAATGGGTCCAACGGAGAGGTCTTCAACAAGGCCGCTTTCGATGTCTATCAGCAACTCTCGGGCATTCCTATGGGTTCTTATTCACTCTCGGCTCAGGCATTCTATCGATATGGCTCAATCTCAAGTGGAGCGGCCGCGTATAATAATGGTACCGAAGTAATATTGCCTGTGCTTTATGCTGGAGACAAGACGCAGAAAGTTGTTTCCATTTTCGACTATCGAAAGGCTAGTGCCACAGGAGGATGGGCGGCAAGTTCTGCTGCTGGTTACATCCCCGACAACCAGACAAATGCAGCCGACTGTTTCAACTCGGGAGAGGATATCTACCTGACCACCATCAAAAACATCATAGTCAACGACGGACAACTCCGATTAGGCATCAGGAAGGACAACCGCGCAGTGGCCAACGACTGGTGCTGCTTCGACAACTTCACGCTCCTGTATTACGGCATGGATTTTGATGCCTTCAAGGCACAGGCGCTTAAGGCGTTGGAGGACTACGAGGCTCTTAATACCGATAGCGACCAGACTTTTGCACAGGCTCTCGACGAGATTCGTGAGAAAGTACAGAATGCCACCGATACTGATGTCATCACCGATGCGTACAACGAGATGAAGGATGCCTATAGTGTCTGGTTAACCAAGGTGCCGGTGGACGACACGCCTCTGGACCTGACAGCTCTGGTGGAGAATGCTGACTTCTCGAACGGACTCAATGGCTGGCAGATGAAAACAACCAACCTCGAAGGATATTCCAACACCTGGACGCCTGCATCCTCTTCACCATACGCTGTAGAGGCGTACGCTGGCTTTGGACAGTTGGAAATGACCGAATACAAACTTTGGCAGAGCATCAAACTCTCACCAGGACTATACCGCTTTAAGGGCAATGCCTTCTATCGATACGGCAGTTCCTATGCCAGCGACATCAATAAGGGAATGGAAATATCCGAGGCTTGCATCTTCGCCGGAAACGATTCCATACAGGTGCCGAGACTCGGAAGCGAGGTGGTCGATACCTATGCCAACTCGTTGAGTGAGGCTGGAACAGCCTTCTCCCAAGGTCTCTATGCCACTCAGGTCTTGTTCAACATCACAGAACCCACCTCCATCGAACTCGGATTCCAAGGCACACATTCATATCTGAAATCCTGGTTCGCTGCTGGCCCATGCGTGCTAGAGAAGATTAGTCAGAAAATCATCGATGGGGAGGCGGAAAACGATTTCGGTGCGAAGAAACGGAAATACCTGCTGAAATGGAATTCCTATACCGCGATTTCTAAACAGGCGCTCCAACCCGACATCTACGACGCTGTGCTCGATAGCGTCAAGGAGGTGATGGATTCCGTGACCGACGACGAGGAACTGACAAAACTCGATGCGAGACTGTGGAGCGCTATCAAACAACTGCTGAGGGAGTCTACCACAACAACAGGACAATTCGATATCACTCCTCTCATCAACAACCCCGCTTTCGACGAGGGATTGATGGGATGGAACATCATCGGTTCCCCAACACACACGGACAACGGACTGGTGGAGTACTTCAACCATAGCGAGGGAAGCATCAACCAGACGCTCTCCGATATGCCGGCCGGTAACTACACACTCAAAGCGCAGGCGTTCTACCGCATGACCGAATTCAGACAGGCGTCCTGGAACTACGAAGAAGGAAAAGACAAGGTGACAGCCTATTTCTTCCTTGAACCAGAACATGATGCTAAGGTTCAGAAAACGGTTCATAGCATCAACGACGGCGCGCGCTTCCTCCCCGCTCGCCCGGCAAGTGATGTCCCTGGAGCTTTCGGACGTAGTATTCCTAATTCTGTCAACGGAGCTGAAGATGCTTTTGCTATAGGACAGTACTGGAACATCCTCAGAACCAAAATGACGGAGGACGGCAGCATGACCTTCGGCTTTTCACACAACAGCGGACAACCTGGCAACTGGCTCATCTTCGATAACTTCAGGCTTTACTATGGTGTCTCTGCCGTAGATGTCACTCTCGACGTGAATGAGAAATACTCACTGACGGAGGACACCTACGCCAATGTCACCCTCAACAAGACATTGCGCGCAGGGCAGCTCAACTCCATTTGCCTTCCATTCGATGTGCCTGCATCCATGTTCACCGACATCTACTCGGTGGCTGGTTTGGACTACGACGCGGAGCAGAACAAGGCGGTGGCAGTACTGATACCGCAAAAGGAGGTCAAGGCAGGACAAGGGTACTTCGTGAAGGTGGCTGCCGATACTCAGATATCCCTCGACGACGTGCTGCTACGTTCGGAGGCTCCCGACAGTGTCCCGACCATCTGGGCTAACGCTGCCATGACCGGCGTTTACGGACAGTTCACCCAGAAATCGAACTACACACTCAATGAAGCTGGAGAACTGGCCTACAAACGAGTGGCGGTGTTCCAGCCTGGTTATTGTGCGCTTGTCAACCTTCCGGCTGAACTCACCACCAAACTCAAAGCCAGTACGACCGTGCCTCTGGAAGACATCAACTACGACCTTATCCATTTCAATGTGAATATAGTGAACACGCGCGCGAGTGGACTCATCAACGACAACACCTATACCACGGCTTCGGAAAGTGTGGTCGATAACTACAACATCGCACCCGAAGCTCATCGCGACCATCCCTGCACTGCCATCATACCTCTGCCTGAATACAATGGCAAAGCCACCATGGCATACTCCTGGGACAATATCGACCCCTCTGTCACGATTACGGGACAAACGGCTTGGAGTTTCGACATTCCA
>JAFXVU010000080.1 GCA_017534705.1 Bacteroidaceae bacterium
GCTCGCTTTGCTCACTAACGGCCGTGGGTCCCACGTCTACTCATTCACGGAAGATACTGTTATGACAGGAACAGAGGGACATAGGACTGTCTATTGCACAGTGACTCACCGTAGAATACAGGATCCTGAATCGTATACTCAAAACGTATATCTCAGCATGCCTCTCTACGAGTATGTGGATTCTGCCATGGACTCTGTAGCGGTCTCAATCAACACTTACAAGGGATTGAGACAGTTCAGGTTCAAGCTGTAGACTTACTGTCCCTGATTCTTATGAGGAAAATACTTTTTGTAATTCCGAGAGCTGGTTTGTGTAATAGGATGCGTGTGATATCGAGTGCCATCTATTTGTCACATCGCTACAATATGCGATTGGTGATTCTTTGGGTGAGAGACATGGAGTTGAATGCTAAGTTCTCGGATTTATTTGAACCTTTGCCTTATCATGTTCTGGAGTTCTCTGGTAACGATTCTCTGGCTTATAAGGTCTGTTACCGCATGATTCAGTTGTTACGGCCTGTTTACATGATTAGTAATAGGCTTTTCCCGAATCTTAAGACAATGGACTATTACGAGCGATTGAAAGGACACCATGGCTTGCTTGATACCTACCATGGCGTGGCAGGAACCGTTGGCTATTCTATGTTCAGGGTAAAAAAACATTTGCAACCACTTCTTTATCCGCTGGATGACTTGAGGGAAGTCTGTGGTATCCATATTCGGCGGACAGACAATGAAAGGTCTATCCAGAGTTCCCCTACTTACCTTTTCATTGAAAAGATGGAAGAAGAAATACGTCAGAATCCATCGGTGAAGTTTTATTTAGCGACAGACGACCCTCAGGAAGAGGCTGATATCAAGAAAAAGTTTGGTGACAGAATATTGGTTTATCCCAAGCGGCGTAATGACCGTATCACCAAAACAGGTATGGAAGACGCTGTGGTGGACTTGGCAAATCTTTCACATTGCAAGAAATTGTATGCCAGTTCTCATTCTACTTTCTCGTTGACGGCGGCAGAATGGGGTGAAATCGATTACACGATATTGAAAAACGATTAGTTTCTTAACATGGACTTAGATTGTATCTTTATACGATAAATGAGCAGAATGAAGGGCAAGTGTTGCTTTTATCCCATCCTCCATTATCCTATTAAATTTCTTAATATTAACTTCCGAAACATTTGTCATTTAAGACGACAAGGAATCTTCCCAAAAACAATAAACGATGAACAGAGTGATTATAACAGTGGTGGGAAAGGATGCTGTGGGCATCATCGCCAAAATCTGCACTTATCTCGCCGACAACCAAGTGAATATCCTTGATATATCTCAGACGATAGTACAAGAGTTCTTCAATATGATGATGATTGTGGATACCAGCAAATGCACCAAGACCATCAGCAAGATGCAGGATGAACTCACCGTAATCGGCACAGCTGCTGGGGTACAAGTGAAATGCCAATTGGAAGACATCTTCGATAAAATGCACAGGATATGATTAATCTATCAGAGGTTTTCGAGACCAATAAAATGATCGAGAAAGAGAATCTCGATGTCAGGACCATCACGATGGGTATAAATCTGCTTGACTGTGCCGACCATGAGCTGAAAGTCGCTTGTAACAAGATTTATGACAAAATCACAACCCTTGCCCGGAATTTGGTGAAAGAAGGAGAAGCCATCAGTCATGATTTTGGCATACCTGTCGTGAACAAACGCATCTCCATTACTCCAATATCCTTGGTGGGTGGTGCTTGCTGTTCCAATTCAGATGACTACTTGGAGATTGCCCGTACCCTTGACCGTGCGGCCAAGGCTGTAGGCGTCAATTTTATTGGAGGTTACAGTGCCATCGTCTCAAAGGGTATGACCAGGAGTGACGAGTTGTTGATTCGTTCCATTCCTGGCGCTTTGTCCGAAACCGATGTGGTCTGCTCCTCTGTGAATGTGGGCAGTACGAAGACTGGCATCAACATGGACGCAGTGCGCTTGATGGGTGAAGTGATACTTCAGACTGCTGAAGCCACAAAGGAACGTGATTCTCTGGGTTGTGCCAAACTGGTGGTGCTTTGCAATGCACCCGACGACAACCCTTTCATGGCTGGTGCTTTCCATGGCGTTTCAGAATCAGACGCCATCATCAATGTGGGCGTGAGCGGTCCGGGTGTGGTGAAGTATGTGCTTGAGCATATCCCCAACGCTGATTTTGAGGAACTCTGCGAGACCATCAAGAAAACCGCTTTCAAAATCACCCGAGTCGGACAGTTGGTGGCGCAGGAGGCATCTCGTCGCTTGGGCGTGCCTTTTGGTATCATCGACCTCTCACTTGCTCCGACCCCTGCCATTGGTGATTCTGTCGCAGATATCCTGCATTGTATTGGTGTCGAACACCCAGGTGCTCCAGGCACGACTGCAGCCTTGGCTTTGCTCAACGACCAAGTGAAAAAGGGTGGTGTGATGGCTTCCAGTTATGTCGGAGGTTTGAGCGGTGCGTTCATTCCCGTGAGCGAGGACCAAGGCATGATTAAGGCTGTGGAGGAAGGCGCGCTGACCATTGAGAAGTTGGAAGCCATGACCTGTGTATGCTCTGTCGGACTTGATATGATAGCTGTCCCTGGCGACACCAAGGCCTCCACCATCTCAGGAATAATAGCTGATGAGGCTGCCATTGGCATGGTGAACCAGAAAACAACTGCAGTGAGAATTATCCCCGTGATAGGCAAGAATGTTGGCGAGAATGTGGAATTCGGAGGTCTACTCGGTTATGCGCCCATCATGCCCGTCAACACTTTCGACTGCTCCCGTTTCGTGAACCGCAAGGGACGAATTCCCGCTCCCATACATTCTTTCAA
>JAFXVU010000081.1 GCA_017534705.1 Bacteroidaceae bacterium
AAGTGGGCCGATGTGAAATTCCCGTCGCAAGACATGAACCAGAACATCAACTCTCCAGCTTATGTGGCAACCACCAACCAACTCTATGATTCATGGAAAGTGTCTGCGGGACTCGACTACTGTCCAGACAACGCCAGCCCTAAGTTCTTCAAGCACAACATCTACCGTGTAGGTGGTTTCTACTCCCATTCCTACGCTAAAGCCGACATTACCAACACTGTTACCGACAAACCATACGAATTGGGAGTGTCTGCAGGTGTGGGCATACCCATCAATAACCGTAATATTTGGCACAACTCACCATGCCTGAACATTAGCGCGCAGTGGGTACACACAGTCATCCCATACCTCAGCGCATCGACCATGAAAAAAGCCACACTGAGGGAGAACTATTTCCGCTTGTGCATCGGACTGACCTTCAATGAACGGTGGTTCTACAAGTGGAAAGTGCAATAAAACATAGAAGCGAGAGATGAGAAAGCTCCTACCTTTGGCTATGCTTTTGTCGCTGCTGATGTTGGCATGCGGTGAGGATGAGGGCAATTTCGCTCCCGCCATCGAACAACGCGACTCACTGCCCATTCTCAAGTCGAGGGGGGTATCAACACTCATCTCCGACTCTGGAATCATCCGCTACAAAATAATCGCTGAGGAATGGTACATCTACGACCGACGCAATCCTTCTTTCTGGGCTTTTGAAAAAGGACTCTTCCTTGAGCAATTCGACGAAAAATATCATGTAAAGGCCTTTGTCAACGCCGACACCGCTTATTATTATGACCGAAAGGAGTTGTGGGAACTTCGCGGTCGGGTGCTTGTGAAAAATCTTAAAGGAGAGACCTTCAAGACATCTCTGCTTTATTGGGACCAAAAAAAGCACGAACTCTATTCCGACCGTTTCATGGAAATCAAAGGCGAGACACAAGAACTCTCTGGCTATGATTTCCGTTCTGATGAACGTATGACTCGCTACAGCATACACAGCTCTAAAGGTGCATTCCCTTTGGGCGAGGACAAACCCGCCACACCCAAGCCTGATGCCAAGACCATGGCTGAGTACGCCGACACCACACAGCACACCGGGGCTCCTGCGGCCAATAATAACAACATGGTCACCACTCCAAGGAATTCCAACACAGGGAAGGTAACACCTTCTACCCCTAAACAACCAAATCGGAATGTCAAGACCGACAACCGCACACCCAATGCCGCCCCAAACAAACCACGCACCGTGGAGCAAATAAAAAAACAATAGTAAAAACACTCAGAAAGGCTTTTTGTCAATTAAAAAAGTGCATTTTAAGCCCATAAAACCACTATTTTCATCGATAAAAGTATTTTTCCGAGTTTGTATTACCATTAATCCGTTTTTTTTTCGTAATTTCGTACGAAATTTGCTGATGATACCGCCTTACCTGCTATTAGGTGGTATTAATTTTGTGGGATAAGCGTTTTGAATGCCCTGGTGATTCAGAAGAATTCGGATGCCCCGGCCCCCCAAAAAAGAGAAAAATAAATAATTAAAAAATATCAATAAACAAAATGGCAGTTTTACAAAAAATCAGAAAAAGACAGATATTGCTCGTGTCAGCAATAGCAGCAGGTCTTCTTTTCTTCATCTTGGAAGCAGCTATGGAAAGTTTGCCATCTCTGCTGAACCAAAACAAAATCAACGTTGGTGAAGTGAATGGTGAGAAACTCACTACTCAGGAGTACCAGAATCTGATTGACGAGATTCAGACCGTTTACGAGATCCAAGGACAATCGACTACAGGCGAGGATGCCTTGAATCGCATCAAGGACGAGGCTTGGAACAATTACATCCAGACCCAGCTCATCAAAGACGAGTGCGACAAATTGGGTTTGGCTGTCAGCGACGAGGAAGTTCAGGACTTGCTCCGCAGTGGTGCCAGCCAGATGCTTCAAATCCCAATGTTCATGAACCAACAGACAGGTCGTTACGACTACTCCATCATCCAGAATTTCGTTACACAGTACAACGAAATGAAGAAAAGCGGTCAGCAAATGCCTGACGAGGTGGAGAAGATTTACAAATACTATGCTTTCGCACAGCGTACACTGCGCCAGCAGGCATTGATGAACAAATATCAGACGCTCCTTTCCAACTGCTTCCTCTCCAACCCCGTTGAGGCTAAGCAGACTTTCGACCAGGAGTCAAGCACTAGCGACATCCTTCTTACCACTGTCCCCGTATCGAGCATTGAGGACAAGATGGTGGAAGTGAACGACCAGGACATCAAAGCCAAGTACGATGAGAACAAGGAGCAATACAAGCAGTATGTGGAGACTCGCGACATCAAATATATCGACGTACCTGTCAAAGCAAGCAAAGCCGATATCGCTCAGCTTGAGAAGGAGATGCAGCAAAGCGCCCAGGCTCTTCGCGCTGCCGCTACCGACAAGGACGTTGAACTGGCTATCAAGAACTCCGAGACTGAGTTCCGCTACACCAACTTGCTCAAGACCAAGAACGCATTCCCAATGGCTATTGCCAGCCGTCTCGACTCTGTTGCAGTTGGCACAACCACTGCACCTGTATTCGACGCAGCCACTAACAGCTACTACGCTTTCCGTCTCGTTAACCGCACGCAGCAAGTAGACTCTGTTCTTATTCGCCAGATTGGTGTTCCTGGAGCAGACGAGGCTGCTATCGCCAAGACTGCCGACAGCATTTACAACGCTATCCAGGCTGGTGCTAAC
>JAFXVU010000082.1 GCA_017534705.1 Bacteroidaceae bacterium
CCGTCAACTTGCGAGCCAGCACCAGCATTGTTGAGTATCAGGTGGTACTCTTGACCGTTACCTTCGTATGTGAACACCACGTATTCAGTGCCGTTCACTGTCTCCTTGCTGTAGTTGGTCTTGCCAGGCCATTCTCCGAAGAGTTCGGGCAGTCCGTCGCCCCAAGCGTAGAGGCCTAAGGCATCCCAACCCGTCCGGTTGTCGATGTAGATCTTGTGTGCGCCAGCGTAGTTGGCAGGATTGATTTCTGTCACACCACCATCGCTTATTTCCAGATAGACATCGTGGTCGATGGTGTATGCGAAGTCAGCCAGCTGAGTGCCGCCGCCATTGTTGTTGAAGATGAGGTTCTGGTTCAGACCAGTGTTGGCCTCGCCCATATCCCAGTAGAGGTACTCATTGCCCTTGATGGTCTGTGTGCCTGTTGGTTCAACACCAGGCCAGTCACCGTTGAGGTTGTTCACGTCTCCCCACTGGTAGAGTGCGATGGCATCCCATGTGGTCTTGTTGATGACATATACAACGTATCCGTCGTGCTTAGGACCTACTGTGAGTTCCTCCACACCGCTTGTGGTCACTCTCAGATAGACATCGTGGTTGATGGTGTAGGCGAAGTCGGCCAACTGCTGTCCCTGGCCGCCATCGTTGAAGATGAGGTTCTGGTTCAGTCCTGTATTGGCTGCGCCCATGTCCCAATAGAGGTATTTCGTGCCGTTGATGGTCTGTGTGCCTGTAGGAGCAACGCCAGGCCAGTCACCGTTGAGGTTGTTCACGTCACCCCACTGATAGAGGTGGATGTCCCATCCTGTCTCATCAATCACATAAACCACGAATCCGTCGTGTTCCACTGTAGGCTCTTCCTCAGCGCCCTTGTAGTAGCTTTCCCAACGCTGTCCCCAGACATTGGTGAAGGTGCCTACGGCAGGGTTGTCGTTGTGAATAGCCTGCACACCCTTGATGGTGTATTCCATGCCCTGAGTGGCTGAATAGAAACGGAAGCCGTCGGCGAGCGTCTTGCCACCCACAAAGGCATTAGGGTCGATATATACACCCCATTTCTGGTCGCTCTTTGGGGCTTTGGTGAGCAGATAGGCAGGATTGCCAATGGCAGCGCTGTCGCCGTTGAATGCACCGATGATATATATTTCCTCGTCAACGGAGGTGCCGAAAGGAGCGATGAACTCCAGAAGGATGCGGTCGGCCCTTGTCTCGAACTGCTGGCGTTCGTGGTCGAACACGATGTCATCATCGCTTGAGCAACTGCTCATGAATCCAAGGAAAGGAAACAACAGCGCCATGACCCATAATATATTTTTCTTCATAATGTTCTGATTTATTAATTGGATTATAATTTTCCCGAATGATAGAATAATACTTTTACTAAAGTTTCGGAAGTTATAAAATGGAGTTAATTAGGGAGTTAAGCCAGCCGATTATTTGGATTGGTAAGCGGGATTCTGTATCAGACCTGGGTTCACTGCTATAGCCGTAGCAGGTAGCGGATACCATTCGTACTTTCTGTCGCGCTTGGCGGGCAGGTTCACTCCGTCCTCTGTGGCTCTTCCCCAGAACCACCATGTTCCTTGTGTGAACTTGTCGAAACGACGCAGGTCGGTGCGTCGGCGGTTGCCTTCACACAGGTACTCCTTGCCCCATTCAGAGAGCATCCAGTCCATGTTGAACTCTGAGAATCCAGGTCCTGGAACCGAGAGAGCGTCGGTGTTTTTGTAATAGCGTTTGCGTACGGCATCCACATATTTCTTGGCTTCTCCACTGTTGCCCTTTCGCATCTCGCATTCAGCGATATTGTAGTACACTTCAGCTAGACGGAACTGCACGTCGTCGATGTCCTTGAAACCGCTTCCCGACTCAGCAGGATAGAGCGGGTACTTCATCATGCGCACACCAGAGTTGGTCTCTCCCCATCGCGGACTCATCACGGGTTCAAGCGTGCGTCCCAGGTTCATGAATGTACCTATTTGGTCAACATACACAAGGTCTTGTCCGTCGCGGTCGGCATCGGCTTTCAGCACATCACCGGTACCGTAGTTGGCGCGTATGGTGCCTTTGAGGAACATACCAGGACCGTGTGTACCAGAAGCGGCGTCGAATGTGTAGTTCTGTTTGCGGATGTCGCGGTCGTCGAAGCGCTCGTATGGTGCGCCCAACTTGTCGCCATAGTCAGAGAGGAAGCTCTTGGCACCATCACTTCCGCCTAAAGGCTGCACGGTGCCAGTGTTGTCGTAGGATGGTGTGAGGCAGACGCAGTTCCATGCTCCGATGCCACCGTAGAGGTCCATGTTGTTGCAATAGACATTGTAGTTATAGGGCATCATCACCATGGTGCGCACGTTGCAGAGCGCGTTGGTGGCACCTATGCCATCTTCGGCAGCCAGTGCGAATACCACTTCGGGGCAGCTGGTATTGTTGATGGAGAAGATGTCGCGCCAGTTCTCGGCAAGTCCGTAAGTGCCGTAGTTGCCGTTGATGATTTCCTTTGACAAAGCCTCGCATTCATCGTATTTGTTTACACCGATGAAGAGTTCTGCATTGAGCAGCAGACGGGCCTTGAGCATTCTGTTCATGCCTTGGTTGGCACGGTTGACCAGTGCATGGTTGGCGTCATCCTTGCCCAGCGCTGCGCAACTTTCGTCGAGTTCAGTGGCGATGAAGTCGAATATTTTCTTGCAAGAAGTGTTCCAGTCGGGGTCGGCTGTTCCTGGCACTTCGCTTGTCACAGCGGTGTTCAGTGGTAGCGCTCCTCCCCACAGTTCAAAGAGGCAGTAGTAGTTCCAAGCGCGTATGGTGCGCACCTCAGCCACATATTGAGCCAGTGCTGCATCGGTCATGCCGAGGCTGGATGCATCTAGTTCTTCAAGGTCGCCCAGCAACTGGTTGGCCAGTCCGATGGCCGTCCATGCGTTGGACCATGCGTCGCGCACAATCTTGGACTCCTCGGTCCAGTTGTGCCATGAGAGCACGATTTTCTCTGCTTCGTCCCACCCCCAGAGGCCGCCGTTCCATGCGCGCCATGTGATTTGGTCAGCAGGGTATTCAGAGAGGTGGAAGAAATGTTCGCCGGCAAGTGTGGACGATGTCTGGTTGTAGATGGCAGCCACAGCTCCCTTCACGCTGGCTTCGTTCTGGTAATAGACGCTCGCGTCGATACGGTCGTAAACCTTCTCGTCGAGGTCGGTGCAAGCCGAGAGTCCGAGTCCCATTGCCACTGCTATGATGCTATATTTGATTGCTTTCATAATGATATGGTTCTATTAGTAGGTTTTTAATTTCGTTCTTTCATTAGGCATTCACAGTGGTTATTAATGGAAGCGCAGTGTGACGCCGAGGCTGACTTGTGTGGCCTGTGGGTATGCGCTGTTGGAATCCACTCCAGGAGTGATGCCAGTGGATGTGACGATAGATGGGTTGTTGCCGTCATAGCCAGTGATGGTGAGCAGGTTCTTGGCTGTGAGGAACACTCGTAGGCTTTCCACGATATCACGTTTCTTGGGCGAGAAGTTGTAGCCCACGGTGACGTTGTCGAGTTTGAAGTAACTTCCGTTCTCGAGGAAGAAACTGCTGATGACGCTACCTCCAGCCTTCACGTCTGGATAGTCGGTGTAGGCAGAGGTCAGCACGTTGTCAGTGCCGCATCCCTGGAGCCCCATGCCGTACTTGCGCATATTGAAGATTTTGTATCCTAGCGCGCCACGCCAGAGCATGTTCAAATCCCAGTTCTTGTAGCGGAAGTAGTTGTTCCAGTTGAGGAAATGCTTAGGAGCTCCGTTGCCGATGTTGCGCTTCCATGAAGCGTCGGCCACTGATGCAGGCTGTGCGTTTCCGTCGTTGTCATAGACGAGCAGGAGTCCGTTCTCGTCGATGCCAGCGTGCTCATATCCGTAGAACTGTCCCATCTTTCCACCTTCTTGCACGCGGAAGAAATACTCGCTGGTGCCAAGACCAGGTTTCTGATAGAGGTCGAGGTATGCCATCTGATAGACATCGCTTGAGAGTTTGGCGAGTTTTGTGGTGCCGACACTCCAATTGACGCCAGTGGTCCATTTCAGGTCTTTCTTGGCGAGGACATCGTATTCAAGACTCACTTCGAAACCAGTGTTCTTGGTTGTACCCACGTTCACGAGGATGTTGGGGTAGATAAATGGTGGTTGTGGAGCCGTGTAGTTGTAAAGCAGGTCTTTGGAGCGGCGGTCGAAGTATTCCGCACTACCGCGCAAGCGTCCTTCGAGTGCCACGAAGTCAAGACCTACGTTGAAGGCAGTGGATTTCTCCCAAGCCAAGTCGTTGTTTCCATTGAGTGATGGCGCGTATCCGTTTACCCAATTTCCGTCGATGTAGTAGGCACCGTAGCCACTGTAGGTGGCAAGAGAGCGATAAGCATCGAAATCAGAACGACCGGTCACACCGTAGGAGATGCGTGGTTTCAGGCTCTGGAACACGCTTGTTAGAGGTTCTGCGAATGGTGTCTTTGTGATTTCCCATGCTGCTGAGATGGAGGGGAAGTTACCCCATTTCTTGTTCTTACCGAACTTGGTGCTTCCCTCACGGCGCAAAGAAGCGGCGACGAAGACCATGTCCTTGAAGTTATAGTTGACGCGTCCGAAGAAACCGATCAGTGTGGATTCGCTGCGGCCAGCCCAAATGCGAGCTTTGCCATCAGTCAGGTAGGAACCGTTGCTGATGCCATGATAACTGAGGTTGTCATAGACGAAATCAAAGTTCTCAGAACCACTCTGTTCCCAGTTGCTACGCTCCCAGCTGTAGCCCAAAACGGCTTTCAGTTCATGGTCCTCAAGGGTGAGGGTGTAGTTGGCGAGCCATTCCAGACGGTTGGTCCACCATTTCTGGTAGTTGATGTTGGCATGTCCGGCATAGCCTTGCCAATAACTCTCGCTTGAAGTGGTGGGTGTGTAGAAGTTCGACTTCAAGTCGTTGTATTGGAGTGCGTAGCTCACTGAGGTGTTGAGGTAGTGATTTTCAGTAGAGAGGATGTTCACTTTCACGTCGGCGTTTCCAAGGAGGTAGATGCGGTCACCATTGCTCACGTTCTCTTTCAGGTCGTTCACAGGGTTGTGGATGCCAGAAGGAGATTCAGGCTGGTAGTAAGTGCCGTCCTCATTCTTCACGGGGAGGGTGGGGTTCATGGTCAGTGCTGTGTCGAACAGGCCGTCGCTGCCCCATTTCTCATGCACCTTACGGCCAGAGAGCGAGGTGTTGAACTGCACACGGTTGTTGAGCACGCGCTGTTCACCTACGAAGCGTCCACCGTATTCCTCACGTCCGCTGACGATGTCAAGACCATTGCCTTTCTTATAGTTGAGCGAGGCGGTGAAGAAACCATTCTTTGAAGTGTTGTCGATGGAGATGTACTGATTGTGGCTGTAGCTGACCGGGCGGGTGATTTCGTCCCACCAGTCGGTGTCGCCGCCATAGTCCTGTCCACGGCGTGAGCGGCGGAATTCATCGGTGGAGAGGATGTCGGGTTTGGATTTCTGGAAATTGAGGGCGACGTAACTGTCGTAAGTCACGGTGGTGACACCTTGTGCGCCACTGCCTTTCTTGGTGGTGACGAGAATCACACCATTGGCACCACGTGTACCATAGATGGCAGCCGAACCAGCGTCCTTCAACACGGTGATGCTCTCCACATCCTGAGTGGAGATGTTGCGGAGGTCACCACCAGCGATACCGTCGATGACAATCAGTGGTCCGTTTGATGCGGTCAGTGAACCAGCACCGCGGATTTGGATATCGGTCATCGAGTTAGGGTTGGCATCGGCGGTTGAGGCAACGTTCAGACCAGGCACTTTACCAGCCACCAATGCCATTGCATCGGTAGCAGCGCCTTGGTTGAACTGTTCTTTGTTGACTTGTACCACAGAGCTTGAAATCTCTTTCTTGGCCAAGGAACCGTAACCGACGACAACCACGTCTTCCAATTGTGCGACGTCCTCATGGAGTGTCACCTCCATGCCGTTGGTGGCTTTGAGTTCCTGAGGCACGAAGCCGATGTAGCTGAAGACCAGTGTTGCACCGGCCTTGCACTCTACTTTGAAGTTTCCGTCAATGTCTGTGACGGCGCCGCTCTGGGTGCCTTTCACAGTGACGTAGGCTCCGATGAGGTCTTCACCCATGTCGTCTTTCACATGACCACTGATGGTGGTCTGCGCCATGACGTTCATGGAGAAGAATGCAACTGCGCATAGCATCAGCATGCGGCAGATAAGGTTTTGCGTTTTTTTCATCCTTCTTTTAGTTTAAGTTAGTGATTAATATGAATTGTTACTATTTTAATGGGAAGTTAATTCGCTTCGCTCAAGGGAGTTAAAAAGGGAAGTTAATTCGCTTCGCTCAAGGAAGTTAAATGGGACGTTAGGATTGTTGGCGGTTTGTCCGTTTTTCGAATCACTTTCCTTTACTGGCATTTCTCAATCCGAATGGCAGCACCGCCGCTGCGGGCGAGGTTGAGGTGGATTGTGGTGTTCTTGTCCACTTCCAGTTGACGTATGGTCATAGAGTAGGGGTTGGTTTGGAAATCGGCATCGGGTCCGTCCTCGTAGATGATGGCGCGATAGGTGTCGCCTTCGTCGAGGAAGTCGAGGTTGATGTCGAGTCGGCGTGCCTGTTCGTTGGTGATGCTGCCGATGAACCACCTGTCGCCTCCGCGTTCCTTTCGGGCTATTGTCACGTACTTACTGATAACGCCGTTGGGTACCAATGTCTTGCTCCAGGTTGTCGGGCAACTTTCTATGAATGTCAGGGCGGGTTGTCCTTCGTAGTTCTCGATGGCATCGGCCGCCATCTGCAACGGACTGTAGATGATGACGAACTCACCGAGTTGCTTGGCGAGGGTGGAGTGGGGGTGAGTGCCTTTCACGACTTCCGAGAAGTTGAAGATGGCA
>JAFXVU010000006.1 GCA_017534705.1 Bacteroidaceae bacterium
CGCGACGTTGATGGTCAATGGACGGACTTCGACAAGGTACCTACTGTTCAACGACGACAATATGCTTGTGGGTTGGACCAACACTAACACAGGGGAAGTGAAATCCCCCTACCCCGAGCTAAAGGTCGAGCAATGCCAGCGATATGCTTTCTCCGGTATCCACGTGTTCAATCCTTCCCTACTCCCGCTGATGGAGTCATGGGAGGGTAAGTTCTCCATCATCGACTTCTACCTCTCCGTATGCGACCGTGTACCTATTTACGCTGACTTCAGTTCCACACTCCAGCTCATGGACGTCGGGAAGCTCGATTCCATTGCCAAAGCGGAAGAATTCATCAAATCGGAGGAATCAGAATAATCGGAGAAGTCTGAGCCTTCAGAGGAATCTGAATAATCGGATGAATTGGAGTATTCGGAGTATTCAGAGGAATTGGAATAATCTGGGGAGTCAGAGCAGTTTTCCATCTATTGTTCCAAAGTTTTTTTGATTTTTTTCTTGAAAAATCTTTGTCAGAAAAAATAAAAGGTGTAACTTTGCACTCGCGTTTAAGAGAAAGCGCTGCAAAGTTGCGGAAATAGCTCAGTTGGTAGAGCACAACCTTGCCAAGGTTGGGGTCGCGAGTTCGAGTCTCGTTTTCCGCTCTTCATGAGGAAAACAATATTTATTTATATGCCCAGGTGGCGGAATGGTAGACGCGTACGTTTCAGGTGCGTATGTCGAGAGGCGTGCAGGTTCGAGTCCTGTTCTGGGCACACTATTGCGGAAATAGCTCAGTTGGTAGAGCACAACCTTGCCAAGGTTGGGGTCGCGAGTTCGAGTCTCGTTTTCCGCTCCGAGAATAGCAGTAAGAATAGAATTGAACTTCATGTTGCGGAAATAGCTCAGTTGGTAGAGCACAACCTTGCCAAGGTTGGGGTCGCGAGTTCGAGTCTCGTTTTCCGCTCTTCATTTAAGGGGTTAAACTTTTTAAAAAACCACATCAGCAGAGATTGCTCATGTGGTTTACTTTTTTATGCTATTTGAGTTTCCCACCCTTATGGAGTGTCGCACCCTTATGGTGTTTTCCACCCTTATGGAGTGTCGCAGCCGAAAGATGCTGAGAGCGTCAGTGAGTTGCGTCCTTCCATAAAGGTGGGAAACTTTTTTATTTCAAGAGTGTCTTTTGTCCGTTGACGATATACAATCCCTTAGAAGGCCGGTTAACAGGGCGTCCACTCATGTCGTAGATGTTGTAGGTCTGGAGAAGGGCGTCTTTGACTTCCACTGTTTTGATGTCGTCGGGCACCTCCACCTTACGATAGGAGATGTACGGAGTGAGGTATTGGTTGACAGTGATACCGTTGATGGTGCCATACTTATTGTAGTTCTTCATGTGGAGCTCCACGCGGTCGGAATAGACATAGACCATCAGCGCTTGGACGATGTTGGGTGTCTCCACCGGCATGTCGCCCGGGTCGATGGTGTTGTAGTAATAGCGCATCGACCCCATGAAGGCAGAGAAGAAGCTGGGCGTTCCCTCCTTTTCCTTGTAGGCCGTCATCTTCCAGACTGCATTGGCGTTCGTGGCAGGAATGGTGATGGTGCCGTTGTTGTCTGTCACCTGCAGTCCTATGAGTCGATGGCTTCCCGACACGGCATATTCCTCGTTGGTCACGGCATAGAGCAAAGAACGGTCCTTGGCATTCTCAGCCACGATGATGTAGAGTTCGCCATCGGTTGGTTCCGCCACTTTCTGTGCCACAATCTGGTTGTCGTCCATTGAAGAAACCTGATAGAAATAGGTTGGATAGTTATCGACGTTAGCCGAGAAACGTCCGCTGGAACTGGAGATGATGTAGTTGCCGTTTGACTCCGACCCGCTGCCATCCACCTTGATGGCGTAAGCGTTAGTGGTAGCGTTGGTCAGTTCGATGGTGACAGCGTTCTCTTCATCCACGGTGGCGAGGTTGTAGGAGTTGAATCCCATGTATTTGCTAGTCGTGTAGCTTGCCATGCACCATTTGTGGGATGTGGCTTGCGGTTGTCCATCATCGGTGTAAGGAAGGAAATACCAGAGCAGGTCGTCATGTGCCTCGGTCAGTGTGAGGGTTTCGAAGTCGGTTGAGAGTGTCACCTGCACGCGCTGCATTCGCTGTGCAGTGCCAGAGTTGTATGTGGTGTTGGAAAGCGCGTAGTAGTTGCTTCCGTTCTTTCCCACGAGCATGTAGGCTGCGCCGTCTTTTATTTCACCGATGCGGTGGGCTTTTGTTCCGTCACCGTCCTTATCGAGTTCATAGAGGAAGAGTTGGGATGGGTCACCACCAGAATAATAACCATTCGAGCCCACATGAATGGAGCTTGTGGTGGTTCCCGAGGGGTTGGTGGCATCGAATGTGGCAGTGAATGTCTTTTCTTCTGTAGGTTTGAAGGTCAGTTTGAATTTCGTCTCCACAGGGGCCAGGTTATAGGAATTATACCCCAAGTACAGTCCATTGGCTTGGTTTTTCAGCCATCCCACCCAGTTCTGAACTTCCTCGTCATCGCCCGTCACGCCTTCTGGGGTGACGCCGTCGACGTGTGTTTCGTCGTAAGTGTCGATGACCTTCCCTTCAGTGTTGTAACGTGTCACTCGTTGTGATGTCTTCACGCGGGTATATGCCTTATCCTCGCCGTGGTCGTGTCCGTAGAGCATGATGAGGTTTGGGTATTTGCTCAGTGTTTGTTTCAGCAGTTTCTCGCCTGGTGAGGAGGCGATGCCCTTTGACGGAGAGCGTATGCTGTTGGAGTCGGCGAAGGGGACGTGCAAGGCGAAGAAGACGGTCTTGTCGGGATTGTCGGCATAGATTTCGGCCAGTTTGTCGGCCACCCATTGTACCGACTCCTCGGAATAGACGTAGTCCCACGCGCTCTTGAAGAAGTTCTTGCCGCAGTTGAGGATTACGAAATCGAAGCCGTGAATCACGTAGTGGTATGCGGCAAGGAGCGACATTGTGCCAAGTGAGCCATTGTCGGCATCCTCATAGAAGGCGTCGTTTTCGCCAAGCTCGCCGATATCGTCCTTCATCGGGAAGGTATAGTAGTCGCCAGCGTTGTAAGGTTTGGGGATATTGTCCCAGTTAGCCACTTCGTAGTCATGATTGCCAGTGATGTAAATCACGGGGCGAGAGTCTTCCGTCGGGAATGCTTTCCGTGAGTAGTTGGCGATGAGTTTACGCACCTGTCTCCAGTTGGCCACGGGAATTGTGGCATCGCTGGTGCAGTCGCCGCCCAACATCATCACGTCGATGTTCTCTTCCTGCTTGATTCTTCTCACAGTCTGCATGAAGGAACCTCTCAAGGCAATGTCACTGAGGTTCTCGCAGTCGATGAGCGACCGTTCTGTATGTATGTCAGATATACAAGCCAGTGTCAGTAACGGTTTCTCATCATTCTCCTGTGCTTTGAGCAGTCCGGTATGCAGCAAGATGAATGCCAGTCCGCAATAATATAGGATTCTTCTCATCTTAGTGTTAATTATAAGGTTAGTAATTAGTTGTCAGTGTAGTTTCCCCTACTCTATTGGTTCCGCCGTTTCGTCAGTGTCCACTTCGAAACCCTCTTCTTCGCTATCCTCGCCTTCGTCCATTGCCCCATACCTGCCTGGCATGAGAGCAACAGCCTCAATCATGGCGTCGTTGCCGAAGTAGTTCTGTCCGAAACGAATCACGTTGACTCTTCCCGCAATGCTGTAGGCACAGTACATGGCAATGACATCGTCGGGATGCTGTTCGATGCGTTTCAGGCAAGTCTTATAGCATTTCCGCCGGTAGGTGTTGTAGTAGTCGCTGGGAATGATTGAAGTGCGCGAGAGGCCGAAGAATTCCGACTGGCACAAGGTTCTGAAGATGAACCAAATCTTATTGATTTGGGGGTGATAGAGTCCACTGTCCATCAGTCGTTTTCCCACAGCCAGAATCCAGAAGTTCTCAGAGATGGAGTTAGGGTTGTTGGTCCAGTTGCACCATAGTGCGCATTGCTCATCGAAGTTCTTGCAGGAATTGAGTTCTGTCAGCATCACTTTCAGTTGCTGTTCAGTATCTGCCTCTGTATATTTGCTGATTTTCTCCTTAGCCAATTCACTCAGCAAGTTGAAAACACTGTCCAATGTGTCAGCGAAGAGTTCAGGATTCTGGTAGAACTTATACACTTTTGCGTCGATGGTATCATTGTACGCCTCCAGAAGCATAAAAGGCAGATGTGGTTCCTCTTCTTCCTGAAGCATATTATCGTCCTGCATATAGTGAACCATGGAGTTCTGGTAGAGTTGAGCAGCACGTTTGATATCCGTGTTTTTCAGGAAATCAAGACTGATTCCGCTGGTACTCGCCACTATGTCCTCAGTATCGCAAATTCCGTCACCCACCACCGAGTGGAACCATATCTCCTCGTTGGTCCAGAGGTTCCAGCCCAGAAGAAGACTGTTGTAGAAATCCTCGGCAAAGGAGAGGAAAGGATGTGTGGACTGTGCGTACTGAGGGAGATGCACCACGAATGATGTGTCGCTGAGCAGCCATGTCACCTCCTCGGGGTCGGGCAAGTCGTTCAGCAGCTTGGCCTGCAGCAGCGAGTCTTTGTCCTCGCCTTGGTAATTATTGTACCATTCGTAAGCCTGTACGACCTCCGTCAAATCCACCGCTGGGCTAAAGTCACAGAGTTCCTTTTGCTTGTCTTCTCCGCAGCCGACAAGCATCATTGCAGTGAAAGCGGCAATGAGTAAATAACAGGACTTCATTTTATCCATTATTGTGGGGTTCATATTTGATGACTCCTATTTGGCAAATTGGATAACTCCTATTTGGCGAGATACTTTTTCTTGTTTTGGATGTAGATGCCTTTGTCGGGCACTGTTGACAACAGATGTCCCTGGAGGTCATAGATTCGGGAAGAAGTCTGACTATTGTCCTGGCGCACATCGTCGATGGCAGTGACGTCGGCATCAGCCTGGATGCCTATTTCGGCAGCCGAGGTCCATGCGTTGCCGTTGACTTCCGAGTTGGCGACGAACTTGATGTATCGGCCGGCAGTGGGTTTTGTCAACTTCGCCACTTGGAGTGCAGTGGTGTTCTTGAATTCCCCTTTCGCCACAGCATTGCCCCAGTTCTTGCCGTCGGTGCTGAGATAGATTTCGTATTCCTTCACCATTCCGTTGGAGTTGCCGTCCTGTCGTGACAAGTATGTGAAAGCCGTCACGCTGTAAGTCTTGACCATATCCACAATCAGCGTGTGTGGGCATCTGGGTTCTGTACCCACCCATTCGGTGTGCCAGAAAGTGGATGTGTTGTTGTCGAAAGCCAGACGTGCCTCGTTGCCTCCATGCTGACTGTCAGCGCTGATCAGCTTCCATGCCGACTTGTTGATGTATAGTTCGAACGTGTAACTCATGACAGGGCTGTCCATCATGCCGTCTTTGACGCAATAGGCCTTGATGGTGCAGACGTCACTGTGGTTAATGGCAGAGGTGTAGGGCCTGTATTCCTCACCATCGATACTGTAGTAGATGGTAGCGCCCTTCGTGGCGGTAGTCATTCGTATGGTGCCGTTGTTCTGTCGTTCGCAGCTGACAGACTGGCAAACGGGCATATCGACCCTTGATACAGCCTTGGCATCCACATCGTTGGTCAGCGGCATGATGAAGAATCGGAAAGGCGTGTTGGCAGAACGAAGCTCATACTTCTCCATTACATCAGGTCCGCAGCTGGCGTTGCCCAGTCCTCGTGTGACGGCGTCGAGCGACACCACAGTGTTGACGCAACTCTTGAACTGGTAGGTATGTCTGGAGCGGTTGTTACGGTCGGTGTAGTTGTCCTCGGGGCGGAAATGTACAGCCGATGCCGCCATCTGGTCAGGTGCCACGAAGAGCAGTCCCTGTCCTTCGTCGTTTGTCAGCGACATCCATCTCACCTCCTGCTTTGTGCCATGCTCCTGTGGGAGAATGTACTCCTCGTACTGGTCGGTGACAGTGCTTTGGTAGATGGCAGGCAGACAAGCTTCCTTACGGTCTCTGTAGCTGTCCCATGGTCCACGTCCGAACCAAGTGAAGTGCTCCATAGCAGAAGGCATCTCGAGTCGGAATCCGAGTTTTGGAATCACCGACCCCGTGTTGGACGGACGTATGAAGGCGTTGGTCATGATGGTTCCGTCGGCGCAGACAATAAACTGCATGCTGACGTCGAATGTGGTGCCGTTCTGTCCAGTGTAAGTGCTGCTGAGCGCCACTGTGATAGTCTTTCCGTCCTTAGCCTCGGTCACCTCACAGCCAGTGCCTTTCGCCGTCAACTTGCGCAATCCCATGTTGTCCCAACTGCTGGTCTGTCGTCCATCGTTGTCGGTAGGCAGACGGAAGGCGTTCAGCAAGAGGGGCTTCGAAATCATCTGCACCTTGTCGTAGGTATAACTTGTGAGTGTGCCTTGCAGTTTGCTGAACACGACCTCAAGCCGGTTGCCAGTGATGGCCAGTGTAGTGCCCTTATCGATAACAGAGAGCGGTTCGAAAGCATCGAGTCGCGACAGGTCGTACATGGGTTTCGTCGCCTTCTTCACCGGCAGTTTCTCCTCAGCCACCACATAACCAGCGTCGGCCCACGGGGTGTCCTCACGCTGGGTGGCAATGAATCTTACGAAGACCTCCTGGTCGGCAGGCACAGCATCCACAGCTGAAAGGTCGAGGTTGACCAGGGCGCTATCGCCAGCAGCCACCTCCTGTGTGATGTTGCCGCTCGACAACACCTTGCCGGCCTCATCCATCACCTCGTAGCGCACGTCGTAGGCGGTAGTAGGCAAGAATGCCATCTTGTTCTTGATTCGGAAAGACGAGACGCTGTTCTTGATGGGTTTGAAGTCGATGGGTTGGTAGATTTTCTTGGTGTTGTAGGACTTGGCAGTGAGCGACCAGTCGGGATGCACCAGACCGTTGATGCAGAAGTTGCCGTCGTTGGGGTTGTCGCCGAAATCGCCTCCATAAGCCCAGTAATCCTTTCCTGTGTTGCTCTTGGTGAGCAGTCCCTGGTCCTTGAAGTCCCAGATGAACTCGCCGGTGAGGCACGGATATTTCTCGTAGAGGTCGAACATGTCGCGCACATTACCCATGGAGTTTCCCATGGAGTGGCTGTTCTCGCACTGGATGTGTGGTTTTTGTCCGCTCTGTCCCTGTCGGGATGAGCCTACCCAGTTGATATGGTCGTAACTGCCGTACATGGTGCTGGAGACATCGGCGTAGTCGCTGTTGCCCTCGTAGTGGGTCAGACGAGTCTTGTCGAGTGCCTTGATGCCCTGTGCCACATACCTGAAGTTGTCGCCTCCACCGCACTCGTTGCCGAACGACCAGATGAAGATGCAGACGTGGTTGCGCATCCAGCGCACGTGGTTTTGTGAACGCTCCACCATGGCATTGCGGAACTTCGGTTCAGACGAGAGGCGCTGGTTGGCATGGCATTCCACGTTGGCCTCAGCCAGGACGTAGAGTCCGTACTTGTCGCAGAGGTCGTAGAAGATAGGATCGTTGGGATAGTGGGAAGTACGAACGGCATTGATGTTCAACCGCTTCATGGTCTTGATGTCATTCTCTATTTCCTCGTCGCTGATTGCACGTCCGTTGACAGGAGAGAAGTCGTGGCGGTTGACACCGTGGAACACCATACGCTTTCCGTTGATGATGAGCGCACCGTCGGCGCGTATGCCGACCTCACGGAAGCCGACCTTTCCACCTCGGATATCGACGGTCTCACCTTTGGCGTTGCGAAGAACAAGCACAAGGTCGTAGAGGTTAGGCGTCTCGGCGCTCCAGAGTCGTGGTGCGGTGACATCCATGTCGATGCTCAGTTCATTTGCAGCCTTAGCGGTGGCCTTGGCGATGGTGGTTCCGTTGTCCTCGATGCGCGCCTCCACTGTGCCGTCCTTCACGTTCTCGGTGCCAGTCAGCGTCACCTTGACGTTGGCCTTGGCATTGACGTACGCGTTGTCGAGGTCGGTAGTGAAGAAGTAGTCGCGTATCTGACTCTTGGGAGCTGCCCAGAGGAAGCAGTGACGCTGTATGCCGGTGAGTCGCCAATAGTCCTGGCACTCCAGGAAGGAGCCGCTGGTGAATCGATAGACCTGCAGTGCCATGGTGTTCTCGCCTTCTGTGATGTAAGGTGTGATATTGAACTCGGATGGCAGGTAGGAGTCCTCGGAATATCCCACCCGTTGTCCGTTGACCCAGAGGTAATAGCCATGTCCCACTCCATTGAAACGTACATAGACATCGCGTCCCGTCCATTCGGAAGGGATATTGAACTTACGACGGTATGTGCCAACGGGGTTGGGCATGTTGCTGTTGTAGGTGAACCATACCGGTCGGTCGGCCATCACGGAGAATGTGGATTCGTTGAACGAGAAAGGATAGGCGACGTTGCAGTAGAGCGGTTTGTCCCATGCCTTGTTGTTGTGGAGTCCCCAGACCTGCCAACTGGATGGCACGTCGATGTCGGTCCATGAGGCGTCGTTATAGTCGGCGGCGCACATGGTGTCCCTGGCCTTGGTTGGAGCACTCACCCAGTAGAACTTCCATGTGCCGTCGAGCGACTGGTAGTAAGGCGACTTAGAGAAGTCGTTGAGTCTGACATCAGCCTCCTTAGCCATGGGTATGGCGAGTGTGTGTGCAGTTTCTCTGTTAACGCTGGTGATGGAAGGGTCGTCCCATTCCTTGCCCGTCTGGGCCTGTGCGGCAGTGACGCTTGTCAGCAACGCCGCAGTGATGAACATGTTGTGTAAAGTCTTCATATCAGGTTGTTTTCTTGTTAGCGGATTAGTTTTGGGTGCTGTGTAGTTGACCTAATATGCAAAAGTACGAAAAAAAAGCAGAAAGCGAGCAATGAATTGTTGCAAAAACTGCAAGTAATGAAACATCCCATGGGTGCGAAGGAACGACATGACACAATAATTCGTTCGCGGGGTCTGGGGAAGGTGCTGTTTTCTTATTCTAGGGAGGGGAGGAGGAAAGGAGGGAATGCCTGAATCCCGTGCTTGAAAAGCCCGGGCACACTGCTGTAGATCGCCATCCGAGCTCGGCTGGCTATTGACGGTTTTAATTGGAAACAACTTAGCACAACTTTAAACAAGATATCCATGCGGATAGGGAAGAAGCCGTCGGGGACGCGACGGAACAACTTGGAACAACGGGCTGGTCGCATGCATGAGGGCATTCTGGGTGTGCGGATGGTTTTAATTGGAAACAACTATTCACAACTTTAAACAAGATATCCATGCGGATGGAAAAGAAGCCGTCGCGGACGCGACGGAACAACGGGACACAACAATTTGGCTTGTCATATGTTTCATAACAAATGTTAAAACGAAGGGACTTATGCAGAAATAGCATAAAAATACATGGTTTTCGGGTAATTTTGAGTGTTTTTCTGTATTTCCATGCAATGTTATATGCAAAAATGTTTCATGGGTATGACATTTTGAAACATGAAATTCAGCATGACAAGTAACGACGAAAAGGTCATTAGCTGCGGTATTATGAAGTGAATGGGCTGGATGACGAAGAAAAATAGAGGTTAGATATTGGATTGGATATATCCCTCCTGGTCATAGGCGCGGTGGTATTTGTTGATGAGGTCGATAAGGGACTGGAGATAAGGGATGTCGGAACGGATGGCATGATATTTGGCATACTGGTCGTTGTATCGTGTTTGTGAACCCTTCGCTAATCTTTGTTCGATGTCAGAGGGAATGAGAAACGAAGAACGGTCGCCGAGATACTTGTGAAACTCGGTCAAGAAGATATGGATGCCAGCGAGGTCGAAATCCCCGAAATGGACATAACGATTGGGGATTATCTGAAGCCACTGGCGTAGATCGGTAGATTGAGGATAACGGGAGACGAAGAGCAAATGACCGCTTAGGGACGACCCGAACAGGCGTTGCCGACGTATCATGCGGAAGTTCTCCATGTTCTCTATGCCCACGACAACCACATCTTTTGGGATGGCGAACGACTGCCAGTCATCGACAAATAGGAAACTGCCCTCGGGAGGATTGACGACAAACTCTTGACCTCTCAGACGACAGTCGATAGGTTCGTAAGCATTGACAGGGAAACCTGGGCAAGAGCGAACTTTCACCAATTTGGAATTACCCGTCTCTGCGGCCTGCTCTGAACGAGTAGAAACCGTCGGGATGGTCAATTCTTCCGTCTGAAGGTTGTTTCGCAGTTCTTCATAACGCGATTCCAGAAAACGCCGTAAAGCGGAAACATCTATAGCATGGAATGTCCTCCGCTTGCCTTGGGTTTTCACGGTCAAGAGTCCCTCCTCAAGCAACGTATCTGCCAAGTCCTTTCGCATGCTGCTTGCCGCAACTGAGCTTCCTTCCATCAGTTGTCGGAGGGTGATGATTAAAGTCTTCGAAACCTGCATTACGCGTTGATTGTCACCAGCCGTTTGATGTGCGTCTGTGACTTGCCGTCCTTGGTCAGCAGATAATTGTATTTGTAAAGGTCAGCGTTGTAGCCCATCGGCGAGCTATTGACAAGATAGATGTTGCGGACATTGGCGAACTGCAGTATGCCGCTCACGTTACTAGGATGAAGTTTTCCAATCTCATCCATCATACAGTGGATGATGAAGTCGCCTTGGCGACGCGAAGCCCTTGTCTTGAAGACGTTGATGAGCATTATATTCACCATGGCCTTCACCAAGATATCGGTACCGTCGGACCCCACATTGTTGATGTGTTCCGTCCACCCCGTATTATTATCGTTCTCTTGTATTCGGAACTGGAGCCGGAAGGTGTCCGACAGTGTGAGTTCGGTGCGGGCAGGTTCTTTTTGCAACTGCTTCATGAATCGTTTGAGGAAATCGACCACCTTTTCATTCACCTTATCACGGTCATCTCCGGAGAATAGGTTCAGTTCTCCTATGTTCATGGCATTGGCGACAGTAAAGTCACGAATCTGCCTCAACAATACCATCATGCGGTCAGACGATTCCTCCGCCCTTAATTCGATGCTTCGTATGACTCCAGCGAAGTTTCGTTCCCTAAAATCGTGGTTGACCTCGCTGATGATAGCGCGTATTTCTGCAGAATGGTTCATAAGCAATCCCACTTCACGAGAAACACTGTGTAGAATAGTATTGTAGTGTTCGCTTACGCGTGTGCGGTACGTCTCGATTTTGTTGTGTTCGATAAACTCCTGCAGGTTGACTGCGAAAGCGATGTAGTCCTCATCATATTGCGGTGTGATGAAATGGAAGGTATTGTTGGTGCCGAAATGCGAGTTGAAAGCATTAGTAGCCCGTTTGAGTTCCTCCATCTTCTGCCGTTTCTTATTAAGGTTACCGCGCATCTGCACCACGAGGTCGGTCAGTAGGGCCGTAGATGTTGTAGCGGTGTCGTCTTGGAGGAAAGTCTCGGGAAGGATGTTCTCAATCTGACACAGTTGGTCGTACTGTTTCAGTCCTTCTTTCATAGTATTCACATCCACTTGCTTTTGTTTAATCAGATTCTGTTTATCAAATCTTTCCGCTTCATGGCGTTTTCGTTTGTTGTCGTATTGTTGACGTGCAGCAGCATCTTTCGCTTCCAGCTGTTTCTTTTCCTCACGAAAGTCCTGTTCATGAGAGAAGAGTTCTTCCTCATCCTTATGGTATTCGATGACATAATGCCTTTGGCGCGTAATCTTGTCGAGAGTATCCTGAATACTACCCAAGTCTCTCTTGCACAAGTCGATGGCATGAGTGTCAGCCCCTTTGCCTTTCAGCTCGTCACGCTCTTGTCGCACCAGCATTTGCCTTTGCTCATCGACATCCATCCGTTTGGTTTTGTTTTCCTCGGACTGCTTTTGTTTGAACTCATCGAAACGTTTCTGCAATCTCTTGATAGAGGCATTGTACTCACTATCGGCGGCTTTCATATCCTTTTCGCGTTTGGCCCACTGTTGTGAGCGAGTCGTGTTCTCGCGTTCCACAGCGAGAAGCGCCTCATTATAGACAGCAGTACGCTTCTCGCGCTCCGCATCAACCAGTTCCTTTTCCTTGCTCTCCACCTGTCGGAGCCGAGTCTCAGCATCTTTGATTTTCAGAGGCCATTGTTCAAGTTGCACCCTCATGATGGTTTCCTGTTTGCTGAGTTCCGACACTTTGACCTTGACGCTTTTGCGAATCGTGTCCAATTCCTTTTCGCATTGTCCGTCAAGTAGTAGAAGTTCTTTCTTCTTAGCATCCACATCCTCCTGCTGCTGCTTTTGCAAGTTGCGGTATTCATCGGGTGTACGGTGGTGTGAGGGAATGGCTTCCAGATTGATATTGACACCGAACAATGAGTGTTGACCATTGAACATTGAGGAGTGAACATTGGCCTCCGCTAACTGCGGCGAAAGCCCTTGGGCATAAAGTACCTGCTGTTCATCGACGACTTTTCCAATCGTTTCCTCCCATCCAGGCTTGTTCTGGGTCAACCACTCATAGAAGGAGCCATTCCATCGGGTAAGCAAGTCGTTGGTGGCAGCCAGTTCTGCTTGCTTCTGTTTCAGTTGGATTTGTACCTCCTCCTTCTTGTGGTCGTAGTCCGTCTTTATCTGCTCGCTTTTCATCAGAGCCTCTTGCCGCAATGCATTCAGGTTGGCGGTCAAGACCGACCAATCGCTTCTCATTTGTATTTCCTGGGTCTTCAGGTTTTGGATATCCTCCCGACAAGCGGCGGTCTCTTTTTCCATGGGGTGCCAATACTGGAGTTCCGCCAGGCGTTTGTCTGCCAGGTTACGATTCTCCTGCAGTGTGTTCAGACGTGCATCCGAAGCCGACAGCCAATCCCGGAAAGCGTCCTCCACCGCCGTCTTGTGCTGATCACGCACCTTCACACATTTGTCCCTCTCAGTCTGAATGGCATCACGGCAACGTTGTAGTTCCTCATGTTGTGCAAGTTCGAACTTACTCCATTCGTTTTCGAGCGCGTCATACAAGGCTCGGTATTTATCCGTCACGTCCTTGTATTGTTCCTCCAGCGCACGCAGGAGCCTTTCTTTCTGCGCCTTCTCACTGAGAAATTTCGGTTCTTGGTCATCGAGTTCAAGAATGGCCTTGATGCCTATTTCCTCATAGACTTTGCGCTTCTTGCGGATGTCGCCCAAACGCACCTCACATGCGCTGATTTTCTTCGTTAGCGAGTCGTGTTCTTTCTCGTATTCCTGTTGCGCCCCTTCGATTTTCTCCTTGATGGTCTTCAGTTTCTCTTGTAGTTCCTTGATATCCTCCTCCACCAAAGGGAGACGCTCACGGGTGTAATTGACGACATAATTCAAATGATGCCATGTCTGATGCATCTCGTAGTCGAGGGCGATGAGCAGTCGGTAAGTCTCGACCACTTTCGTCGCCTTGTTGCGCACAGGAATCTCACCGTTGCTGTCCTTGCGGTACCAGCAATCGATTTCATCAAATTCCCGTTCGAAATCTGCGACCAAATGGCGGTAATCGGAAAGTCGGATAGCATCCTCCACGTCAGTCATAGACTGAATGATGGTGTTCTTCACAAAGTCGGCATCGAGTTTGCTGTTCAGGAAAACGTTCTGTATGCTTCGTGGAATGTTCTGGTACTTCGAACTCTCGACAATGGCATACTTGTCGTAGCGGTGAGTTCGGTCATGGGTGTTGCCGAAGATGATGTTGCGATAGAGTTCGTAGGTCTCAACCTTCGCGCTGATGTCAATTCCAGCCCCGATACGTTCGCGGATGCGTATCCAATCGCTCTCCACCCGTCCACTTTCGTCCACGAACCATCTTTTCTGATATGGGGCGTCGATAAACCTATACACCGCTTTTCCCTGGCTTCGGTAGGTCAGTATGGTATATGCGCTCAACTCTGTTCTCACCTCATAGATGATGTATGAATTGCTGTGCTTGAAGTAGAACTCCTCGAATGATTTCTGCCCCTGCTGTATGCCCAGCCTCATTTTATCGGCGTTATAGAAAAACAGCAACGCCCTCAGTACCGTACTCTTGCCCACGCCCTGGGTCCCCGAAAAATGCACGTTGCCGTCGAGCATCACCTCGGCGTAAGGAATGTTTGCACTGTTGAGGAAAACTATTTTGTTAAGATGTCTCATATTTCTGGTACCTCCTCTTCGTTATATATGGTGATGAGATTGACCAGGTCCTCAGCGTATCGGAAAGCGGCGGTCACCTTGTATGTTCCGTCCTCTTCGTTGATTAGTTCTGCGAACCCCATACCAGTCAGTTCATCAATCAGTTTGTCGACCACTTCCTGGTTGGTGTTCTGCTTGCGGAAGAGTTTTCGTGCTTTGTCGCGCAATTCGACGTCTAGATTGATACGTTCTAGAATATGGGTGGAACGGAACTGGAACCCAGTTGAGAAAGTGATGTCGTATGTTTTAAGGAAGTCGAGGATATCCACCCACTGTGCGAAACTTTGCAACTTCTGTTCAATGGTGAGTTTACCCTCTTGTGTACGGGCGAAGTAGTAATAACCATCGCCCGCCTCGATGTGTAATCCCAGTTCGAGGAAAAACGCCTCGTAGTCGGTATAGTTTTCCTCGATATCGTCGTAAAGGTGCTTCACTTCCTGATCAGTGCTATCGACAGAAAGGAAGCCACCCTTGCTCATCCGTTCAAAAATCCGTTGTGTATTAGCTCGCATAAATCAGTGCATATTCTATGTTTTCGAATCTCTCGTAGTTATCGGTGAAGCGCAACTCGTCGCAATGGAGCGTCGCCATTTGGCAGTAGAGGATAACATGCTGGTTGAGTGTCCGAGGTTGGTGGTAGGGATAGTTTCGGATGAAGGTGAAGAGGTGCTGTCCTTGTGCCTTGAAGGAGTTCCAAAGTTCTGTGGTGTTGACCCCTGTCACCTCTTCCACATTTTCTTTCATGTACTCTTGGTCGAGCGGGTCGGCCTCAGTCCTCGCCATTCTCCTCACATCGTTCTTTCCGGCAATCTTTCTGATGAGCGCATATGCCTCCTCATTGCTCCGGAGCATATCTACCGACAGGAAGATGCGGTTATAAGGCCGTTTCTCCATCCATAGTGGGTTCTTGTCGGAAAGTACGCGTGCCACATTCGTGTCCTCGCGCCATGTCAATTGGTCTTTCAGGTATTTCAGCCTGCGTATCTTTTTCAGCAGTTGGCTCTGTTGCTCAATCTGGTTAATGTACTCGATGATTTGTCGTTCTATCTCCAGCAGGTTGTGGTCGGCCTCGGTGAAGTCGTTTCTCACGTCCATGGTGGTGCGTTGCATTTCGGGGTCGGATGTCATTTTGAAGAAGACCACCTCGGTGTCCATCATCTTCTCACATTCCTCTATCAGTTGTTTAATGCCCCTCCCCTTCTCGTCAAGGTTTTCCAACCTCGATTTCTTGATTTTATAGTTGGGTTCCTGTTTATAGGCGACTTCCACATTGCGCTTGAGGTCGATGATGTTCTTCAACGTGCGGAGTCCTGTGCGGCGGAGCATTTTCCGCACGTTCATCAGGTACTGCATTTTACGGTGTTCATTGGTTTCCTCCAGGAAATAACCGATGTTTTCCTTCAATCCGTTGATATGCTCCCTGACGCTGGCAATGCTGATTTCCTCATTCATATCAAGGACTTCCTCAAAGAACTGAACATAGACATCTTCCATTTCCAGGAAATCGCCGTTCTCGTGGATTACTCCGTGGTCGATGAGATACTGTATCCTTTCGCGCTTGTAATCCACTACCTCCATCGCAAAGTCCGTACGGTATGCGAGTGACTTACGCCTCTCGAACATATCTCGGAACAATGTCTTCTCTCTATCGAGCATCTTGACAAGTTCCTCTATGGTTCGGAAATTGCTTATTGAATCCATAAAATAAAAATGAAGGCAAGCTTATCCATTATATTCAATGATTGCAAAGGTATATGATTTATCATTAAGTGCCAAATAGTCATTATTCTTTTTCGCTATTGTTTTGCGGATAATTAAGGGTAATCGTTAACCATTGAACATTGACCGTTGACCACAGTCTATTGCAGCATGGTCCTTGACTGTTTAACTCTTTCTCTGCTGATAGATACTGGAAACAACTGACCACAACTTGTCACAATAGTTTTTTCACGGCTAAAGCCATGAGGGGAACGACACAACCATTCTTGTGAAGGGTTATGGGTTATTGAAGAGCAGGTAAAGGGGGAAGGGTCTTTTTCTTTTGGTCTAAAGAGGGAATGAGAAAGGAGGTGGCTGCATTCTCAGCCAATTACTATAGGAGTCTCCTATGGCGAGAAGAGGTTGTTACCTTTTGGCCAATATCTTCATTGCCATCTTGAGAGCTTTGTCCCAACTCATTTCTTCTCCTGCGTCCACTTTGTCCTCATTCCTATTCAACATGATGCATCTTTCCTCCGTCGCCCACAACAATTTAGTCCACTTCATTATGTTTCCTTAGATTGTATACCTCCCATTTCTCACCATTATAGACAATATTAACTTCTACTTCATCATAGTCTTGCACATCTCCTAAAAGATGAGAAGGCACATAATAATCTTCTACAAAACCAAATTGTTGACCTTTGCTATTGACATTCAAACGGATGTATCCCTCAACAGTTTTTTCAGTTCCTTTTCACATGAATCAGTTGGTTCAATGCTCAGCATTTTTCTAATTACCCTACCATCTTTGAGCTTTTTTCTCACATAACGGATTTGCACATAATCTCCTATCAGAGGTCTTAAGTCTGTTTGAGAGAAATATACGATAATGTCCATACCAAGTCCGAAGACACATTGGAACAGTTGTTTGGATTTGTTGACATGGTCAACAACAGCGGTTCTCATGGTGAACGATTGCAGCGCAGTTTTCGGATCTTCAATCCTTGAGAATAGTGCATGAATGGGTAACTCTGCTTTATCGTTCTCTTTTTGGGGCATGATATAACATGAGCAGAATTGTCCTTCTTTCAACTCGACTTGTTGAGAAAGAACGACTTGTTTGTTGTCGTTAGTAATCAGATGAAAACATTTCCTCTCCTTGTTGTGATAATCCACGTAACAAGTTACAGGAGTGAATATATCGATAATTGTCTTTTCTGATTCCCTAATCATGCCGATATCATACCTATCCTCATGATCAATAATCTTTACATCATAACATGAACCAATAGCTTTTTTCGCTTTGATCTTTAATGTTTCAAATCTTACTGACACCTCCTTGCCATCGGCTGATACTAGTTTTGCTCTCTCTCTTTCTCGTCCATCTTTCTTTTGTTTATACACATCGGAAACCACCATAGTTGTCCATTCTATTTCCGAGTAAACGAATTCTTCAGCGGGAAACAGATGAGCAGAATAGAAGTCTTTATTGTCGGAAGAGGTGTCAGTAATGTCTGATATCTCCTTGGACATTAGGATGTATCCTTCTTTGGGTTTCCATCCTTTCCGTTGGTATGTCTCCTTGAATTTATTTAATTCTCGCTTTGCAATAACTTTTTGGTTCGTACTAATGAGTGTTTTTGCCAAAGCCAGATGTACCTCTCCCAAATAATCGTCGTTAGGCTCTGATAGAATAGCCTTGCAAAGAGCTGAGATTTTCAATTCCACGTCATCTGTAGCTTCAGCCAACTCTTTCCACACATAAAACCGATTCAATTTTAGAAGAAGTTGACGGTAAACCGAGAGTGCATCTTCTTTTTCCCCATTGGCTAATAGAATTTGGGCTAAGTGACGTTCATATTGGTCATTATCAGTATATTAGGATGCGGGAACGAACTCTATGTTCGCTCGTGTGGTTTTTATAGTTGCTAGAGGCGCTAGAGGGGCGATAAGAGCGAGGGGCTATAGGCCTAATCGCTGTTTCTGGGCACAGGCTTATGCTACAACTTCATAATGCTGGCTGACGTAGTTATAGACAGCATCGCGGTAGTAGTTGATGCTTTCGTCGGAATAGC
>JAFXVU010000083.1 GCA_017534705.1 Bacteroidaceae bacterium
AAAACCGCCTTTAGCGCCCTCTATGAAGGCTTCATAGACATTCACCTTCTTGCGCATACCTGCCACGATGAAGGCTACGATGATGCCGAATAGTAGTACATTGGCAATGGTGGTGCTGTAAAGGCTAAGCTGGTCCTTGCCTAGTTGTGTGCTCACCCATACCATACCGCTTACCAAGAGGCAGAGGCCCAGCATGGTGCCCATGATGGCACGGTTGAATAGGTTGATGCGCTGGTAGAGGCTGGTGATGATGATGCCTGCCATCGTGGCGATGGTGGTGGCTATCAGGATGGGTATAAAGACGTCGGTAGGCTGTGCGGCTCCTAGTTGGGCACGATAGACGAGGATAGAGACGGGGATGAGTGTAAGTCCGCTGGTGTTCAGGACCAGGAACATAATCATCGGGTTCGATGCCGTTTCCTTCAGACGCAGCATCTGCTGGTCGTCAATCTCGCCACGCTCTCTTTTAATTTTTAATTTTTCATTTTTAATTTCCTCCATTCCCTCCATCGCCTTCAGGCCTAAGGGTGTGGCGGCATTGTCGAGGCCAAGCATGTTGGCACCCAGGTTCATGAAGATGTGTCCGAAGACGGGATGTCCTTCGGGAATGTCTGGGAACAGGCGCTTAAATAAAGGATTGAGCGCGCGCGCGAGGGCGTTCACCAGTCCTCCCTTCTCGCCAATCTTCATGATGCCCATCCACAGGGCCAGCGTGCCGGTAAGTCCGAGGGAGATTTCAAATGCCGTCTTAGAAGAGGCAAACGTAGAGTCGATAATCGCAGGGAATACCTCAGTATTGCCCATTAAGAGTTCCACCGTAGCAATGATGAATGCTATGAGGATGAATCCTATCCAAATGTAATTGAGTACCATACTGCAAAATTAAAAATTAAAAGTGAAAAGAGAAAACTTAATTAGAGGAAAGTGGAGAGAGTAGCATAAAAAAGAGCCGCAGACGAATCCGCGGCTCCATTCTATTGTGAGAAGTAAAGAATCAATTCTTAATTCTTCGCTCGGCATCTGCAAAGCAGTGACGCTTGCGTAGCGCAGAGGAGCAAGAACTCTTAATTCTTAACTCTTAATTCTTAATTAAAAAACGACCTTCCGTCCGTTTATGATGTATATGCCCTTTGTGGCCTTCTCCACACGACGACCTGCGAGGTCATAGATGACACCGCTCTTCACAACTTCGATCTTGCTGATGCCGTCGGTTGTGCCGTTCAGTGAGTAGATGTAGTTGTTCTGGTCGATTTCGTAGGTATCCTTGAACTTGGTAAGTTTACCGAACACGATAACTTCGTCGCCGGGCTTAATCTGGTCGTCGGCGGTGAAGGCAACACCGTTCAAGTAGTAACCGTTGTAAACCTGAATGGTCTGCTCGGCATCCTGAGTCTCACCGATGTAGTACTGAGCACGCTCGTACTTGCTAACGTCGATGGACTTGATGCTGGTGATAACGCCTTTCGTGTAAACTTCCTTCGTCAGGTCGTTCTGTGCGTCATCGACCTTAGCAATGGCCTCGCTCACGGTGTAAGCCGTTTCGGGGGTGTTGGTGATGTCAACGAGTTCCTTGGGCTGGTACTTGGTCTCGCCATTCAGTGAGTAGATGTAGTTGCCGGAGTTAACTTCGTAGGTAGTGTTATAGAGGGTGATGAGACCATATACAATTACCTCGTCGCCAACCTTGATGTCCTCGGCGGTGTCGAAGGGATGGTTCTCCAGGTAGTTGCCTTTGTAAACCTGTACAGAGAATTCGTCGCTGAGGTTGTCCTTAATGAAATAGGTACCTGTGCCACCAGCTGTGATGGTGCCCAGTTCGCTGATGATACCCTTCACGTAAACTTCGTCACCCAGACCTTCACCGACGTCAACGAGTTCCTTCACCTTAGCCATTGTGTAGGCTGTCTCAGGAGTGTTCTTGATGTCAACCTTGTCGCCAGTGTACTTCTTGTGCTCAACATAGATGGCGTCCACGATTTCATCGGTAGTCTCATTGTACAAAGTGTACGAACCAACGATGGTGATGGTGTCCTTCTCTTCAATCTTAGGATCGAGTGTTCCCCAAATCTTCTTGGTGCCTTTGTAGTCAATCAAGCCATAGACATAGACATAAACGTCTTCGTTGTCCAGGTCAATGAGGTTAAAGTTACCATAGGTGGTGTTTTTAATCTGCCCCACAATACCAGTCAACTTAAACTTGGTCTGAGTGTCCTTCTTCTCAAGGAAAGCGCTAACACTCAGTTCCTCGTACTTCGAGAAGTCGGGCTTTTCGTCTTCGTCGCCACCAGTACCTTCGCCAGAGAGTTCCCATTCGGTAATCTCCTTGATACCGGCAACGCCAAAGTACTTCTGGATTTTACCGCTTACGAGCAGTATCTTACCCAGGTTGGTGGGGTTGTCGATGAGGTTCAAAGCCGTGCGTGCAGCCGACTTGCTGGCCAACTGTGCGGGAACGCACTTGGTGTAGTCGGTCTCGCTCTGAGCGTCAGACAGCATCAGGTTCGATGCTACTGCACCGGTAGTCGTCGTAATGAAAGCGCTCAGTTTGTTGTCGGCAGAGCCTGAAATGTAGGCTTTTACCCAAACCAGCTCTTCGGTGGCCAGATTGTTTACATCCATAGCCTGGATGTCGGCCACGGTGTAAGGGTTCTCCTTCGTACCATTACCGGCGAAGGCAAAACTTGCAGTCAGTACTGCGAAAAGAGTAAGTAGAAGTTTTTTCATGAACGTTAATGTTTAGAATTAATAATTTGTTTCTCGTTTAGGCCACAAAGGTACAAAACTTTTGGGATATAATAAAGAGGAAACACAAAGCTTTTTTGCTTTTCTTTTTTCTTTTTTCACTTTTATTCGTATCTTTGCCGCGAAATATAAGAAGATGGAAGATACATTCGACATCAGAGACCAGCGAAACCAAAAGGAAAAGGACTTTGAGAACGCCTTGCGCCCCTTGCGTTTTGCTGATTTCAGCGGTCAGCAGAAGGTGACCGACAACCTGAGCGTGTTTGTGGAAGCTGCACGTTATCGTGGTGAACCGCTCGACCACACACTCTTGCATGGTCCCCCAGGATTGGGTAAGACCACGCTGTCGAACATTATTGCAAACGAACTGGGTGTGGGCTTTAAGGTTACCAGTGGTCCTGTGCTCGACAAACCTGGTGATTTGGCTGGTTTATTGACCTCTTTAGAGCCTAATGATGTCCTTTTCATCGATGAAATCCATCGTTTGTCGCCTGTTGTGGAGGAGTATCTCTATTCGGCTATGGAGGACTACCGCATCGACATCATGATTGACAAAGGTCCTTCGGCACGAAGCATCCAGATAGACTTGAATCCCTTCACCCTCGTAGGTGCCACCACACGCAGTGGATTGCTGACAGCCCCCTTGCGTGCTCGCTTTGGCATCAACCTGCATTTGGAATACTACGATGCTGCAACGCTGAAGAAGATAGTTGTCCGTTCGGCAGGCATCTTGGGAGTGCCCATTTCATCGGAGGCTGCTGGTGAGATAGCTAGTCGCAGTCGTGGTACGCCACGTATCGCTAATGCCTTGTTGCGTCGTGTGCGTGACTTTGCTCAGGTGCGTGGAAATGGTGAGATTGACCTCAAGATAGCTCGCGTGGCCCTTGAGGCCTTGAACATCGACAAGCACGGACTCGATGAGATAGACAACAAGATACTCTTGACCATCATCGACAAGTTCAAGGG
>JAFXVU010000084.1 GCA_017534705.1 Bacteroidaceae bacterium
CTTCGCCACCACAGTCCACGAACTTCTTGCCCACTACCGCACCCTCCTCCTGCCCGATGTGCCAATAGATGATTGGGATTTGGATGCAACCATCAGGAAACCCATTGAAATGCTGCACGATGAGGATTTGGCCGAAAGCCCACATTTTCCCTATTTTAATATTTGAAAAATCAGCGAAAACCAATTTTTATTTGCCGTTTTCGCTGATTTTTAAAGAAGAAATAGATGGCATTTCCGTTTAAAATTGTAACTTTGTGGCATAAAAATATATTCTGTATGAAATACCCTAACATCATCGGCAGGGAAGCGGAAATAGCGGTTCTCGAACGCCTGTATAAATCCAGGAAGTCAGAGTTTGTAGCCATTTACGGCCGCAGGCGCATAGGCAAGTCATTTCTCGTCAGCGAAGTGTATGGAAAAAGGCTTGTTTTTACAGCCGTCGGAACATATATGAAAGACGGTGACAAGAATTACATGACATATCGCAAGCTGCAATTGGATCATTTCTATGACTCGCTGATACTCTCCGGACTCGATGCATCATCAGAAAGACCTACTTGCTGGCGTGAGGCATTCCTGTTGTTGCGAAAATTGCTTGAAGGCACACGCTCGCGTCGCAAAGTCATACTTATTGACGAGTTGCCTTGGATGGCCGGTCCGCAATCATCGGAAATGATAGCGGAACTGGGGTATTTCTGGAACTCATGGGCCGACAGCCAGCGCAATATCATACTGGTGGTGTGCGGCTCGGCCACGAGTTGGATGCTCGACAATGTGATACGTGACTATGGTGGACTTCATGGCAGGCTGACAGAGACCATCAAGTTGGCCCCGTTCACTTTGGCTGAATGTCAGAAGTATTACAAACGCAACGGTTTTCGTCTTTCACGTTATGAGATGTGCGTCAGCTATATGGCCTTGGGAGGCGTGCCTTTCTATCTTGACAAGCTTAGAAACAACCTGACCGTCACCGAGAATATCGACCGCATATTCTTTGCCGACGAGAAGATACATCAGGAGTTCCGCGATGTCTATGCAGGTTTGTATGCAAGCAAGGAAAGGTACGTAGATATTGTGAAAGTACTGGGTACACAGTTCTATGGAATGACACAAAGGGAAATACGCGAAGCCCTGAAGATAAAGAGTGGAGGTTCGTTCACGAAACTGCTTGAAAACCTGTTGGAGTCTGGCATCATCAGGTCATATCCACGATATGGAAAGGAAAGGGTGGAAACCGTCTATCAGCTGATAGACTTCTTCTCGTTGTTCTACCTCCGTTTTGTCCAAGACAAGCAGGGAAAAGCAGGAATGTGGAACTCCATCCATGGCACTCCGACTTTCTACACATGGGCAGGAGATACATTCGAACTGCTTTGCATAGAACATCTCCCCCAAATACAAAAGGCCTTGCGTGTTGCATCCATTGACAGAAACTATTGCTGGAGTGGAGAAAGTCCTGACGGGAAAGGCGCACAGATTGACCTGCTGCTGGAGAGCAAGGCAAATAGGACAGATTATCTCTGCGAGATGAAGTTCACAGGAGGCAAATACGCCATCACACTCTCGGATGAAGAAAATATCCTGAACAAGATAGACGCTTATGCTGCAAGCAAGATGCATGACAAGACACATAGTATTCAGTTGGTGATGGTGACAACCATGGGAATCTCAAGAGGTGAGCACGCCAGCATCGTCAACCAGACAGTCATCTTGGAAGATTTGTTTTCTGATATCACTTTCCACTAACCAGGTTGTAAACGATTCAACATAAGAACCGTTATCATAGAAATGCTGCGGAACAGGCCAAAGACATTATCTCTCTTGGCCGCAGTAGACTACGAGGTAGCGTTCTTCGGGTTTTAGACCTTCTCATCTAAAATCAAAAACGATTATAATTCACAGAACTCAAGTTTACACTGAAGTTTTTCATTCAAAATATACTTTCCTTCCAAAAACTTTTGTATATTTGCCAACGTAAAAGGTGAATCCGCATGAGATTGGATTCTATCCCCATTAAAAGTTGACCGACTATGAACAAAGAGAAGAAGACAAATACGATGCCAGTAGGAGGCGGCTCCATCGACCGCTTCTTACGCGAGATAGCCAGTGAACAGCCTTTGAAACCCGAAGTGGAAAGGGAACTGGCAGCCAAGAGCAGACAAGGCGACATCCAAGCCCGCGACAAACTCATCAAGGCGCACCTTAAGTTTGTTGTTTCCGTTGCAAGGCAATACAAGAACCAGGGACTACCCTTGCAGGACCTCATCAACGAAGGCAATATCGGACTCATCAAGGCAGCCGAGAAGTTTGATGAGACCCGAGGTATTCGCTTCATCAGTTATGCTGTGTGGTGGATACGTCAGTCTATCGTTCAGGCGCTGGCAGAAGAAGCAGGAATTATGAGGGTGCCCGTCAAGCAAGTGGACACCCACAACAGAATCAACCGTGCCTCGAAGCACTTCGTGCAGAGCAACGAGCGATGGCCCTCGAATGAGGAACTTGCCATCATGCTCGACATGTCGAGCGACAAAGTCAGCGAGTCGGTCAGCAACGGAAGACCGCTCAGTGTTGACGCCAAGCTCGCACAGGGTGAGAACACCACGCTACTCGATGTGCTGGTCAATGACGATGCTCCCATGGCCGATGGACTCCTCACGAACAATACGCTCCTTAACGACATTGAGCAGTCGTTATCCAGCCTTGACGAACGCCAAAAGGCAGTGGTCAGGATGTTTTACGGCATTGGCGAGGAGCAGTTCACCATGGCCGAGATAGGGCAGCGGCTCGGACTCAAACGTGAAAGGGTGCGTCAAATCCGTGACAAGGCACTCCGCAAACTGCGCAAGACATCCAAAGACACTGCCATCGAGGCGTTTATTAATTAGCTTTCAGCTTTTAGTCTTTAGCTTTTAGTTTTTGGTTAAACGGAAGCGAGGCAGTTATTTTAGCAACTTTAACAACTCTTTTTCGCCCTTTTGGGGAGCATTATTGCAGTTTTTGACAAGAAATTCGTAATTTTGCACCCGAAATAATCATTCACGGCTTTATAGAAACACTGATATGTGCAAATTCAAATATCTTGTCATCTTATTTTTTTGCTTTGCGGCATTGAGCGGATATGCCCAGAATCCTTCGGAAACGGACGGAATGTCTGAACAAACCACAACCAATGTGGCTGGCAAGAAAGGCAAGAAAGACAAGTCAGACAGAAAAGGCAAGAAGAAAGACAGGAAAGTGAAAGACTCCGCCGACACCAATATGAATGTGGTGCAGGAGCAGGTGAGTAATGTGGTGATGAAACCTGCCTACATCATTGGTGTTGGCGCTGCCTTTGGTGATTCTCTCGTTTATATTACCGAGGTCAATAGAATCGATAACGTGCATTTCACGAAGAAAACGAATTTCCTCCAGCGTAGAGTGGAGTATTCTTATCAGTTCAAGGAATTTCTTGAGCAGACACTTGGACTGGAGAACCGCACATGCAGTGTGATTTACTATGATAAACTCAAGAAAGCGCTTAAAGCAAGGAGGAAACTCATGGGAAAATACCTGAAGGCAGAGAATACTGTTGTTCAGTCGGTTAACCAAGAGACATTTGCTTTCAAACGTCTTGACTATGGCGAAGAACAATAAGTCGTACAAAAGATTCAACAAAGGGGCGTTCTGGTGTCTGATTGTCTTATTATTCGCACTTGTACTCGTTTCTTGCTCAAGTGATGATGACGACACCCCCAGCGACCGGACCATTTCCCGCACCATCATTGCCTATATCGTAGCCGAGAACACACTCAACAATGTCTTGGCTGCTGATGTCTATGAGATGATACAGGGTGCAAAATCGTTGACCGACAACGACTGCCTCCTCCTATACATAGACGACATCAAGACTCCCCGAATCTACACCATCGACAACAAGACCGAAGCCACAGACCTTGTTTCCCTTGTGCCAGAAAAACAGTATGATGAGGACCTCAACTCGTGTGACCCTAAAACATTGGCCCATGTGCTTGATTATGCACGACGCAACCACAGCGCCGACAGTTACGGTATCGTCTTCTGGTCGCACGCGTCTGGTTGGCAAACCATCGAAAAAGAAAAAAACGCGGTGAATGGTAGAAATCAGGACGAAGCCACGATGATGCCTTCACGTAGATACTCGTTTGGTATTGACAACGGATTGAACAAGGTCTCAAACGTAGAGTTTGACCCAACGAAGGAAGAATTGAGCATCATCGACTTGGCATCAGTTGTGGAGTCTTTCGGTAAGGTGGATTTTATCTTCTTCGACTGTTGTTTCATGCAGACTGTTGAGGTGGCTTATCAGTTGAGGAACGCCACCAAGTATATCATCGGAGCGCCAAACGAAATACCAGCGAGGGGAGCACCCTACGACAAGATTGTTCCGCTCATGGCTGCCGATAAAATCGACTACAATGCCATTGTTGATGCCTATTACGAGTACTATTGCAATGGAATATATGGTTCGGTGCTATCCGTCATTTCCACCGCTGGGTTGCCACAACTGGCCGATGCCACGGCAAGGGTCTATGCCAAGTACAAAAACAGTTTGGAGGACCTCGACCTCTCCAAGACCAACAACTATTTCAACTACGACGTATGCCGTCACAACCGCGACAACTGCTATCCTGATTTCTACGACATGAACTCAGTGATGCTCCAATGGTTGTCGAGTGATGACTATGCCGTCTGGAAGCAGGCTTTCGACCAGGCTGTCGTCTATTCCCGTTCCACTGATTTCTTCTATTCCGCGTTCAAGGGCAACAACTCCCGCATCGACACCACTACTGTTGGCTGTGTGTCCATGTTCCTTCCCCTACAGAAATACCGTGGCGACTATTTCCTCGACAGTTATTTCCGCCTCGACTGGTCCAAAGCCCTCGGCATCTACAAGTAGTAGTCAGTTCACCTTATCAGCTCCTTGGGTATGAGGCTGTAGTCGAACATCACCTCGGAGTGGTTGTCCCAGATGAGTTCCTTAGTCTTCACCTCTTCTGTCGCGCGGTCGAGAGTCTCACGGTAGATTTTCGACACACGGTAGAACTTGCCGTTTGATTCTTGATGGAAATGGTGTTCCTCCTCGACAATGCGGAAGGTGACGGGAAAGGGTTCGGTGGTGCAGAGTTCCACGAAGAGGTTGTCGCCCTCACACCAAGTGCACAGTTGGACGGGTTGTTGCGTATCGTTGCGGAACCGATAGTCGATGAAGTTGTAGTTGACCGACGTACCGGCGCTGAAAGGCACTCTCTTGCCTCCGGGGTCGGGTGCGAGCGCATCGGAATGGTGGTGCACCTCGGTGATGGTGAGCGGACTGTGTAGTACAACGAGGTTGAGGCTGTTGGCTAGATTGCAGAGTCCACCGCCTACACCAGCCACCAGTTTGCCGTTGACGATGACCCTTCCTTCAGAGAAACCGTTCTTCTTGGAAGTCTTGCCCACCATTTCCCAGAAAGAGAAGGTCTCTCCAGGTTGGATGACAAGTCCGTTGATACGTGAGCATGCCAACCGAATATTGTCGGCTTTGTTCTGTTGCAACCTTTCGTCGATGCCGGGACCTCTTTTAATCATGTTGTTATGGACCTCCCACACCAAGACATCCAGTTTTTCGCTTTGCCTTTGGGTGGCAAAACGTTCCTTGCCCAGCATATTCTTCAGTCGCCGTTTCCAAATTTCCTTTTGAAGCGAGATGGCGTATGTGGCGGGGCAAATCTCGCAAAACAGTTTCTTGCTCATTTCTTTCAGCGTTTTATCAGTTCACAAACGAGATACGAACTATATTCTTTCATCCATCCGTTAGCCATTGAGTAGTCGAGTTTCAGCAATGATTTGCGCATACGTTCCGGCAGACGGTGCAAAGGCAGCATCATGATACCAAAGGTGCGGTTCAAGGAAAAAAGACCTTTCGTGTGGTCCCTGTCAAATGGTTCGTCATTGGCTGTCGTGACCATACGCTCCACCTCTTCAGTTGTCATCTGCATGCCACCATGCCACGATGCCTGTCGGTGATGGAACAGTTGGCGTCGTTTCTTTGATGGAATGTCGATAATCAATCGTCCTCCTGGTTTCAGAATGCGGTGTACCTCTTTGAAAATCAGGTTGATGGTGTCTTTGTCAAGATGCATGAGCAGGTGGAAAGAATATACCACATCGAACGTATTGTCGGGAAAGCCGGTGTCTGTAGCCGATGCCTGTTTGAACTGGACCGAAGAATGCCGTTTCATGGCGTGCGACATCATCTCAGCGCTGGCATCCAGACCATGGGTGGCATAGTTCGTTAGGCGTCCTGTGCCACATGCCATGTCGAGCCGTAATTCTTCTGCCTTGGTATTGATGAGTTGGTCCATCACTTTTCGCTCTTCGGCGTCGATGAAACGTCCGTAACTATTGCCGAAGCGGCTTTCATCGTAACTTGATGCTATCGAGTCGTAGTAATCCACTACCTCATTTTGTTTCTTTCCCATTGTATATCGATGATTCTAAAAGATTTCCTCTCGTTATTATGATATCTAAACAAAGCCTCAACAATGAAGCCTTTTAAATCTCTTCTCTCCTATCAATTGTTTATCATCCAAAAAAATCGCATACAAGGTCAATTTGTCTGAAAAAACGAGCATACCGGTCTTCCCTCCCATCTAAGGTGAAGGACCGGGGTAGGGGATTGTCTTCTCCGCATCGGTTGGGTTGAGATGCCAGTTTGTCTTCATTCCCGATGAGGAACTTCTCGTCGAAGAAAGCGCTTCCGATGGTGAAAGACCATGGTGCCACCGACTTGACTTCTTCCAATCGGCTGTAACTGTCGATGCTTCCCGCCAGACATACAGGCACTTCTATTTGGTTGAGGAATTGGCGTATCATCCCCAAGGCATCGCCATCGTAGCGGTAGCCCAACAGGTCGATGCCGTATGCACCTTTAGCCACATACTCACGCGCTTCTGCCACCATGTTTTCCACGCTCCCTGACAGCACAGAGGGTCGTCCGCTCACATGACCAACAAAAGGCATATATCGTATCTGGTTTGCACGGCAAAAGTCACTGATGGATTCTGCAAAACTTGTACCCATCAGCACATCGCAACCACATTGAGCGGCCAGTTCGGCTCCAGCCATGCCTTCCTCCTCGGAATAGGCCACCACCTCAAGGAATGTGGTCTTCCCGTATGATTTCATCTTAGCAAACAATTGTTTCATCTCTTGAGGGGGCAAGGGATGCTCTTTCATACCCCAACAACAGGCTTTCGATTCTTTGCACCGTTCGAAAATCGCTGAGGCATCAGAAACGGTAAAGTCGTTATAGGTAAGCATCACTATGAGTTCAGGTCTGCACATATCATCCTTTTCTTTTTAATGTTGATGCGGATATTGGGATTGTACATCATCTTATTCTTGAGCCACCGAATCCAAAGGTGTTTCTTCACGTTTGATTTTCCACCCTGTGGCGGCCATGAACAGCGCCATGAGGGGACTTAGGATGTTGAAGAAACAATAGGGGAGGTAAGTCAGGGTGGCCACACCCAAGACGGTGGCCTGCGTCATACCGCAAGTGTTCCATGGTATCAAGACTGAAGTGACGGTAGCGGCATCCTCTGTGGTGCGGCTCAGTAGACGTCGCTCGTAGCCCTGTTTGCGGTAGGTCTCACGGTACATGTCGGCCGTCAGCACGATGGAGATGAACTGGTCGCCTGTGGAGATGTTGAAGAACAGTCCGGTGCAGACCGTAGATGCCACAAGGCTGAAACGATTGCGCACCCAACTCACAATCACGTTCGTGATGCTCTCTATCATGCGGCTCGCCACCATGACGGCACCGAAACACATGGCGCACAGAATCAGCCAGATGGTGTTGAGCATACCTGCCATACCGCTGGTGGATACCAGTTCGTTCAAGGGAGCGAACCCTGTCTCTACCGCTGTGCTACCAAAATAGGTGATGGCCAGGCCGCGGCAGATGCTCGAGGCTTGAGACAAACCATCTCCACCGCCTATTTGTATCAGGATATGGGGTTGAAGCAACAATGCGATAATACCGGCGAGAATGGACGATGAGAACAGCACGATAAGCGATGGCACACGGCGTGCAATCAGGATGCCTGTGAATACTGGTACGAGCAAGGTCCACGGCGAGATATTGAAGGTCTTGTCCAGGCCTTCCGTATACTGCGCCACCTGTGATGAAGCAGCACCTTCGCCACCGAATCCTGCGAAGAAGTAGATGACCAGCCCGATGAGAAAGGTTGGCACAGTGGTATAGACCATGTAGCGGATATGGACGAAGAGGTCGACATTAGAACTCGAAGACGCCAGGATGGTGGTGTCGCTCAAGGGTGACATCTTGTCGCCGAAGTACGCACCCGAGATGATAGCACCAGCAGTCCATGCCTCAGAGATGCCGAGCGCATGACTGATGCCGAGCAGCGCCACACCGATGGTGGCGATAGTGGTCCAGGAACTGCCCGACACCACTGATATCAAGGCGCAGATGAGGCACGAGC
>JAFXVU010000085.1 GCA_017534705.1 Bacteroidaceae bacterium
AAACTCGCCGCCAAATACTCCGACGGCATCATCTTCGAGGACACAGCCTTCAGTGACAATGTGAAGCAATTCATCGAATCGCTGGGCATCCCTACCCTTCAGCGACCTGAGGACAAGGAAGAATACCACAATGCTTGCATCAACCTTTTCGACGAGGTTTTTGAGCATTGACCATTGGCCTTTGACCATTGACCATTGACCATTGAACATTGGCTTCGCCTAAAATGCTTACGCTCGGCATAGGATGAACAAGTTCAGCTCTGCACTCGCTAAATCGCATTTTTGAACATTGGCTTCGCCTAAAATGCTCATGCTCGGCATAGGATGAACAAGCTCAGCTCTGCACTCGCTAAATCGCATTTTTGAACATTGGCTTCGCCTAAAATGCTCACGCTCGGCATAGCATGAACAAGCTCAGCTCTGCACTCGCTAAATCGCATTTTTGACCATTGGCTGCGCCCAATCGCATTTTTGAACATTGGCTGCGCTCGGCATAGGAAGAACATGTCCAGTCCTTGCCCTGCAACGACAACATAGACACTTGATTATTATTTCAGAATTATTCTAAATGAAGATTAGTAATCTACCCTCAGTGCTCATTGCGGCGCTGATTCTCATCGCTTGCGATGACAACACTTCCACACTCGGTGTCGATATGATGCCCAACAACGACTTCGTGAGCAGCATCTACAAAAGCTACGACACCGAAACACGTTCCTATTTTGTGGGCGATTCAGTGCTCGCTCGCTCCAACATTTCCTACTTAGGCAGATTCACAGACCCTGAGACCGGCACTATCATCAAGTCGGACTTCCTCGCACAGTTCCATTGCAACGAGGCGTTCACCTTCCCTGACTCTGTGGTCAACGATTCCATCACTTCAGCCGAGGTCAAGCTCTTCGTCAAGGAATTTGTGGGCGACTCTCTGACCACTTTCAAGGTAAGTGTCTATCCACTGAACGTGATTATGGACCCCGATGTGAACTATTACACAAACATCGACCCTACCAAATATTACGACACCACCCAGCCACCCATCGCCGAGAAATGGTACACCCTCTCCGACCGCACCATTGAGGACAGCGAAAGATGGAAAAAGGGTTATAACACCAACATCACCATACCACTGCCTCGTGAGTACGGACAGGCCATCTATGACGCCTACCGCGAAAACCCCAACATCCTGGCCAACACCGAGGCCTGGCAAAACAGCGGACTGCCATGTAGCAAAGGTTTCTACTTCAAGCTGGAGAGCGGAGACGGTGCCATCGCTTACATCGACATCTGTCAGTTCAACATCGATTACAGGTATTACTCTACCTCGCTAAAGAAAGACACCTTAGGTACACAACAGTTCGCGGCTACTGAAGAGGTGGTGCAGGAAACGCGCTTTGAGAATTCAAACCTCGACGTGCTGATGGATGTCACAGACGCCACCTATCTTAAGACTCCCGCAGGCATCTTCACCGAGGTGACTCTGCCGGTGGATTCTTTCGATGTCAAGGACACCCTCAACACAGTGTCGCTTACGCTCACCCGCTACAACGACAAGGTACAAAGCAACTTCAAGCTCAACATACCTAATACCGTACTGCTTGTGAGGCTTGATGACTACAACAACGGATTTTTCGAGAACTATGAGGTAGCCGATGGAGTGACTTCTTATATCACCTCATTCTCCAGAAACACCAACACTTTCACCTTCGGAAACATCTCCAAACTCATCAACACCTGTATCGCCGAAAAGAAAAACGGCACAGCGAGCAAGAACTACAACAAGGTGCTGATAATCCCTGTAGAGTGCACCTACGACTCCTCGAAGAAACTGGTGAAGTTGAGTCATGACTTCTCCATGCGTTCCGCCAAACTCGTTGGTGGAAGCGACAAAATCAAACTCGACGTCATCTACAGCCGTTTCAATCAGTAAGGGAGGCCTCTTTCCTCAACACATACAAAAAACCAGCCATCACGCACTTCCTCGGGAAAGTTGTATGGCTGGTTTTTTTATTCTCTATGCTAAAGACATTCAAATATCGAGATGTCGTAGCCTCTTATGCCAAAAGACGTGATTATCGTAAAAGTGCCAAGTGGAAATAAGCTATTCTGTCAATTTTGCGAGGGAATGCCAGGCATTACCATCCGAAAAGGTTGGGTAGTTTGTCGGGATCGAATTTCTTTTTCTTCTTGGGCTGAATCTCGTCGTAGGTGAAGTCGTCGAAGCAGAGTTCAAGTTGAATGACAAAACCGCGCTTTAGTCTATAGCATCCCCATTTGCCTTTCACCGATTGGAAAGGCGAGCGTTTCTTCTTGCTCTGCTTCCAAAGATACATGCTGATGGAAGAATACATTCGCTTATAGAGGTCGGGACGCTCGAAAAGTCCACAATTCTGATTATAGACATGAAGCACAATCGTCTGAAGTTTCATTCCTTCAGGCTTGTGCTCCAGCAACTCCACAATCTGGTTGTAGTATAAATTCTTCAAAGCAAACGGGGTTAATTTTGAAATCAACTACAAATATAGTCAAAAAAACATACACCGTATGATAAAACTCGAAAAAAATGAAAGAAATATGACTTATCCAGTTACTGAGACCATAGAACAAGCATGCTTTAGGTAGTTATTAAAACATAATCGACGCGCCGAATAATTACTTGACGATTTGTTGAACGAAAAATTTCGGGTATTTCGATTTTTAATTGTAAATTTGCATGATATACCTATTGACAAACAACGTATCATGCGAAGCACCGCGAACCGACACCAGACACCAAGACGTTTTCTCCAAGAGTATCTGCTGCTCTTGGGCATTATACTGTTGTCGGCGTGTGGTGCCAAGATGGGCGACTCCGCCTCACGGCATGACCAAGCCGATGCCCTAAACGAACAAGCCTACAAGAACCGTTATGTGTCGTTGTCCGAGACTGAACGATACGCAGAGCAAGCCTTAAGGGAATCCAGTGACTACTCCGACGGACGGCATGAGGCTTTGTGTCACAAGGCCTTTTCGATGACCATGAGAGCCGACTATGCCACTGCCAGACGTCTTTACCGTCAAGTGACCGCAGAGTCGAAGAACGAGTTGTTGGCACTTATGGCTGACGTTGGTTTGATGGAACTGTGCCAGCGCACCAGCAGCAACAAGGAATACTACGACCACCGCAACAACGCTCAACGCCATCTGGACCGTCTCACAGGCAACACAGAGTCCATGAATCCTCACCAATTGCGTTTGTGGAACTACGCTTTGAGTGAATTCCATTTCGTCTCGGCCGTGTATGATTACTACATGAACCAGCGGCATGAGGCCGCCGCCGAAATGCGCTACATCACCGACAACATCGACTGCATCCGCGGTGACACCGCCCAGATTGCAAAATACTGCTATCTGCGCGGCACAGGCGGCATGATAGAAGAAAGGCCAAATCTTTCGGCTAACACAATGGAAGAAGGCAAAGCCAACTCCACCCT
>JAFXVU010000086.1 GCA_017534705.1 Bacteroidaceae bacterium
GTATTCCTTGGTATCCTTATCGACATACTTTGAATAGTAATAACCCACACGATCGGTGTTGCGCTTCCAATACTCGGTCTGCTCACCTAACAAGAACGTAAAGTTATGTGCATCCTTGATGGTGAGTTTGTAGTCGGTGTAGACATTGTTGCCAAAGAAGTTGATCCTTGTCTCGGCATTTTCCCGATAAGTCTCACCATAGTCTGGGAAGACGGAATAAGTACCATTGGCATTGACCGTATGCTTTGGGTCAACACCTTCGTTGACTAACATATAAGCGAGTTTGCCCGAAGGCATGTGGAAAGGAAGCGGATTGAAGCCGCGGGTGTAAGGATTCCACTCGAGACGGCTGTTAATTTCAACATGAATCTTCCAGTTTTTGATTGGCTCTACAACCAAACTTCCTTGATTGTAGAATTTCTTCGTACGACGATTAATGCGTCCACCATCTTTGACGGCAGGGATCATGGAGTCTTCAGAATACTCTCCGCTCATGGAGTTGATAATAGGCACCACCGAAGCACGTCGTCCCAGATTGTGATAAAATAGACCTTGGTCATCGATAGCTGACGGTTTGTTATAGCCGTCAGTAGCAAAGCGGACGCTATAGCCTATTGTCACCATCTTGTGAGGTTTGTACTGGAACTTTCCAGCGATGTTGAAACGGTGATACATTTCATCGGCATAGTTATACAGACCTGTTTGGCTCAAATAGTTACCAGAGATACGATAGTTGAGCTTGCCTGCGTTGCCACTTACCGACAGATTGTGTTCGTTCGAAACGGTTTGGTTCTTCACATAAACATCATACCAGTCGGTGTTACCAAACAAGGCTTGATTCTTAAACCAAGTATCCAGTGTGGGATAGAAGTCGGTAGTTTTTGTGGACTTTCCACTCATGTAAGCCTTGATTCTATCGATTTGAGTTGAACTGAAGGGAGGGTTACCACCCGAGTTCTGATAGGCGTCGTTCATCATGTAGGCGAATGTCAGTCCATCGACAGGATCAGGAATATTTACAGGCTGATTAATGCGTACATTACCGGCATACTGAATTTCAGCTTTCGTGCTTTTGTTTGTCGCCCCACTTCTGGTCGTTACAAGAATCACACCGAAAGGAGCACGCGAACCATAGATGGAGGCTGCAGCAGCATCCTTCAGCACGGAGACGTTTTCAATGTCAGCAGGGTTCAAGGTGCTCAAGTCACCTTCCATACCGTCAATCAAAATAAGTGGTGAAGAATAGGAACCATCGCCCAAGTTACCAACACCACGGATGTTAATATTCATTGAAGTTCCAGGGGCACCACCGGCATCGTTGGTGATGTTCAGACCTGCAATAGCTCCCTGAAGCGACTGAACGGCATTCACCGTAGGACGATCCTTTGTCATCTCATCACCGATGGTCTTTACTGCACCAGTAGCATTGATTCTCTTCTGCGTGGCAAAACCTACGATAACTACTTCGTCCATAGTTGAGGTCTTCAGGGTCACATCGACTGTGTGACGCCCTCTGACAGCAATCTCTTGCTTGTCATAGCCTACGTAAGAAACGATGATGGTGGAGTTGGAACGGGAGAGATTCAGGGTAAACTTTCCATCTATGTCGGTAACGGCACCATTCCCAACAGTTCCTTTTTCAAGGACGGATGCACCGATGGCTGGTTCACCTTCAGAGTCGAGTACTACACCTGTTATCTTATGTTGAGCCAACATTGTCACTGATACGAACAAGCAGCTCAGAATGATAAATAATCTGTGTCTCATAGCATGTCCTCCTTTCTTTTATGAGTCTTTTTCGCCCACCTGACCAAATACGAAGTGATACATCACAGTCGAGTCGGAGGTGAAGATGTACTGTTCGGCCTTTTCAGAACGTGACTTGTTCTTGTTACGATTAACGCGGAAATAGAAATAGCCGTCACCACCACCATAGAGCGAAGTGCCGCCTGTCTGCAAGTTGTAGTTGAAGAACCACTGTGTCTTCTTAGGTTTGAACTGTGGTGCTTTCCACAGCGCATTGCTGACAACATGCACGGTAAATGTGTCTTCATAGGATGGAAGTATGATGGTATCCATCTCGTAGTAGTGGGCCACCTTTCCTGTCTTGAAATAGATGGTGTCGTAGTTGATGACCATTTTGCCGTCGGGACCAATGACAGGTTCTCCACTGGCATCGAAGGTAGTGTCACTCTTGACGAAACTGCTCTCAAAAGCAGTGTCTTTCTCACTTAGTACTTTGAATTCATAGACAGTGCCATCTTTCTTAGAAAGCGCACTTGCTGGATTAAATCCCAATGTGGCTTTGACACTAAAATCGCCAGGATTCTCGAAATCCTTTTCGCAAGCGACAATGCCACACAGACAGATTCCAACAACAGCAAAATAAAGAATTTTTCTCATGGTGTGGATAATATTGGTTATTATTATTGTTTATTCACTTTCTCAGCAACCTGTTTGCCTTGAGAGTCCTTACCCTTTAATATATAGAGTCCACGGGGCAACACTCCTACGGCTTCCTCTCTGGTTGCAGCCTTGCGGACAAGCATACCAGCCATATTGTAAACGCTGACTTTGCCTACCATTTCAATTCTGCCGTCGGCATAGCGCATCTCTCTAATGCCTGATGATTTGTCATACGGTTTCACATCGACATGGGTAATGAGAGTGTCGACATTGGCATTCAACGCATAACTGCACCACTTGGCCAAATTATACTTATGACTCACAGGAACATCGTTTCCCATATCCCAGTAGAAGATGCCGTGATACAGATTGTCGACAACATACTTGGCGCGATTGTAAGTCTGCAGAGGACCTGTAAAGTAATAGGTCAGTCCATCTGAACCCGTCCAAGAGTCTGTTTCACTGTTGGGTTGGAAGTCGCCCTCCATTAATCCACTGCGCACACCCTTGATGACAGAGCTAACCATCGTCCCACCGGAATAAGGTCCTGAAGTGGTGGTGCTGTATGAAGCATAGACTTTATTCTTTGTATATCCATAGTTTACCATCGAGGTAAGTGTGGATCTATAGTTACTCATGGAGAACCATCCCTTTTGAGGACCGTATTGCTGTACGGTAAAAGCATCCACTACACCCATCTTTGCTGTAGGATAACTATAGTTGTAAGCATGAACCGAGACTTCAAAAATCTTTCCTTCGGGCAATGCCTTGCGAATAGCTTCGGCAAGTAAGCCGTAATTAGCCCAACTATTCGCCCACTCAAGGTCGAGTTCCACTCCGTCGTAGTTCTCACTCAGTTGGGCAAGGTCAGCAGCAAATATCTCGCGTCGGCTTTTGTTACTGATGGTGGTTTCCCATCCGTCATGACTCTTCACCGATATGCGGAATTTGGCACCACGATAGCCACTGTATGCCGATTTCATGATGGCAAGCCACTCATCCTGTGAATAGGAATCATAGCCAGGGGCATCATCCTTGTCAAATCGCCACAAACTGTTGTAACAGCGCATGGTTTCGGCGGTAACCTCTTTGCCAATGCCGGGCATTTTGAACTGGCCTTGCATGTTAGACTTTATCTCGTTGCTATCGAAGGGACGGTTGTTCCAAATCATAATATCATCCATCTTGCCTTTCAGTCCCTCTCCGATGTAAGCTTCGAAACGGCTGGTGTTGGTAGGTTTGTTGTCGGCAACAGGATCACACATGCTGTTCTTGCCCAAACTCATTGTGCCATTATACACATAGCCAAATAGCTGTGCGGAAGCAGTTGCCGTGCGGCTCACTATGCTAAAGTGCATCCATTCGCCGACAACCAGCTTGCCTCCATGTCCATAGTCACGACCATCGACACGTACAAAGACCTGTTGCTTGTCTTCTTCACCCAGACGAATGCTTATGCCCTGAGTACCATCCTCATTTTCCTTGCGGAAGAGATAAGCACCTTCTGTCCATTCATCGAGATAAAGCCAGCATTCGAAAGCATAAGCGTTGGTGGCTTTGCCGTTGCCATCTTCTTCAATAAGCATGGCATTTTTGCCGACACTCATCTTACCATTACCATTCAAC
>JAFXVU010000087.1 GCA_017534705.1 Bacteroidaceae bacterium
ATGACTGAATCGTATCCGTTGACGGCAGCATTACCCACCACTTCAAGGGCGAGAGTCTCCTTGGGCGCGATGTTCTTCTGGTTGCGCACGGCACGTACCCCAGCGACAATCTCCTTCACGGTCTCAATCTCTTTGATTAAGGCGCTGTCGCTGTCCGTGAGTGGGTCGATGTGGTTGGAAGCAGTCATGATGCTCTCGCCTTCCTTGCGTTCATAGATATTCTGCCACAGTTCCTCAGTGATGAACGGCATGAAGGGATGGAGTATTCTGAGAAGCATATCGAAGAAACGCAGCGTTTCGTCGAAAGTCTTCTGGTCGATGGGCTTTTGGTAAGCAGGCTTGATCATCTCAAGGTACCACCCGGAGAACTCGTCGGTGAAGAGTTTGTAAGCGCACATCAGTGCCTCGCTGAGTCTGTACTTTGTGAACAAGTCAGCGATGACCTCAGCCTCGGCCTTGATTTTGGCCTCGAACCACTTGATGGCGATACGTGAACTCTCAGGCTGCTCAATGTCAGCCGTGTCCCATCCGCGCACAAGTCGGTAGGAGTTCCATATCTTGTTGCAGAAAGCCTGTCCCTGCTTGCATAGCGCCACATCGAAGAGAATGTCGTTTCCAGCAGGTGCTGAGAGCAGCATACCCATACGCACGCTGTCTGCTCCGTACTGGTCGATGAGTTCGATGGGGTCGGGTGAGTTGCCGAGGCTCTTCGACATCTTTCGTCCGATGCTGTCGCGCACGACACCCGTGAAATAGACATTCTTGAACGGATACTTACCCATATACTCCTCGCCAGCCATAATCATACGAGCCACCCAGAAGAAGATGATGTCTGGAGCGGTCACAAGGTCGCTGGTGGGATAGTAGTAGTTGATTTCCTCGTTGCCAGGATTGTTGATGCCGTCGAAAAGGCTGATAGGCCAGAGCCATGACGAGAACCAAGTATCGAGTGCGTCCTCATCCTGATGGAGGTCGTTGAGGGTCAGATTGGCGTTGCCAGTCTTCTCCTTGGCAAGTGCAAGTGCCTCTTCTGGGGTCTCTGCCACCACATATTCGCCATTGGAGAGATAATAGACAGGAATACGGTGTCCCCACCAGAGTTGGCGGCTGATGCACCAGTCCTGAATGGTCTCCAACCAGTTGCGGTAAGTGTTGACATATTTGTTGGGATAGAACTTCATCTCACCTTCCATCACTGGTTTGAGGGCAATCTCAGCGAAATGCTTCATCTTGAGGAACCACTGCAAGGAAAGCCTTGGCTCAATAGCCGTGTCAGGGTTGCGCTCAGAATAACCCACCTTGTTGGTGTAGTCTTCGATGCGCTGCATCAGTCCTGCTTCCTGGAGGTCCTTGGTAATCTGCTTGCGGCAATCCATTCTGTCCATACCCACATAGAGAGGACTCTGGTCAGAGATGGTGGCATCGGGATTGAAGATATCGATGGTCTCGAGATGGTGTGTCTTACCCAGCATATAGTCGTTGGTGTCGTGAGCGGGAGTGACCTTCAGACATCCGGTACCGAACTCAATATCCACATAACGGTCCTCAATCACAGGGATGACGCGGTTCACAAGCGGCACAATAACCTTGCGACCTTTCAGCCACTGGTTTTTGGCATCTTTGGGGTTGATGCACATGGCGGTGTCGCCCATGATGGTCTCAGGGCGTGTGGTGGCCACAACAGCATAGTATCCTTTCTCATCCTTGTTGATGATGTTTCCAGCGGCTTTCAAATCCTCCTCGTTGTCAAGAGTCTGCAAGCCGTCCACATAGTATTTCAGATGGAAAAGATGGCTCTGTTCCTCCTTATACACCACTTCCTCGGTGGAGATGGCGGTGAGGGCCTTCGGATCCCAGTTGACCATGCGCAGGTCGCGGTAGATGTATCCTTTATTGTAGAGGTCAACGAAGACCTTGATGACACTCTTGGAACGCGTTTCATCCATGGTGAAAGCTGTGCGGTCCCAGTCGCAAGATGCACCGAGACGGCGGAGTTGCTTGAGGATGATGCCACCATGTTCACGAGTCCAGTCCCATGCATGAGTAAGGAACTCATCACGCGTCAAATCGTGTTTCTTGACGCCTTGCTCAGCGAGTTTCTTCACGACCTTTGCTTCAGTGGCGATACTGGCATGGTCAGTTCCCGGAACCCAGAGTGCGTTCTTTCCGTCCATTCTGGCACGACGGATCAGAATGTCCTGTATGGTGTTGTTGAGCATGTGTCCCATGTGCAGGACACCCGTCACGTTAGGAGGCGGTATAACTATAGTGTAAGGTTCACGATTGTCGGGCTTTGAAGCGAATAGTTTTTGGTCGAGCCAATACTGATACCATTTAGATTCAACCTCCGCTGGGTTGTACTTGCTTGCTAATTCCATTTAGTGTTGTGTAGTGAGAATTTTAGTTTTGAAATTTCATGCAAAGTTACAAATAAAACGCCCAAAAAAGGAGAAAAAAACAAAAAATATCGTGTATTAGCAGAAATCTATATATATTTGCAAAGAAGAAGGCTAATGGGGAGATTAGTTTTTAGTTTTTAGCTTTTAGCTCCTAGTTCTTTAGATACCCCACCCCAGCCTGCCGTCACCCCATTCCCTTAGAGGGTCGGGGAGTATGAAATAACCTAAAAAAGATAGAATATGAGAAGAAGATTTATTCAGAACACGTTAACAGCGTTATTGCTGATGATTGGTTCCAGCCTTGGAGCCACAGAAAACGCCTCACGTATAGTAGTCCACAACGGCGTGGAGTTCATCAAGGCCTTAGGCAGCAACCGCACCGTGGTGATTGCCTCTGGCAGTCACATCAACCTGACAGATGAGATTTTCAGTGAGGGTTTGGAAGACAAGCTGAACATCAAGAACATCGAGCTC